>JANPLZ010000092.1:0-27317 GCA_031422555.1 Cypionkella sp. | reverse complement strand
TGCGGGGCATCCTTGGGCCGATGGAAGCGCATCATAATGTGCGTATTTCGGATGAGGCGATTGTGGCGGCGGTGAACCTGTCGTCGCGCTATATCCCGTCGCGGCAGTTGCCCGACAAAGCGGTCTCGCTGCTGGACACGGCCTGCGCGCGGGTGGCGATCAGCCAATCCACCACACCGGCCACGATCCAGGACTGCAAGGCCACGATTGCCAGCTTTGAGACCGAACTTGCCGCCAAGGAACGCCAAGCCGATCTGGGCGAAGATGCGGGCGGGCGTGTGGCGGAAATTCACGAGCTGTTGGAAAAGGAACGCACCCATCTGGCGGCGCTAGAGGCCGATTATGCCGAAGAAAAGGCGATGGTTGATCGTTTGTTGGACATTTGGAAAAAGATGGTGGGTGGCGAGATCAAGATCGCCGCGCCCGAAGGCGAAGCGGTGCTCGAAGGTGCAGGCGACGATGTAGAAACCCTGCGCCCGCAAGCGATGGAAAGTGTGCGGCAACTGCAGGCCCGCGACGCCGATCAACGCAAGATTTACGCCCATGTCGATGCCCAAGTGGTGGCGGCGGTCATCTCTGATTGGACCGGCATTCCCGCCGGTAAGATGGTTTCCGATGAATTGAAGTCGATCCTGATGCTGGGGGATCGGCTGAAAGAACGGGTGATCGGCCAGGATCACGGCTTGGAAATGATTGCCAAACGCATCGAAACCGCGTCGGCGAAACTGTCGAACCCGAACAAGCCGATTGGCGTGTTCATGCTGTGCGGCCCGTCTGGTGTCGGCAAAACCGAAACCGCGCTGGCCTTGGCCGAGGCGGTTTATGGCGGCGAGCAGAACATCATCACCATCAACATGTCAGAATTCCAAGAGGCGCATACCGTCAGCCTGCTGAAAGGTGCGCCCCCCGGCTATGTGGGTTACGGTGAAGGCGGGCGACTGACCGAGGCGGTGCGGCGCAAACCCTATTCGGTGGTGCTGCTGGACGAGATCGAAAAGGCGCATTCCGATGTCCACGAGCTGTTCTTTCAGGTGTTTGACAAAGGCATCATGGAAGATGGCTCGGGCCGGTCGATCAACTTTAAGAACACGCTAATTTTGCTGACGTCGAATGTCGGCACCGAAGTGATCATGGATATGGCCGAAAAGGGCGAAACCCGCCCGGATGTCGATGACCTGTCCGAGGCGATGAAGCCCTATCTGACCCGTGTGTTCCCCCCCGCGCTGTTGGGCCGGATCGTCACGATCCCGTATTTCCCGCTGTCAGCCGAAGTTTTGTCAGGGATTGTGAAGTTGAAACTGAAGGCCATTGTGCGCCGCATGAAGGAAAACCATGGCGCGGTGATGACGGTATCGCCCGAAGTGATGACCTTTATCGTCGATCAATGCAAAGATCCGGATTCCGGCGGCCGGATGGTGGACAACATCATCAGCAATTCGATCCTGCCCGATTTGTCGCGCGAAGTGTTGTCGCGGATGGTCGCGCAGACCGATATGAAGGGCGTCGAAGTGGTGATGAAAGAGGGCAAGATCGGCTACGATTTCAGTTAGGGGATTTCATGGCTATTACATTTTACGAGGTGCGCCAATACGATCAACTTTATCAAATTCTTCGTCAGCACTATGGTTCTGCGTCGTTTCTGAAGGACAAGGCTGGAATTGTTCGTTTAATTCAAGCCAACAATCCGTCAATTTCTAATGTTGATTTGATTCGACCCGGCCAAATAGTCATGCTGCCAGATTTACAAACAGCCACGAGTTCTTCATCTGCACCAGCGCGTGACATCGTGAGGTCTTGCGAATTAATATCAAGTGGTTTGGCAAAACATAACACTTCAACACAAGCCCTATTAAGCAGCATTGACTTCATGAAAATCAATCAAGCAGGTGCCGAAGGCTTTGTTTCTTTTGTGGATAAAACTACAAAAGCCGCCCATAGCGATTTATACAAAATAGCGCTCAACTATTATCGCAAAGAAGCTGGAACGATTTCGCGCAACCAATACAACTATCAGCGTTCGTTGAGTGTGAAGCATGTAGCTTATAAACTTGGGCCGCTGCATCAACTCATAAACCCCGGGCAAAAGCCCGGACAAGTTTTGCGTATTCAACCACATGCGGCGATTAGACCTCAAGCGATTTTAGATCAAGCTGATCAGCTGGCAAGGATTTCACGAACTGCAAAGATTGGTGGAGTGGTGTTGTCTGCTGGGTTAATGGGAATAACTGCTGCGCAAATTCATCAAGCCGATCGCAATACAGATCGATCGGTGCTGTTGCTTGATACGGTTACAGGATTGGGTGGGCAATTGGCAGGCACAGCGCTTGCAGTTCTAGTTATTGGCACACCAGCAGGATGGCTGAGCTTGGCACTCATTTTAACTACGGGTATCGTTGGCAATTTGGCTGCTGATGCAATCGGAAAAGTCATCCAAGAAAAGGCTCTTTATGATGTAAATGGCAACAGAGTAAATACTTTTGCTGATCGAATGTGGGAACCATTGTATGGAAAAAACTAAATTTTGCTGCCCAGAACTGCCGCAATCACCTTTTGATAGGCCAAAACCTCGGGCGGAATGACGATGGCGGCGGGCAAAGCGCTGCCGCCACCGCTGCGGTTCATCTTCAATTCGGCCCATTCCTTGACATAGGCAATCGTGCGGCCCGCAAGGAAAGGGTTGGCTTTGACAACACCCGCCCCCATCACGTCGATGACCAATTGATCGTCCGCCGCGTTAAGCGCCATATTCGCGCCTTCGGCCCCCAGAAAATGGCACAAATACAAGCGGCCAGCGGTGATCTCATGACCGCGCGCGCGCAGATAGGATTCGCCTTCGCGGGCCAGCGCGGTGATCATTTCACGGCTGATTGTGGGGTCGTTGCGCAACGCAAGCAACGCCTCCTTGTCCATCGTGCTGGCCAGATCGGGGCGATACTGCGCCATCATCCGCAGCCAAGTGCTGGAAATAAACTGACCCAAACCTGTGGCGCTGGACAGCGGGTTCTTTGCATCGGCTTTGCCACCGGATTCGACGCGGATGATCTGATCGACCAAAGTATCAACCGCAGACCCACCGCCGCTGGCCACCACGGCACCTCCTGCCGCCAGCGGATCGACCGCTTCGCCCGCCTCAATCAGTTCGAAATGCAAATGCGGGCCCGTCGATCTGCCGGTGGTGCCGATATACCCTATCAACTGCCCGGCGCTGACGGTTTGCCCGGCTTTCAGACCCTCGGCAAAGGCACTTAGATGCGCATACCGGGTTTCGCTGCCGTTGGGATGGGTCATCGTGATCAAATTGCCAAAGGTGCCGCCATCACCCGCCATGGCAATCGTGCCATCAAAGGCCGCCACCACCGGCGTGCCAATCGGTGCCGCCCAATCGGTGCCCTTGTGCAATTTGGCAACCTTGAGGATGGGGTGAATGCGCGGCCCGAACCGCGAGGTCAAAACCCCATTCGCCGGGGTGACAAACCCTGCCCGCAGACTTACCCCGCCGCCAGATGCCGCAGCAGAACTGCCCCCGGCACCTTGGCCAAAACAGGCATAGTCTTCTTTGCCAGCAAGCTTAAAGACATTGCATTCCAATAACTTACCCTCACCCTTGATCGAGGCGTAAAGCACTTGTCCCGGGCCGGAGCCACCACTGCCCGGCTCTTTGGAATAGAGCAAGGTCATCTTGTCACCGGGGGCTGCAAAACTTTCCAGATCAAAGGCCTGACTCATCAGCACGATGGTTTCGGCCACCACGGCAGACGGCACACCGTTACGGATGGCGGCCGAGTAAAACGCATCCAACATCCGGTATTTGCGACCCGTTTCAGCGGCCTCTTCAACTTTGCCATCGGCCAGCGAGAACAAATCCTGATCCACCCAAGGATCGGCAGAGGTGACCACGGCACCGGTGTCGTCAATCGCCACACTGCCGAAAAACGTATCCCCGGTGACAAGGCTAAGTTGAACCGGCACTTGCAGATTTTTGCGCTGGGCGGATCGCATCGCAACGACATAGCCGTTGTCCAAGGTGGCCAAGGCCGGAATAAGCAACAAGGCCGCTTCGGCGAATTTTTTCGACGCCGCTGCATCCATGCCATTTTCGGTCATCAACGTTATCAGGTCGCCCTTTGATTTCAGCCGCAAGATCACATCTTCAAATGGGCGTTTGCGTTGCGCTTCGGGCAGGATGAAATTCAGGCTGGTGGTGTCTTCGATTTTGGTTTTGGTAAAGGTGTCGGGCGCTGTGGTATCTGAGCCGTCAAGGTTTTCGCCCCAGCTTGAATCGTCGCCCTCGGCCACGATGGTTTCGATCAGTGACGGGGCCGGTTCGACCTGCACCACTGGTTTGGCGGGCGTGCCCGGTGCCGCGCGCTGGGCCTGGAAAAATGCAAAATCTTCGCGACTAGAGGGAATCGTGGTGATCAACCGCTCTTCTGCGGTGATCAGGTCATCGGTCAAATACGACAGTTCCGATGAAGCCCGCTCTGCTGGAATATCCAGCGGCCGCAACAGTTTACGGGTTTTTTCCGCCGCGGCACTGGTGTCAAACCGCAAGAGCATCGGATCGCCCGGCAGATCAACAAAGGCCGCGGCATAGGTGATGGCAGCCCCATCGGCCGTATCCTCGGCAGCGGTGTCATCGGTGCTGGTGGCGGTGCCGAAAGAAATCACCCCACCAAGATACAGCCCCAAAATCAGGCTGCCGACAGCGACACTGCCAAGACCAAAAAGCAAACTGGGCACAAGCCAGGTGTTACGGCGGCGCTCAGCGGCTTTTTGACGTGCGGCCTTAAAGCGGGGGTCGATTTCCATATCGGATGGCCACCCGGCTTAAAACGCCCCGGTGATTCCAATGGCACCCTTGGTGATCCGGGTCGTTGCCGTTTCCTGCTTTTTGCCGGTTTTCTTTTTGGATCTGATATCAACCTTGCCGGTTGACGCGGCATCGGCCACCACCGTGCGCTTGCCGGTTTTAACCGCCGATTTTGCAACCCGCGTCGCGCAAACCACTTTGGGTTCATCCGACAGGCGGGCGAACAGGCTGTCAGTAGGCTCCAAAGTTTCGGGAACCGTTTTCTTGGCAAGGAAATAGCTGGTCAAAGCCGTGCGCGACCCTTTTCCCCAAGACCCGTCAACCGCCATTTGATAGCAGCCAACCCGCTTTAGTTCCGCCTGCACCGCCCGTGCGAGGTCTTCCGGGGCGATGGTCAGAACCGTGTCTTCTTGCACCAGCCGAGGATCAATTGACGCCAACAACGCGCGATTTTCATCAGTATCCGCTACGATCAACCGGCCCGATAGTCGCATCCGGGTGATCGTGACGTCATTGATAGATATGTCACGCGTGTTCCAATCCAAAGCGGCCAGACGGATCGGCGCGGTCGGGTCTTCCTCGATCACGTCAATTTGGGCGATGTCGGCCTCGCTTATTTGACCCAGAACGACATCGCTTTCGACCGAGTCAAATTCTGGCATCACGTCGCCGTCAACAGCCGCAATCGCTTCGATGGCAGTGTCGTCAGAGGCTGCGGTCAGGAAGGTGGTTTCGTCGGCCACGGCATCAAGGTTTGCCTCAGACAAAGCGATGGCAGCGTCGGCTATCGCCAGCGACGCCTCATCAAACCCGGATTCTGCCAGCAATGCCAAGAACTTGGTGCGGTCTTCGGGTGAAAGTTCTGCCAGCAGTTCATAGTCGGCTTCGCTAAGTTCCTGTTTGGATACTTCGACCGGCGGGACGAAGTAAAACTGTTCGCTCAGGCTGGACTGATCCCATGGCACCTGCTTGCGCAAGGTTGCATTTTCAACGTCGTTGCGCACTTCGATCATCATGTCCGAAATCGAAATGCCGTCGGTTTCGATATGCTTCAAAAGCGCCGTTGTGAACGGGCTGTTCTTTGCGCCGCTGACACCGTCAATCGTCACATTGCCCGGCGCGGTGGAAAACGCCACAAAAGTGCCAACGCCGGTTTGCACCCGCGCCAAACCATCCGTCGCCGCACCAGAGCCGCGCACCGAGGCTGGCAGCGGATCGTTGCGGCACGCGTCAAGAAAAATCAGCGTCTGGCGAGAGCGGCTTTGAAGCCGGGCGATGATGCCATCAAGGCTCCAGCTTTCTTCTTTGGCCGACTCCCGGCTGTCAAGTTTGGCGGTGACGGGGACCAGATAGTTCACACCGCTCATCTGAAAGGCATGGCCGGAATAGAAAAACACCGCGCTTTCGGCGGTTTCCGCCGACAGGATGAACTTGTCCAATTCTTCCCACAACGATTTTCCGCCCGCATCGGTCAGCAAGGTAACCTTGAAATCCAACCGGGTCAGCGCTTCGGCAATTGCGGTCGCGTCATTGATCGGGTTTGCCAGATCGGGGGCGACATCATAGCCGGCATTGCCAACCACCAACGCCAGCCGTTCAGCAGAGGACGGAGATGCCGCACAAAAAGCCGCGATGCAGGCTGCAACCAGCCGCACCATGACAATTTTCCAAACGTGCCAGACAGAATTTGCGGTCATAAAGGGCCCTGCAAACAAAAGTATCTATCGACGAAAAATGCACACCAACCAGTATTTTTGGAAAGATACGGCATTTTCGATAATTTGGCCAGCGTTACCTGTCGGGTTTGCCGATCACTGAACCGCCGCCAGAAACAATGTCCAGCGTTGCGTCTCTTTGGTATCCACTTCGATGAATCCAGCGGATATTTTACCCCGGCTCCAGCAGTCGGCGTTGCCGATGATCTGAAATTTGATACTGGCGATGCACATTTGCGTCGTGCCGGTCATGATCGGTTGGCCAAAGACATCTTGCACGTAGATGTAGATATACCGGCTGACCAGTTCTTCCTTGATGACATTGGCGCATTGATTCGGGCCGATTGTCCACCAGCCTTCGGTGCTGAATTGGCCGTTTACGTCCCGACCAACCGCAACATTTACCACGTCAAAAGACTGGTTACAGACAGCAAATTCGGCTGCGGCTTGGGTCGTCGCGCCAGAAAGAAGCCACAAAGCCCCGGCAATCGAGGCAAGAGTTTGGCGAAGAGGTCGGATAAACCTGTGCATTGGTGCATTATAGTCACTTGAATGTCGCCTTGGAAGGGGCCGCAGGCTTGGCAATGCGTCGTTCTGTGTTTGCAAGTGATTTCGTGTTAATATCAGAAATTGGTTGGGGATAACCGCCCGGTAAACGACGGGCAAACGCGGGGTTAAGAAATGCAGTTCAAACTTTTTGGCCTTGTGCCGGTGATCGCACTGATGGCTTCGACCGCATTTGCGGCCGGGTCTGATGACAATACGACGATTGACGGTCTGGTTCTTGCTGATGCGCGCTGTGCAAGCGGCGATGATCTGGCAACAATTTTCATGCCGCCCTGCGGCACAGCGCAAACCGGTCAGCGGGTGGCGACGATTGCCAAGCCGCTGAAGGCAGAACGCAATGTGTCACGCAGCAAAAAGCTGACAGAGATGCCTTGGCAGATCGGTATCTTTCAATAATCAAGCGTCCTTCCTGTTGACAGGGGTGCCCTGCTGCGGACAACTGTTCGTGCGGGGGCGCGATTGGCCCATTCAGCAAAAGGATTATTGCGGTGTTGATTGAACAACCTTTCTCGCATGCGCTGATCTTCGGTGCGGCCCTTGCCGCCACCATGGCCTGCGCGTCGATCGCGCAGGCGCAATCTGGCAACTTTGAACTTGAACTGAATACCTCGGCAGACGCACCCGAGGGGTGTCAGTTGACGTTTGTGGCCACGAACAACACCGATGTAGCGCTGACCAAAGCATCGTTCGAAGTTGCGGTGTTTAACGGCGACGGGTTGGCAACTTCGCTGTTTGTGTTCGAGTTTGGCGAACTGCCCCTGAACAAGACCCGCGTGGTGGTGTTCAGCATGCCCGCCGTCAATTGCCCCGACGTGTCGCGGTTGCTGGTGAACCGGCAAGACGAGTGCGAATCTGAAAAGGGTGCGGAACAGATTTGTATGAAAGCGCTGAACGCCAGTTCGCGCGTGCAGTCTATTCCTTTTGGGCTGTAGCTGAAATCAGCCCCTGTCGCGGATTGCGTAAATCACGGGTCGCAAACGGCACGGACAACGCTGGTGCCCTGTGTCATCATTTTGTTGGTCAAGTTTGCAACCGATAAAGTGCTGATATGAAAATCACCGCCATTCGCGCCACCCCTATTCTTGTGCCGCTTGAGGCGCCCTATCTTTGGTCTTACGGCGCGTTGGAAGCGTTTACGAAGTGCATCGTTGAAGTTGAAACTTCAGATGGTGTCATCGGCATTGCCGAAGCGCCCAGCCATAGTGCAGCGCCGATCATTGCCCGGATGGCCGAGGTGCTGGTGGGTTGCAATCCACTGGATATGGCAGCGCTGGAGCGGCGGGTGTTACCGTCGATGCCGGCCAATCACTCCGTTACCGATTACGCAACACGTGCGGCTTGGGGCGGTATTGAAATTGCCCTTTGGGATTTGCGCGGCAAGTTGTGGGGGCAGCCGATAGCAAACCTGCTGGGTGGTATCCACCGCGACAAAATTCCGTTCACAGATTACTTCTCCTACAGATTGCCCCAAGACGGACGCGGTGGTGAAGCCTCGATAGAAGCCGTGGTTGACTATTGCCTTGGCTTGCATGCCGAACATGGCACAACGTTTTTTGAAGGTAAGGTCAGCGACCCTGATTTGCGCCAGAATATTCTGTTGGTGCAGGCGTTGCGCGCCGCACTTGGCCCTGACGTGATGTTGCGGATCGACAGCAATCAAGCGTTCAGCCTGCCATCCTGCCTGTATCTGGCGCCAGCTTTTGAAGAGGCAGGCATTCGCAATTGGGAAGATCCCACACCAGATTGGACGGCCATGCGCCGATTGCGTGCCCGCACGACCATCCCATTTTCCGGGCACAACACCGATATTGGCAAGGCAGTCGCCTATGGGGCGCCAGATGCCATCGTGTCAGACGTTGCGGGCCTTGGCGGTTTTTCCGCCATGTTACGGTTTGTCTCGGCCTGTCAGGGCGCAGGTCTTGATTTTTGGTGTTATTCTGGTGGGTCGGGACTGGAAACCGCCGCCTATCTGCACGCCTGCGCTGCCCATCCCCACCTCCGCGAGCCGAACCAATCACTGCTGCGCCAACAACCGCACGACGTCATCGCCGAAGGACCGTTCAGCCCGAAAAACAATCATCTTGCTTTGCCAAAAGGGCCGGGTCTGGGGGTAACATTGGATTACGACCGCATCGCATTTTGTGCGCGGCTTTTGGCCGACCGTGGGTTGCCCAACAAATATCATGATCCAAACGCACCGGGCATCATGCGGCGGATGCCGTTGGTTTAGAAATAAAACGCCTCTGTCACGTCGCGCCGACCCAAAGTCAGCGCGTCGGCCACATGCACCATCGGTGCAAGATCCACGTCAGATTGACCGGCCTCGATCAGATGTGCCATCCGCACATACAGGTTCGGATATTCAAGATTTGGCCCTTCGCTGGCCACCACGCCGTCAATTTCCAGCCGCGCGCCGCCCATTCGCAGATCAAGCCTGCCTTGGTCGGTTTCAACAACGATGTCCCAGGTTTGCGGCCCGGTCTGGCGCCAGTCAAAAACGGCACTCACACCGCCACTAAACTGTAGGTCCGCCGCAATCGGGGTTTGCCGATTGGCGGGGAAGGTCAGCGTCGCTGACGTCAGATGCACGCGCATCGGCAGGATTTCGGTCAGGATCGACAGCGCGTTGACGCCGGGATCAAACACCCCCATGCCGCCGGGTTCAAAGACCCAATCCTGCCCCGGATGCCATTTGCGCACGTCTTCACGCCAGCTGATATGGGCGCGCGTCACCACCTTTTCGGCCAGCCACGCCTTGGCACCGCAAACGCCGTGCGCCATCCGGCTGTGCCAGGTTGCGTAAAGGCTTACACCCATTTGGGCGGCCAATTCCGTCAACGCATGCACTTCGGCCAACGTGGCACCGGGCGGCTTTTCCAGCATCACATGGCGGCCCGCCAACAATGCGGCTTTGGCATAATCAAAGCGCGGCAGCGGCGGCATGCACAGCGACACCACCGGGATATCGGGCCGCGCCGCCAGCATTTCGGCAAAATCGGTATAGCTTTCAATGCCCGCAACCGTGCCTGACCGGCTGACCGTGGCGGCCAGTTCCCAAGCGGGGCTGGCCGCAAGTGCCGGAATATGCTGATCCCGCGCAATTTTGCCGATACCGACAAGGGCGATTTTGGTAGGCGCTGCCATCAGTGGCTGTCCTTACCCACCGGATTGCCACGACACCCTTGCAGGAAATCAAGATCGGCCCCGGTATCCGCCCCCTTCACATGCGCGTTGTGCAAAAACGCATAGCCCGATTCTGGTGGGGCCGTGCGGGGCACCCATTTGGCCAGCCGCGCGACAAGATCGGCGTCAGAGATATCCAGATGCAGGCGGCGGTTTGGCACGTCCAGTTCGATGAAATCACCGTTCTGCACCACCGCCAAAGGCCCGCCCGCCGCCGCCTCGGGCGAGGTGTGCAAAACTACGGTGCCATAGGCGGTGCCAGACATCCGCGCATCGGAAATCCGCACCATATCGGTGATGCCCTTGCGCAAAACCTTGGGCGGCAGACCCATGTTGCCGACCTCGGCCATGCCGGGATAGCCTTTGGGGCCGCAGTTTTTCAACACCATGATGCAGGATTCATCAATGTCCAAAGACTCGTCATTGATCTGGGCTTTGTAATCGTCGATGTCTTCGAACACCACGGCGCGGCCGCGGTGCACCATCAAGGCAGCGGTCGCGGCCGAAGGTTTCAGCACAGCCCCCTTGGGCGCCAGATTGCCTTTCAGCACCACCACACCCCCCGATTGCGCCAAGGCCTTGTCGGCGGGCAAGATGACATCTTCGTTGTGGTTGACCACGTCTTTGACCTGATCCCACATGGTATCACCCGAGACGGTCAACGCATCGCAGTGCAGAACGCCCGCTTCGCCCAGCCGCTTGATCACAACGGGCAGACCGCCTGCGTAGAAAAATTCCTCCATCAGATATTTGCCCGATGGCATCAGGTTCACGATCGTCGGCACATCGCGCCCGCAACGATCCCAATCCTCCAGCGTCAGATCAACGCCAACCCGGCCCGCGATCGCCAGCAGATGAATCACCGCGTTGGTCGATCCGCCAATGGCGGCATTGGTGCGGATGGCGTTCTCAAACGCGGCTTTTTTCAAGATGTCCGAAGGTTTCAGATCATCTTTTACCATCTGCACAATCCGCCGCCCGGTGATTTGCGCCATCACGCGGCGGCGGCTGTCAACCGCGGGAATAGCGGCATTGCCCGAAAGCGCCATGCCCAGTGCTTCGGCCATCGACGCCATTGTGCTGGCAGTGCCCATCGTGTTGCACGATCCGGGGCTGCGCGACATGCTGGCTTCGGCTTCTGCAAATTCGGACGCGGTCATTTCGCCGGCTTTGACGGCATCGGAGAATTTCCACAAATGGGTGCCCGACCCAACACGTTCATTCTTGAAATAGCCGTTCAACATTGGCCCGCCGGTGACCACAATCGACGGAATATCGGTGCTTGCCGCCGCCATCAACAGGCTGGGCGTGGTTTTATCGCAGCCCACCAACAGCACGCAGCCATCCATCGGCTGGCCGCGCATCGCCTCTTCCACCGCCATCGCCGCCAGATTGCGAAACATCATCGCGGTCGGGCGAAAGGCGGATTCGCTGGCGCTGAACACCGGCACTTCCACAGGAAAACCGCCCGCCTCATAGATCCCATGTTTGACGCGCTGCGCCAGATCGTTCAGATGCGCGTTGCACGGCGTCAGTTCCGACCATGTGTTCAGAATACCAATCACCGGACGACCATCGAACAAATCATGCGGCAAGCCTTGGTTTTTCATCCAGCCGCGATGGTAAATCGCATCGCGCCCGGTGCCGCCGAACCAATGTTGCGAACGCAGCGCGCGGGGCCAGATGGCAGGTTTGAACGTCATGCGAACCTCATCGAAAGTCTTGTTACATCAGGGGTATAGGTTGGGTTGGCCCAAAACTCGGCTGGGCCCGGTGGTTCAAATATCCAGATGTTCCACGTTCAGGGCGTTTTGCTGGATAAACTCGCGCCGGGGTTCCACCACATCGCCCATCAGCTTGGTAAAGATGTCGTCGGCCTCGGCCAGATCGTCGATCTTTACTTGCAACAACGTGCGCGCTTCGGGGTCCAAAGTGGTTTCCCACAGCTGTTCGGGGTTCATTTCGCCCAAACCCTTATAACGTTGCAGCGACAGGCCTTTTTCGCCCTCGGCCAGAATGGATTTCAGCAAATCAATCGGACCATGCACCATTTGTTCGCGATCCTTGCGCAGCATGCGGGCCGGATCGGTATAGTTGCTGCGCGATTGTTGTGCGATTGCCGACAGTCGCCGCGCCTCACCCGAACGCAGAACCGCGCCGTCCAAAGTGCGCAATTCCTCAACCCCGCGCAGGATACGCGACAGCCGGATGCCGTGATCTTGGGTAATCCGGCCCGTCCAGCCTTTTTCGTATTCCAGCGCGATCATGTTCAGCCGTTTGGCCACTGTATCGGCGACGTTTTGCAAATCGGCGTCGGCCTGACCCGGATCAAACGCGCCCGCCAAGGCCGCCTGTTCCAGAATACCGCGCGGATAATGCGTCGGAAACGCCTCCAGCACCCGGCGGAACGCGCGCGCAGCTTCGACCACGCGCGCCAGATCGTTGCCCGCAATTTCCTGCCCGTCAGTCAGTTTCAAAACGGCACCTTCGATGCCCATTTCAACCAGATAATCTTCCAGCGCTGCCTGATCTTTCAGGTAAACCTCGGACTTGCCGCGCGCCACTTTATACAAAGGCGGCTGGGCGATATACAGATAGCCGCCCTCAATCAACTGGGGCATCTGGCGGAAAAAGAACGTCAGCAGCAGCGTGCGGATATGCGCGCCGTCCACATCGGCGTCGGTCATGATCACCACTTTGTGGTATCGCAACTTCTTGATATTAAACTCATCCCGGCCAATGCCAGTGCCCAGCGCCGTGATCAGCGTGCCAATTTCGGCACTGCCCAGCATGCGGTCAAACCGGGCGCGCTCAACGTTCAGGATCTTGCCGCGCAACGGCAAAACGGCCTGATTGGCGCGGCTTCTGCCCTGCTTGGCCGAACCGCCAGCGCTGTCGCCCTCGACCAGAAAAATCTCGGACTTTGCCGGATCGCGTTCCTGACAATCAGCCAGTTTACCGGGCAGACTGGCGACATCCAGCGCGGTTTTGCGGCGGGTCAATTCGCGGGCTTTGCGGGCGGCTTCGCGCGCCATCGCGGCTTCGATGATCTTGCCAACGATGATGCGGGCGTTGGCGGGGTTTTCTTCGAACCATTCCGACAGCTTTTCGTTGACCATGTTTTCAACGGCGGGGCGTACTTCGGACGACACCAGTTTATCCTTGGTCTGGCTGGAAAACTTGGGGTCCGGCGCTTTGATCGACAGCACGCACGTCAGCCCTTCGCGGGCGTCATCGCCGGTAAAGTCGATCTTTTCGCGCTTGGCGATGCCGGATGTTTGGGCATAGGAATTGATCGTTCGGGTCAGCGCACCGCGAAAGCCCGCCAGATGGGTGCCACCATCGCGCTGCGGGATGTTATTGGTAAACGGCAGCACCATTTCATTGTAGCTGTCGTTCCACCACATAGCCACTTCGACCGTAATGCCATTGCGTTCACCGATCATATAAATCGGCTCTGCCATTACGGACGTCTTTGATCGGTCAAGGTATTTCACAAATTCTTTCACGCCGCCGTCGTAATACAATTCTGTATGCAAGGGTTCTGCCGGGCGGTCATCTTCAATGATGATCCGCACGCCCGAATTCAGAAACGCCAGTTCGCGCAGGCGGTGTTCAAGCGTTTTGAAACTGTAATCCAGATTTGAAAACGTGCCGTCCGGAATGTTGGTTTTCGCCGCCGCCAGAAACCGCACCTGGGTGCCCTTCATTCCCGGCGCGGGACCAACCGGATAGACATGTACCACGCAATCGCCATGTTCAAACCGCGCGCGGTATTCGGTGTCGTTGCGCCAGACCGTCAGTTCCAGCCATTCCGACAGCGCGTTCACCACCGACACACCCACGCCGTGCAAGCCACCCGACACCTTGTAGGCATTGCCAGAGTCGTCGGTATTGTTGAATTTTCCGCCTGCATGCAGCTGCGTCATGATCACTTCGGCGGCGGAAACGCCTTCTTCCTGGTGGATGTCCACCGGGATGCCGCGCCCATTGTCGCGCACCGAAACAGAGCCATCGGCGTGGATTTTCACACTGACCGCGGTGGCATGTCCGGCCAGCGCCTCATCAATGCCGTTGTCGACAACTTCATACACCATATGGTGCAGGCCCGACCCATCATCGGTATCGCCAATATACATGCCGGGGCGCTTGCGAACCGCCTCCAAGCCTTTGAGAACCTTGATAGAATCGGCGTCATAGGCGGGGGTCTTTTTGGCTTCTTCGGCCATGGGTCAATCATCCCTTGATTTACACGCGATTTATAGCGGTTCAGGGGGGGCTTGTCACGCCTTGGACACAAGATTTAGCGGTTTGGCGCTGTGCAAATGCGCAACTTACGGGGCTGTCAGGTCGGCGGGTTATTCGTGCCCGCAGCCGGCCATTTTTGACCCTTTGACTATTGCCATCATACCGCAAAATGCTGGCCATATCGGTGGTGAAAAACGGTGGGGCCCGGGTTTGTGATCTGGCAGGCGCGCAGGTTCAACAGCTTGACCGGATCGAAAACCACGCTCACCAAAATCATTCGCCTGCCGACTGGCCAGGCCCTTCCGATGCGGCAGGTAGGGCTGATTTGCCAAACCCGTTTGACGAGTAGATGGCTATCTACGGAATCATTGGCTGGAAATCCACGGCCAACGCCGTGACAGCTTTGCCGCTGCAGCCAAAATTCAGCTAACCGCGATCGCGACGCCCACCAAAATCAGCAAACCGCCCGAGATTTGGTTGACGCGGCGGATGCTTTGCGGGTTTGACAGCAACCGGCGGGCGCGGTCAAGACACAGCGCAAGGCCGATGTTCCCGATCATCGGGATCAAACCTGAAATGAAAAGTATTATAATGATATCAATAGTTTGAAGTCGCCCCAGATCAAAGAATCCCGGCAAAACGCCCATATAGAACAGAATGGCTTTGGGATTGCCGATCACCACGGCAACCCCCGTCAAAAATCCGGCCAAGGCGCTCGGTCGCGTCAGGCGGCCATCGGCGGTGGGCATATCTGCCGGTTTTCGGATCAGCAAAACCCCCATCACCACGAAAACCACCGCCGCAAACCAGCGCAGGATCACAAGAAAATCGCCATACACCGACAAAATCCACGTCAGACCAAAAATCGCGGCTAGCGGCCAGATGATATCGCCCAGCGCCACACCAACCGCCAACGGCCAGGCACTGGCAAATCCCCCCGTCAACGCCCGTGCTGTCAGCGCCAACCAAACCGGGCCGGGCACCGCCCATAACAGCGCCATTCCCCCGGCATACAGCAGCAATTCATAGGTCGTGACGGTCAATTCAATCCTCGCGATCTGGCATCAAAAGCTGTGACAGCCCATTTTCTTCGGTCACCTGAACGGTTTGCGCCCGCGGGCCCAAAGGATCAAACAGCGCGGCTTCGGTGCCGGTCATCAGCGCCTGCGCCCCCAAGGCACACAGTTCGTCATACAAGGCAGCGCGGCGCGATTGATCCAGATGCGCCGCCACTTCGTCCAGCAATAGAATCGGCGCACGGCCCAACTCCGCCGCCAAAGCCCGGGCATTGGCCAAGATCAGACTGATCAGCAACGCCTTTTGCTCGCCGGTAGAACATTGATCCGCCGTGACGCCCTTGGCGGTATAAACTGCTGTCAAATCAGTGCGATGCGGGCCATGCAAGGTGCGCCCGGCCGCCAAATCGCGGCGGCGGCCATCTGCCCAAAGCCCTGTCAGATCGGATGTTACCGCCAGCCCCTCTGGCCCGGACACTTGCAGGGCTGCCTGCGGGAAAACCGTCTGCACATCTTGTTGCGCCGCCGCCAGCCGCTGCAGGGCCACCTGACGATTGGCCACAATCACCCCCCCGGACAGCGCCATTTGCTGTTCCAGCGCGCCATACCAATGTGCGTCGGTCACGTTGTCTTTCAGCAACCGATTGCGGTCGCGCATCGCCTTGTCATAGCCCAGCACTGCGTCGGCGTGATCGGGAATGAATGACAAGGTCATCCGATCCAGAAACCGCCGCCGCCCTTCGGATGAGTCGATCCACAGCCTGTCCATTGCGGGCACCAGCCACAACACCCGCAAAATCCGCCCCAAACTGGCCTGCGTGGCAGGTTTCGTATCAATCCGAACGTTGCGGGTGGCCCCCGGTTCGGCCCAGGTTTCTACGCGGTGATCCGCCCCAAGGCCGCGAACGTCGGCCACCACTTTCCAGCCCAGACCTTCGGGCTTGCGCGCCATTTCATCCATCCCGGCCCGTCGTATCCCTCGACCGGGCGACAGCAACGACACGGCTTCCAGAATATTGGTCTTGCCCGCACCATTCGGGCCGATGATGGCCACAGGCCTGCCATCAAAGACAAGCCGCGCCGCGCGGTGGCTGCGAAAATGCGACAGCGTAAGGGCAGTGATTGCCAGACCTGCCACTGTGCCGCCCTTTCATCTGTCTTGAAATGCGGTGCCAGTCAAACCCGCATCGGCATCACGACATAGACCGCCGACATATCATTGCCTTCGCGCATCAAGGTCGGATCACCGGAAGAGTTGAACATGAACACCGCATTCTCGCGGTCGACCTGACTGGCGATTTCCAGCAAGTATTTGGCATTAAATCCAATTTCCAGCCGTTCATCAGAATAGGCGACGGCCAGTTCTTCTTCGGCGGCGCCTGAATCCGGGGCGTTGACCGACAGGATCAGGCGGTCATCTTCCAGCGACAGCTTTACCGCGCGGCTGCGTTCCGACGATACTGTGGCCACGCGGTCAACCGCCTTGGCGAATTCCGAAGCGTCGACTTCCAATCTGCGGGTGTTGCCGGTGGGGATGACGCGGGTGTAATCGGGGAAGGTGCCGTCGATGACTTTTGACGTCAGGGTGATGGCGGGCGTGGCAAAGCGCACCTTGGTTTCCGACACCGAAACCGCGATATCGGCGCTATCGTCATCCAGCAATTTACGCAGTTCATTGACAGTCTTGCGCGGAACGATGACCCCCGGCATGGCCGCGGCACCTTCGGGCAACGGGGCGTCGATACGGGCCAGACGGTGGCCATCGGTGGCGACACAGCGCAGCACCGCACCCACATCACCGGTTGACACATGCAGATAGACGCCGTTCAAGTAATACCTTGTTTCTTCTGTAGAAATCGCGAATTTTGCCTTGTCGAACAACCGCCGCAGCACCGGGGCGGGGGCCGAAAAATTGGTTGAATACTCGGACGACGCCATCACCGGGAAATCTTCGCGCGGCAAGGTGGCCAGACTGAAGGTTGACCGCCCGGCAGCGATGGTCAACCGGCCCGACGCAGCATCTTCGGTCAAAGCCACCAGCGCACCATCGGGCAACTTGCGAATAATTTCATGCAGCATGACCGCTGATACAGTGGTGGCACCAGAGCGTTCAACCATGGCTGGGGCGCGGTCAACCACTTCGATATCCAGATCGGTGGCGCGAAAACTGACCTGCGCGCCTTCGGCTTCGATCAAGACATTGGCCAAAATCGGGATGGTATTGCGGCGTTCCACCACGGATTGAGCCTGCGCCAGCGCCTTGAGCAGTGTTGCGCGTTCGATTGAGAGCTTCATCTTGCCATCCCCTTGGACTTCCCCGCGGCGGGGACGTCGAAATTAGCCGATTTGTGAAGTTAAACAAGGCCTAAGCCGGGTTTCCTAAGGCTTTGCATGAATTCAGAAGATCACGCCGCCTAAGGTATTGAGAACATTGTCTAAGTGCCACAGATTTGGCGGTTTCGGCTTGTTATTTCCGTGCTATTAACCTGCAACAATCCATGGCACAGACGGGGCAGATCAAAAACGCCTGCTCCACGTCAAGTCTGCTGGCGAATCGGTCGCGGCAACGCCCGGTATAAGGGCTTTTGGTGGCGGGTTTCAAAGGATGTTTCCGGCCGCCCGTGGCCCGCTACACGGCCCCTGTGTGACTGGCACGTTATCCCTGCAACAGGCGGCGCAGCAACAGCAGGTCGTCGGAAAGTTGGCTGTCGATCGACATCAGCTCTTCGATTTTGCGCACGCCGTGGATGATGGTGGTATGGTCGCGCCCGCCAAAGCGGCGACCGATTTCAGGCAGCGAGCGCGGGGTCAGTTGCTTGGCCAGATACATCGCCACTTGCCGGGGCCGGGCGATATTGCGCAAACGTTTCGGGCCGATCATATCGGACAGGCGAATGTTGTAATGTTCGGCAACTTTGCGCTGAATTTCTTCGATGGTCAGCTTGCGATCCGACGCGCGCAGGATGTCCGCCAGGCAATCTTGCGCCAGTTCCAGCGTGATTTCGCGGCCCACAAGCGAGGCAAAGGCGAACAGCCGGGTCAGCGCACCTTCAAGCACGCGAACGTTGGTGGTGATGCGGTGGGCCAGAAATTCCAGCACTCCGTTGGAAATCATCAGGCCATTATACTGCTGGCGGTAAAATTCGGCTTTTTGCTGCAGGATGCCAAGACGCAGTTCGTAATCGGTGGGGTGCAGATCAACCACCAGCCCGCATTGCAGGCGCGATTTGATGCGTTCTTCCAGATCCTTGATTTCGCCCGGGGCGCGGTCGGCGGAAATGACGATCTGTTTGTTCTGATCCACCAGCGCGTTGAAGGTGTGAAAAAATTCTTCCTGAGTGGAATCCTTGCCGGCGATGAATTGCACGTCATCCACCATCAGCACATCGACCGAACGGAAAATCTCTTTGAAATCCATGATCTGGCGTTCGCGCAGGGCCTGAACAAAGCGATACATGAATTGTTCAGCCGACAAGAACAGCACGCGCAAATGCGGCTGGCGGGCCTGCAATTCATGGGCGATAGCGTGCATAAGATGGGTTTTGCCCAAACCGACGCCGCCATACAAAAACAGCGGGTTGAAACTGACCGGGCCACCTTCGGCCACGCGGCGGGCGGCGGCGTGGGCCAGTTCGTTGGGCTTGCCAACCACAAAGCTGTCAAAGGTGAAACGTGCATCCAGCGTGGCGCCGGGCAGATCATCGTCGGACAGAACGCGGCCACGGCTGGGCTTTGGGGCGCGCAGCGGCGTAACGGTGGACGATTCGTTCGCGGGACGGGGCTGGGCGGTGCGGGCGGGGACAAAGAATTCAACGCGACCAACGGCATGACCTTCGGCATTCAGATGCGCCAGAATATGGTCGCTGAAATTGCGTGACACCCAGTCGCCGAAAAAGGTTGTCGGCACTTCGAATCGGGCAACGCCATCGTCCAGATTGGACAGGTGCAGCGGCTCTATCCAACTGACGTAGTTATTCTTGCCGATCCGCTTTACCAGCGATTCCCGCACCCTGCCCCAGGCTTCATTCGTCATGCTTCATTCCGTCCCTAGGCGTCTGTTACTCGGACAAAGCCCGATCGCGCCCTATATTTTGCCACCCACTACAGTCAGCAAACCAACCGCTTGGCGCTGCCGAAAAGCGGCTTTAGGTTCTTTGCCAGCGGGCAAGGAAGCCAAAGCAGCCTGATCGGCAGCAGGGCAAATTCAAAGACACCACGGCCAGAGATTCTCTGGGACGCAGAAATTGAACGACTGTAGGCCAAGGTCGGCGCAGACAGCACAAGACTTTGATTTACGGTGATTTTCTGCGTTTTATGTGGCAAAGCTTGGCAGCGGCGCCCGTAGAAAATTGCTGTAAATCTGGTCTTGCCCCCCAAGCAAAGTGACTCGCTTGGGCTAAGGTATCAAGCGCTGTGCGGGCTTCGCAACCGATCTTGTTGCTTGACACAAATTTGATCCAGCGAATCTGTTGGCCTGTGCAAAATGGCAACGCCCGTATCAAAAAGGTTCGAAAATGCCGGGTAAAAATGACAAAGGGCGCGGCTTTTTCAAGCTGCGCCCGGCTGTATTCGCGGTGGCAAGAATAATCAGGCGGCGGCGGTGCCCAGCGCCTTAAGCCGCGAGGCAAGGCGCGACATTTTGCGGGCAACGGTGTTTTTGTGCATGACACCTTTGGTGATCCCGCGGGCCAATTCCGGCTGCACATTCTTCAACGCAACCGCGGCATTGGCCTGATCGCCAGAGGCCAGCGCCTCTTCGACTTTGCGCAGGAAGGTGCGGATACGCGAGCGGCGCGCCTTGTTGATGTCTTGGCGGGCTTCGGATTGACGCGCGCGCTTTTTGGACTGGGCGGTGTTTGCCATCGGTATGGATTCCGGTTCTTGGTAGGGTGTCATTCGTAAGATGGCGTCTTTACGGGCACATCGCCGATTAGTCAACCGACAAAGCCGCGCCCATCTACGCTATCTGTCACGGAATTGCGGCTGACGTTTTTCAAGGAAGGCGGCCATGCCTTCTTTCTGGTCTTCGGTGGCAAAAAGCGCGTGAAACACCCGGCGTTCGAACAAAAGCCCCTCGCGCAGGGTGGTTTCCAGTGCGCGGTTGACCGATTCCTTGACCGCCATCACCGACATCGCCGATTTCTCGGCAATTTTGGCGGCGGTTTTAAGCGCTTCGTCCAGCAAGGATTGCACCGGCACAATGCGGCTGACCAAACCACTGCGTTCGGCTTCGGCAGCGTCCATAAAGCGGCCGGTCAAATGCATGTCCATGGATTTGGATTTGCCGACAAACCGGGTCAGCCGTTGGGTGCCACCCATGCCCGCACAGATGCCAAGATTGATCTCGGGTTGGCCAAATTTGGCGGTGTCAGAGGCGATGATAAAATCGCACATCATCGCAAGTTCACAGCCACCACCAAGGCAATAGCCCGACACCGCCGCAATGATCGGTTTGCGAACGCGGCCAATCGCGTCGGTTTCGCGGGCAAAGAGATCGTCGATGAACACATCGGTAAAGGTTTTGGCAGCCATTTCGCGCACGTCCGCCCCGGCGGCAAAGGCCTTTTCCGAGCCGGTCAGCACAATGCAGCGGATTTTATCATTCGCATCGGCGGCGGTCAGGGCTGCGGCCAGATCCTGCATCATCGCCCGGTTCAGCGCGTTCATTGCATCGGGTCGGTTCAGCCGGATCAGGCAGGTATAGTCCGAAATCTCGACGATCAGGGTTTGATAGGCCATGGCAGCGGCTCCGGGGTTTGAAGGGAGGGTGGGGGAAAATCAGGTCTGGCAGGTGGGGCAATAGAACGACGATCTGCCCGATTGCACGATGCGCGCAATGGGACTGGTGCAGCCGGGGGTCTGGCACGGCTGGCCTTCGCGCCCGTAAACCTGAAAGCTGTGCTGAAAATAGCCCAGCTCGCCATCCGCTTGACGGTAATCGCGCAACGACGATCCACCCGCGGTGATGGCATCCGACAGCACTTGGCGGATGGTCGGCACCAAGGCGGCCGCGCGGGGTTTGGTCAACGCGCCCGCGCGAGTGGCGGGGTCAATCCGGGCGCGATACAGGGTTTCGCAGACATAGATATTGCCCAGTCCCGCAACCAGATGCTGATCCAGCAGCGCCGATTTGATCGGCGTATTGCGGCCTGTCAGGCGGGCAATCAGATAAGGCTCGTCAAACCCGTTGCCCAAGGGTTCCGGCCCCAGCGGCGCCAGCAAAGGGTGGCTGTCGGCGGTTGCGGTGGCCAATAAATCCATCGCGCCAAAGCGGCGGGCATCGTTAAAGGTCACCCGCGCGCCCCCCGCCATGTGCAGCACAACATGGTCATGCTTTTGCGGCGCGGGGTGGTCGTGGTGGAAATCACCCACCATGTGCCCCGACACCAACATGCGCCCCGACATGCCCAGATGGATCAGCAAGGTTTCCCCTGACGACAGATCGGCTAGAATGTACTTCGACCGCCGCCGCAGCGCCAGCACGGTCTTGCCCGTCAACCGATCCGCCATGCCCACAGGAAACGGCCAGCGCAGATCAGGGCGGTTGACGCAGGCCACAGCAATCTGTTGACCCTCCATCACCGGCAAAAGCCCGCGGCGAACGGTTTCAACTTCGGGCAGCTCGGGCATGATATCCTTGGGGTTGGACAGAAGGGCGCATTGCGGCTGCGCACCGCCTATCTATAAGGTATGGCAAAGCCAAGGACAGCATCCAAAATGACCGACGATCAAACCACTCATTTCGGCTTTCAAACCGTGGCGGAAGGCGACAAGGCGGGGATGGTTCAGGGGGTGTTTACCCGTGTGGCCAACAAATACGATGTGATGAATGATCTGATGTCGGGCGGCATGCATCGGCTTTGGAAAGACGCGATGATGGATTGGCTGGCCCCACAGCCCGGTCAGCGGTTGCTGGACGTGGCGGGCGGCACCGGTGATGTGGCGTTCCGGTTCTTGAAACGCGCGCCAGCCGCCACGGCCGTGGTGCTGGATATGACGGAATCAATGCTGGTGGCAGGGCGCACCCGGGCAGACGCCGATCAGATGGCAGACCGGCTGGACTGGGTGGCGGGCGACGCGATGGCGCTGCCGTTTGCCGATAAGTCGTTCGACGTTTACACAATCTCTTTTGGCATTCGCAATGTGGTCCGCATTGGCGATGCCCTACGCGAAGCCTACCGGGTGTTACGCCCCGGCGGGCGGTTGGTGGTGCTGGAATTCAGCCGCATCCCGAATGAGGCCGCGCAGTGGGTCTATGACAAATATTCGTTTAATGTGATTCCGCTGATGGGGCAGATCGTGGCAAAGGATCGCGACAGCTATCAGTATCTGGTCGAATCGATCCGCAAATTTCCCGATCAGGAAAGGTTTGCCAGCATGATCAGGGCTGCCGGATTTGATCAGGTGAAATACCGCAATTTGACGATGGGCGTGGCGGCGCTGCATTCCGGTTGGAAAATCTAGGTGCGCGGGCCGCATAATATCTGGCGTCTGATCCGCACTGGCGCGACGCTGGAACGCACCGGTGCGATGGATGTAGTGCTGGTGGCGTTCAACGCCCCGGCCCGGTTGCGGTTTGCCGCCCGGCTGTTGGGCTGGCCGTTCAAATGGCTGGGGCTGCGCGGCGATCCGGCTTTGCCACCTGCCACACGGGCCCTGACGGCACTGGGGCCGGCCTATATCAAATTTGGCCAAATCCTGTCGACCCGGCCCGATATTGTTGGCGACGAATTGGCACTGCAGTTGAAGTATCTGCAAGACAAGTTGCCGCCGTTTTCCACCGATGTGGCCAAAACCATGATCGCAGCCGAGTTGGGCTTGCCGGTGGACCAGATTTTCTCCGAGTTTTCAGAACCGGTGGCGGCGGCATCGATTGCCCAAGTGCACCGCGCGCGATTGGCGGACACCGGGCAGGATGTGGCGGTAAAGGTGTTGCGCCCGGGGATCGAGCGCGCCTTTCGCAAGGACATTGACGCGTTTTACTTCGCCGCCCGCGCGATTGAATTTCTGGCGCCTTCCGCCCGGAGGTTGCGCCCGATTGATGTGATCACGCATTTTGAAGGCGTGGTGCTGGGTGAGTTGGATTTGCGGCTGGAGTCGTCAGCCGCCTCCGAGTTTGCCGATAACACCAAATCCGACGCCGGATTTCAGGTGCCAAAGCCGGTCTGGGATTATTCCGGGCGCACCGTGATGACGTTGGGTTGGGCTGAAGGCATCAATCTGGCGGACAATGACGCGATTGATGCCGCCGGGATTGACCGCAAAGTGCTGGCGTCGCGGGTGCTGCAACTGTTTCTCAGCCACGCGCTGCGCGACGGTTTTTTCCATGGCGACATGCATCAGGGCAATCTGAAAGTGGCGGCGAACGGCGATATCATCGCCTATGATTTTGGCATCATGGGGCGGATTGATGAATACACCCGCCGGGTTTACGCCGAAATTCTGATGGGCTTTATCGGCCGCGACTATCGCCGGGTGGCCGAAGTGCATTTCGAGGCGGGCTATGTGCCGCCTGACCGCGATATTGACGAATTCGCCCGCGCCTTGCGCGCTGTTGGAGAGCCGATTTTCGGTATGGACGCCACGCGCATTTCGATGTCGCGGCTGTTGTCATATCTGTTTGCGGTGACCGAACGCTTTGGCATGGAAACCCGCACCGAGCTGATCTTGCTGCAACGCACCATGGTGGTGGTCGAAGGGGTGGCCCGCGGTTTGGACCCCTATATCAACATTTGGCAAGTGGCCAAGCCGGTGGTCGAATCCTATGTCAGCCGCAACGTGGGGCCGATTGCCCTGCTGCGCGATCTGGCGCAAACCGCGCGGGTTTTGGGGCGGTTTGGGCCACGCTTGCCGCGGTTGGTAGAAGCCGCATTGATCCGGCAGGCCGAAGTTTTGCCGCCCGTCAGCACCAAGCCACGGTTGTTTGGCTGGCGGGTTTTGCTGGGTCTGCCGGTGGTGTTCGCGCTTGGGGTTTGGCTGGGCCATGCTTGGTGATCACGGCACCCGCAGCGCCGTGACCTTGGTGGCCGCAACCTCTACCCCGCCTTCCAACACCAAAGCCGTGCCGTTTGCACCGCCGCGCGCCTCAATAATCCGGGCATAGGATTCCACTTCGGTGGCGGTGCCGATCATTTCGTCCCCACGATAATTTTCCAGACTAAGGCTATAGACGCCGTCAGGCAGCGGATTGCCCGCCGCATCCGCACCCAGCCATTGATAGGGTGCCGAGGACAGCGGCACATCTTCGCGCGCCACCAAATTGCCTGCCTTGTCCTTGACCGCCAGCACGGCGCGGTCGGCCTGAATGTTTGGCACATAGGTGATCGTCACCGGGTCGGCCCCTTTGAATACCGGGGCCGCTGAGCGCGCCTCCTGGCCCACCCAGGCCGCCAGTTGTGACATGCCCATCACGCCAAACTGACTGGCCAGATCGTCCAGCAACTGGTTGGTTTTCATCTGCTGTTCAACGCCGGAAAACGTCGCCAATTGCACGGCATAATCGGCGGAATCAATCGGGTTCAGCGGATCCTGATTTTGCATCTGCGTGGTCAGCATTTTCAAAAACGTGTCAAAATCGGCGCTGATGGCCGGGCGCGCCGCAGGGGCAGGTTTTGCGGCGGTCAGCGGGGTAACAGTTGCGGTTTCCATGAGATGCCCTTTCTAAAGGCGAAGGTTCAGGCCACTGGCGGCGGCCATTTCGGGGGAAGCATGTGGTGATTTGGCGGGCAATTGCGGTGGCGGAAATACCCGTTCTTGGGGCGGCTGTTGCGGGTCCGGGGGGGCTGGTGCGTTGCGCTGTTGGCTGTTTTGCTGATCCCAGTGGCCAAAGCTAAGCGAGGCACCGCTAAAACCTGCGGCGCGAAATTCGCCCAGCAACTGATCCGCATTGCGGCGCAACAGGTCCATGGTTTCAGGACGTTCAACTGCAAGCACCACACGCAGGTGATCGGCGTTTTGATGAATTTCAAACCGCAGATTGCCCAATTCCGCCGGGTTCAGCAAAATATGGATCGGGCCATTGGGTAGGGTTTTGGCCAGTGTGACCAGATCGGCGGTCAACCGGGGTGGCATTGTGATGGCATCGGCGGGGGTCGCGGTCGGTAGGTTTGTGGCGGGCGGATTTGCGGCGGGCGGATTTGCGGCGGGCGGGGAGGCGATTTGCGCCAAAAGTGCAGGCGTTGGTTTGGCCGGATCTGGGCCGGGCGTGGCAAGCGGTGCGGCCGACTCTGCCGAAGGGCCAATCAGTGGCAAGGCGGTTTTGTCGGGGGCCGCGGCGGTGTCTGCAGCCGGGTCTGGTGGCACGGCTGCGACGGGGGATTCACCCGGCACTGCAGGCGATTGGGACGGGTGGCGTGGCGGCAGCGGGCCGGAAATTGCGCCCGCGTGCGGCAGAGCGGGGTTGCCTGCCCCCCCTGTCCGCAAGCGAAACGCAGTTTCCGCCGGTGTCGCGCGCGCGGGATTTGGCGCGGCTGCTGGCGGCGCTGCAGCCAAGATATCGGCAGGCCGCGACACCGGGCCATCCGCCGCCAACGCCGGGTTGGCCACCGGACCCGACGAAGGGGCAAAGGCCGGGGTGGCAACAAGTGGTAATCTGATCGGTGCTGCGTCAACACTGGTGGCGGGTGTGGGTTTTGAGGTTGGCGCAGGCGCGGTTGGTGTGGGTGTTGGGGCCTGCACCACCGATAGGTCCGCGTCTGGCGCACCATGTGCGACAACCGGCAATACGGCTGCGTTCGTGGCGAGTGGCGCCGCTCTTTCCCCCGATGGCGGCAACGGCAAGCCGGGCAATGGCTGAATTGGCGCAGGGGGTTCTGACCGGATCGCCACGTCGATTCCTTGTGGCAAAATCGGTGGCAGCGGTGACTGCGGTGGCAGGATCATCGGCAACGTGAAATTTGTGGCGACCATCGGCACTGACATCGCGTCCAACTGGGCAGGGACGGATGCCGGATCGGCGGTGAAAGGGATGTCGCGCGCATCCACAGGAAGTGCCAACGCGTCTTCGGGCGCGAAAACCGCTGTCGCTGTTGGATCATCCCCCCCCGACTGCAAGATCATCGCTGCGGCAGCCTGCGCGCCGATATCGGGCGTCAGTTTTGCCGTTTGGGGGGCGATGGCCGGTGCAATCAACGTTGCGGAAGCTGCTTGCATCAGCTTGCCAAAATCACATTCCAGACCCGCCGCAACGCATGCCCCCCCCTCGGCATCAACGCCGACATTGGGCAATGCGGCAGAACTGGCGCCGGCCGCCACAATCGGGACTGCAAAAATCTGTTGAATCTGTGGCGTCATTCTACCCCGATATCTGCGCCCGCTTCTGCCGGTGCTGGGGAGATTATTCTTTCAACTGGTTACCACCTGTTTACCGGAATCGCAGATAGTCGGGAAAATCTGATCAATCAGGAGAGAAAAATGAAGGTTAATCCCGCAGGCCCGCTGCCCGGCCCGGCCAAGCTGTCACCGCGCGATCAGGGGTTGATGGATCAGGCCCGCGCGTTGGAGGCCAGCTTTCTATCGGAAATGCTGGGCCTTGCGGGGATGGGCGATGCGCGCGATTCGTTTGGCGGCGGCATTGGCGAAGACCAATTCGCCAGCTTTTTACGGCAAGAGCAGGCCAAACAAATGGTCGCAAAAGGCGGTATCGGGCTGGCCGAACAATTGTTTGCGGCCCTTACGGAACGGGCAAGCGATGCAAAATAATCATAGTGCCGCGCAGGTTTTGGACCAAATGCACCAGGCGATCCTGCAGGCCGATTTTGCACTGCTGGCCGGGCTTGC
>JANPLZ010000091.1:0-5137 GCA_031422555.1 Cypionkella sp. | reverse complement strand
GGGCTGCTGTTTGATCCCGAAATGCGCCGCGCCGGTTTGTGGGAGACCATACAGCTTTCGGCAGGGCAGGCGTGGTTTGTGTCAAAATCATCGCTGTCGGGGCTGTGGCATGTGCTTACCGGCTCGATCAGTTCGTGCAATATCGCCGGACCGATTGGCATGGCCGAAGTGATGGGTGACGCCGCCAGATCAGGACCCGAGGTGTTTTTCAGCATGTTGGCGGCGCTGTCGTTGGGAATTGGCATGTTGAACCTGTTCCCTATCCCGGTGCTGGATGGTGGCCATCTGGTGTTTTATGCCTTTGAGGCGGTCACCGGCAAACCACCGTCGGCGCGGGCGCTTAATCTGTTGATGACGGCGGGCCTGATGCTGATCTTGTCGTTCATGGCCTTTGCGCTGACCAATGATTTGTTCTGCGCCTGAAGCCAAAACGCGGGCCTCGACACAGTGCTGCCACAATCAAAGCGTAATCGTCTTGCATGCAAAGCCGCAAGGGTGTTGAAATGCAAACAGTTATGAACGGATACAAAGGCTTGTCGCTGTTGGTCTGGCTGAATTGGGACCGGGTTTTCAGCTTTGGCACCGTGATCGTCGGGCTGCTGGCGGGGGCGTTTTTGGGGTCGACTTTGGTTCAACCCTAAGGCGCAATTTCCGGACGGACAGATTTGCCGATCTGCGCAGTAATTGTAAATCTTGCGCCACAGCCTTTTGACAAGCCCTGCCAATCGGTCTAGTCATGGACACGAGATATTGTGATCCGGGGGCGAGTTATGCAGAAAATGGCAAGGGCAATTCACATGCGCCCAACGAAAGCCCGGCGGGTATTACGACCCGCACTTGTGGCAATTCTGCTTTCGGGCGCAATGGTTTCCACCCCCTTCTTCACCCCTGCCGCAGCACAGACCTACAGCTTTTCAAATGTGGTGATCGAAGGCAACGAGCGCATCGAAGCGGCGACGATCCTGAACTATGCGGGAATCGCCCGTGGCGAGGCGGTGTCTGCCGGCGCTTTGAACGACGCCTATCAGCGCATCGTGCAGTCCGGCCTTTTCGAGACCGTGGAACTGGTGCCGAACGGCGGGTCCCTGTTGATCCGGGTCAAAGAATTTCCGATGGTCAATGTGGTCGATTTTCAGGGCAACAAGCGCCTGAAAGACGAGATTCTGACCACAATCATCAAATCCAGATCGCGGCTGGTCTATTCGCCCGCCCAAGCCGAAGCCGATGCCGCAGCCTTGGCCGAAGCCTACCGCGTGCAGGGGCGGCTGGCCGCCACCGTTGATCCGCGCCTTATCCGGCGGTCTGACAACCGGGTTGATCTGGTGTTTGAAATTTCCGAGGGCAAAACCGTTGAAATTGAACGGTTGTCGTTTGTCGGCAACCGCGCCTTTTCGGACCGCCGGTTGCGTCAGGTGCTGGACACCAAGCAAGCCGGTTTTCTGCGCGAAGTGATCAAGGGCGACACGTTTGTGCCCGAGCGGCTGGAACTGGACAAACAGCTTTTGCGCGATTTCTACTTGTCGCGCGGCTTTGTTGACGTGCAGGTGCTGGATGCATCCGGTGAATTAAGCCGCGAACGGGATGCGAATTTTGTCACCTTCACCGTGCGCGAAGGCCAAAGTTTCAAGATTGGCAAAATCTCGACGGTGTCGGAAATTGAAACCGTCAACGCCGCCGAATTCATTGCGGTGCAAAAGATGCGCTCGGGCGTGACCTATTCGCCCGCGGTGATTGAAAATAACATCGCGCGGATGGAAAATCTGGCGCTGAAGAAAGGTTTGAACTTTCTGCGGATCGAGCCGCGCGTGGTGCGCAACGAACGCGAAGGCACTTTGGACATCGAATTTGTGCTAAAGCGCGGTGAGAAGATATTCGTTGAACGCATTGATATTGAAGGAAATACCACAACGCTGGATCAAGTGGTGCGCCGCCAGTTCCGCACTGTCGAAGGCGACCCCTTTAACCCGCGCGAAATTCGTCAGGCGGCTGAACGCATCCGCGCGCTGGGCTATTTCGTCGATGCCAATGTTGACAGCGCGCCGGGGTCGGCCCCCGATCAGGTGGTGGTCAACGTGGATGTCGAAGAGGCCCCGACCGGCTCGCTTAGTTTTGGTGCAACCTTTGGCGTCAATGCCGGTATCGGCATCAACATTGGCTTTTCGGAAGCCAACTTTCTGGGCCGTGGTCAGGCACTTAGCGTCAATATCACCACCGGCAGCGATACGGTGGACAGCAGCATCGGTTTTGTTGAACCGGCGTTTCTGGGCCGGGATCTGAAGCTGAAGTTTTCGGCAGCCTACCGGCAGACCAAACAGGCCACCGCCAGTTACGATACCCGCAACATTTCGGTCAGCCCGGCCTTGGAATTCCCGGTCGGAGAGCTGTCGCGGCTGGAAGTGCGCTATAAGATTTTTCAAGATTCGGTAACCAATGTGGCGGCGGGTGCGTCGCCGTTGTTAACGGCCGAAGCCGCCCTTGGTGGCCAGTTGGGCAGTGCGCTTGGCTATACCTATTCTTTTGACAACAGAGCGGGCGGGGTGAACACCAAAGGCGGCTATCTGTTCCGCTTTAGTCAGGATTTTGGCGGCCTTGGCGGTGATGTGAAATACATCCAGACCACCGCGCTGGCCTTGGCAGAGACCAAGATCTTCAACGAAGAAGTCACCGTGCGCGCCATCGTCGAGGGCGGTTTGGTCAAAAGTTTTGGCGGCTATAACACGCGGGTGACCGACCGGTTTTTTGGCAACGGCAAGATACGCGGCTTTGAATTCAACGGCATCGGCCCGCGCGATGAAGGCGCTGCAAACAAAGACGCATTGGGCGGCAACTTGTTTGCGGTGGCCCGGCTTGAGGCCGATTTCCCGCTGGGTCTGCCCGAAGAGTATGGCATCAAGGGCGGCGTGTTTGTTGATGTAGGGTCGGTCTGGGATCTGGATGTCACCGGGCCGGGGGTTGTTGGTGCCGATTTCACCACCCGGTCGGTGGTGGGGGTATCGCTGTTCTGGGACACGCCGATTGGTCCGTTGCGGTTTAACTTTACCGATGCGATCAAGAAAGAAACCTATGACCGCGAGCAAAAGTTCGACCTGACGATTTCGACGCAGTTCTGATGGCTGCGCGGCTGGAGGGCTGGACGGGCGGCTGGACGAGGGACTGGACGAGGGACTGGACGGGGCGCTGGACGGGGCGCTGGCGGCAGATCGGCGGCATGTTGGCCGTGCTGATGGCGCTGTGCGCCGCCTCAGCCGCCGCGCAAGTCGCCGCCCAAGACGCCAGCCCGGCCAAATCGGCGATCCTGACGATAGATCAGGACGCGCTTTTTGAGCGCACGCTTTACGGGCAGGCGGTGCGCGCCGCGGCCGAGCAAGAGGCCGAAGCGCTTAAGGTTGAAAACCGCGCGATAGATGCAGCTTTAGAGGCCGAAGAACGCAGCCTGACCGACCGCCGCGCCGGCATGCCGTTGCCAGAGTTTCGCGCTCTTGCTGATGCGTTCGACACGAAAGTCGAAGCGTTGCGCACGGCGCAAGATGCCAAGTTTGACGCCTATATCGCCCGGCGCGACAGCGCGCAGCAGCAGTTTTTTCAAACCGTGGCCCCGATGATCGGCGATTACATGGTGACGTTGGGCGCGTCAGCCATCATCAATCAGGCGGCGATTGTGGTGTCACTGGGGGCGATCGACATCACCGATGAGGTGATTGCCCAAATCGACGCCAAGCTGGGCGATGGATCAACCCTTGCGCCCACCACGCCGCCAGCACCCGCACCTGCGCCAGCGCCCGCAACCCCTTAACGCTGGTTTGGTCTTGCCAGTTTTGCGCCGCTTGTTTCATGCAGCCGGATTTGCTAGCCACAAGACTACGCCCCATCAAGAGGGCCAGACCATAGGGGACGACCAATGACCGATGCCAGCCCGCCGATGTTGACCGCCGATCTTGCCTTGATCAAGCGGATCATCCCGCACCGCTATCCGTTTTTGCTGGTCGATAAGGTGCGCGATATCATTGTCAACAAATCCTGCATCGGGATCAAGAACGTCACCGCAAACGAGCCGCAGTTTGTCGGCCATTTCCCCAATATGCCAATTTTTCCCGGGGTGATGATCGTCGAGGCGATGGCGCAGACCAGCGGTATTCTGGTCGGGCTGTCGATGGATTTGGTCGATAAAAACGCCAATGTGTTTTTCATGGGGGTGGATGCAGTCAAGTTTCGCCGCAAAGTGGTGCCCGGCGATGTGATGGAGTTGCATGTGGTGGCCTTGCGCGGCGGGGGGCGGGTGTGGAAATTTGAAGGCCGCGCCATGGTAGACGGCGAATTGGCCTGCGAAGCGCAGTTCACCGCCATGTTCGATGTGCCGAAGGCCTGATCCGATGACCATTGCCGCCACCGCGATCATTCATCCGTCCGCCCATATCGAACCGGGGGCAGTGATAGGGGATGGCGCACGGGTCGGGGCGTTTTCGCTGATCGGGGCCGAGGTCAGCCTGGGCGCCGGGGCCGAAGTGAAATCGCATGCCGTCCTGACCGGCTGGACCGATATTGGCGCAGGCACAGTGGTGTTTCCCTTTGCCACCGTGGGCGAGATTCCGCAGGATCTGAAATTCGCCGGTGAGCGCACACGGTTGATTGTGGGGGCGCGCTGCCGCATCCGCGAAGGGGCCACGTTGAACACCGGCACGGCGGGTGGCGGCGGCGTCACCCGGCTGGGCGATGATTGTTTGCTGATGACCGGCGCGCATGTGGGCCATGATGCGGTGTTGGGCAATCGGGTGATTTTGGCCAATCAGGTCGCGGTGGCCGGGCATTGCGTGATCGGTGACGACGTCATCATCGGCGGGTTGTCCGGCATCCATCAGTTTGTCCGCATCGGGCGTGGCGCGATCATTGGCGCGGTCACGATGGTGACCAATGATGTGTTGCCCTTTGGTCTGGTGCAAGGCCCGCGCGGCATTCTGGACGGGCTGAATCTTGTGGGTCTGAAACGGCGCGGGGTGGACCGCGCCGATATCACCGCCATGCGCGCCGCCTATCAGATGCTGGCGCAAGGCGAGGGCAGCTTTCTGGACCGCACCCGCCGTCTGGCCGATGAGACCGAAAGCGTTTACGTGCGCGAGATGACGGATTTCATCTTGTCTGC
>JANPLZ010000090.1:0-5044 GCA_031422555.1 Cypionkella sp. | reverse complement strand
AGCGGGGCCATATAGCCGCGCACGTCTTTGGTGTTCAACATGCCACATATCAGATGGGTTTCGCGCGGGGGCATCTGCGCCAAAGTCGCGGCAATCGCGACTGCCCCGGCCGGATTGTGCCCGCCATCCAGCCATAATTCGATCTGCGGGGCCATCGCAACCAGCGGCCCGGTGCGCAGACGCTGCATGCGCGCGGGCCATTCGGCGCGGGTTACGGCGGCTTCGCACACCGTGTCGTCGCGCCCCAGATACCGCAGCGCCGCAATCGCGGCCCCGGCATTTTCAATCTGGTGCGGACCGGGCAGATTGGGCAGGGCCAAGTCCAGCAAACCAGTGTCATCTTGATAGATCAGCCGCCCGCGATCTTGGGCCACCATCCACTGTTGACCAAAGGCCAGCACCGGCGCGCCCAGTTTCGCCGCCCGCGCTTCGATCACCGCCAGCCCTTCGGGCTGTTGCGGGCCAACAATCACCGGAACGCCGCGCTTGATGATGCCGGCTTTTTCACCGGCAATTTCGGCCAGTGTCTCGCCCAGATATTGCTGATGGTCGATGGAAACCGGGGTAATTATGGTCAGCGCCGGGCGGTCCACCACATTGGTGGCATCCAGTCGCCCGCCAAGACCCACCTCCAGCAGCACGAAATCCGCTGGCACCCGGGCAAAAGCCAAAAACGCCGCCGCGGTGGTAATTTCGAAAAATGTGATTGCGTCCGGCCCGTTTGCCTGCACGCATTCGTCCAGCAAGGCCGTCAAATCCGCTTCGGAAATCAACTCTCCTGCCAAGCGGATACGTTCGTGAAACCGTGCCAGATGCGGCGAGGTATAGGCATGCACGCTGTTGCCACCTGCTTGCAGCCCAGCGCGGATCATCGCCTGCGTGCTGCCTTTGCCGTTGGTTCCCGCGATGTGAATAACCGGGGGCAGACGGCGTTCGGGATGGCCAAGCGCGGCCAACAACCGCTCTACCCGGCCCATCGTCAGGTCGATCACTTTCGGGTGCAGCGTCATCATCCGCTGTAAAACGGCGTCCGAACCGGTTGGTGCCGCTGTCACGCGCGGGCCTCGGTCATCACCCCCGGCGGGGGCAGATCGCCCTTGATGGCGGGGGTTTGGTTCATCAGCATCCGCAAGATCGTGACCAATTCGTCGCGCATGTCGCGGCGGTGCGTCACGCGGTCCAGCATGCCGTGGTCCAGCAGATATTCCGACCGCTGAAAGCCTTCGGGCAGCTTTTCGCGGATGGTTTGTTCAATCACGCGCGGCCCGGCAAAACAGATCAGCGCCTTGGGTTCGGCGATTTGCACATCGCCCAACATGGCATAAGACGCCGTCACGCCGCCCGTTGTCGGATGCGTCAACACCACCACATAAGGCAGCCGCGCCTCTTTCAGCATTTGCACCGCCACCGTGGTGCGTGGCATTTGCATCAGCGATAAAATGCCTTCTTGCATCCGCGCGCCCCCCGCCGCCGAAAACAGCACCAAGGGCCGCTTGGTTTTTACCGCCCGTTCGGCCGCCGCAATCAAGGCGTTGCCGACATACATCCCCATCGAGCCTGCCATAAAGCTGAAATCCTGCGCCACGGCAATGATCGGGGTGCGACCCACCTCGCCTTCGGCAACCAACATCGCCTCACGCTCTCCGGTGGCTTTTTGGGCGGCTTTCAGGCGGTCAGGATATTTCTTTTGGTCGCGAAAATGCAGCGGATCAACCACGGCATCGGGCACTTTCACGTCAACAAAAACGCCGGTGTCGAACAAGCCGGTAAAACGGTCACGCGGGCTGATGGCCATGTGGTGATCGCAGTTGGAACAGACGTTCAGGTTGGCGGCCAATTCGCGGTGAAACAGCATGGTGCCGCATTCGCTGCATTTGGTCCAAAGATTCTCGGGCACTTCGCGGCGCGAAAACAGCGAGTTGATCTTGGGGCGGACATAGTTGGAAATCCAGTTCATGCGCGGGGGCCCCTTTGATCGCAGTGCTGAACTCGAGATAATCAATGGGGCCGGGAATTGCAATTGGCGCAAGCCAAGCCGGGTGGCTGGTGGCGGTTTTCAATCGCGGGCCACGGTTGACACTTTGGTAACACCAAAGCCTCATGGTGCTGCGGTCCCTTGAATTTTCCTGCGCATGAAACTTTCCGTGATCCCGCTGCGTATCCCCATTGCAACCAAAGGAAACGCCATGTCCAAAGGTCCCTTAATCTATCGCCAACGCCTGATCACCCGCATCACTCATTGGGTTTGGGCGGTTTGCTTGTTCTTTTTGATGCTGACGGGGTTGCAGATCTTCAACGCGCATCCCGCGCTGTATCTTGGGGCCGAAACCGGCTTTGAATATGACAATGCGATTTTGCAAATCGGCGCGGTCGAAGAAGGCGAGACGCTGAAAGGAGTCACGCGGATTTTCGGCGCGGAATTTGACACCACGGGCTATCTGGGCGTGTCGGGTGGCGAAACCCGCGCCTTTCCGGCGGCATTGACCATTCCGTCGAACCAAAGTCTGGCCACCGGGCGGGTGATCCATTTCTTTTTTGCATGGGGTTTGGTGATCACGCTGACGATATGGTTGGCCTTTTCGGCGCTGAATGGCCATTTGCGCCAACTGATCCCGACTTTGGCCGATCTGCGCGGTTTGCCGCGCGACATTGCCGATCATGCCCGCCTGCGATTTCACCACACCGCCAAGTATAATGTGCTGCAAAAGCTGGCCTATGCATCGGTGTTGTTTGTGGCGTTGCCGTTGATGATTGCCACGGGTCTTGCGATGTCACCGTCGTTCAATGCAACGGCGCCTTGGTTGCTGGATGTGTTCGGGGGCCGCCAGACGGCGCGCAGCATCCACTTTTTGATCATGGTCGGATTGGTCGGGTTTTTCGTGGTGCATATGGTGATGATCCTTGCCGCAGGTCCGTTGAACGAAATCCGCTCAATCATCACGGGGTGGTATCGCACCGATGTAGACGCAGCCGACAGCAAGGAGGTTCCCCATGTTTAACCGTCGCAAGTTGCTGTTGGGCGGCACTGCCTTTGCCCTGTCGGGCTGTAAAATTTTGGATGGGGCCAATGCCTATGATTCCAGTCTGCGCGCGATGTTCGCCAGCGCGGAAACGTTGACCCGGATCAGCCAGCGCGGCTTGAACCGTGGCGCGCTGGCCCCGGAATTCACCCAAGCCGATATTCGTCAGGGTCAGCGCCCGAACGGATCAACCGACCCGGACAGCGCCGACTATCTTGATCTGGCCGCTGCAGGTTTTGCCAATTATCGCTTGCGCGTCACCGGGATGGTGGAGAACCCGCTGGATCTGACCTACGCCCAGATCAAAGCCATGCCTGCCCGCAGCCAGATCACCCGACATGACTGTGTTGAAGGCTGGAGTTGCATTGCCAAATGGACCGGCGTGCCGCTGGCATCGGTGCTGAACGCGGCAAAACCGAAACTGACCGCCCGCTATGCGCTGTTTCACTGCTATGACGCGATCGAGCGCAGCCTGTCGGGCGAAGTGTTTTACTATGAAAGCATTGATCTGATCGACGCCTATCACCCGCAAACCATCCTTGCCTATGGGTTGAACGATGCGGCTTTGCCGGTCGCCAACGGCGCGCCGTTGCGGCTGCGGGTAGAGCGACAGTTAGGTTACAAGATGGCGAAATATGTGCATACGATTGAGCTATCCGACAGCTTTGCCCCGTTTGGTGGCGGCAAAGGCAGCTATTGGGCCGATCGTGGCTATGAATGGTATGCCGGGATTTGACCCCAATCGCGATGATGCGTTTGCCAACTGTGCGGCCGCAAATGTCGGGGATAGGACAGACTAACCCGATTGACTGCGGTGATATGCCGCTATGTCAAACGCCGGGATGTCCGAACTAAAAACCCCAATCGCGGGCGTGCTGTTTGCGTTGGGCGGGGCGGTTATTCTGTCGGTGAACGATCTGGCGATCAAGGCGCTGTCAGACAGCTATGCCTTGCATCAGGTCATCCTGATCCGGGCCTTTGTCGGGTTGGCGATTGTTGTCGGCGTGATCTGGGTGTCGCGCGGCGGGTTTCGCCAAATCCTAACCCGGCGGTGGCCCGAGCATCTGTTTCGCGTCAGTCTGGTGATGGTATCAAATGTCACCTATTTCTTGGGTCTGGCAGCGATGCCATTGGCCGATGCTGTTGCAATTTCCTTTGTCGCCCCGCTTTTGATCACCCTTATGTCAGCGGTGGTCTTGGGCGAGCGTGTCGGCCCAAGACGCTGGGTTGCGGTGGCGGTTGGGTTTCTGGGGGTGCTGATAATGGTGCGGCCCGGCACGGGCGTGATCGAACCTGCGGCGATTTTGGTGCTGATCTCGGCTATTTGCTATGGGTCGTGCCACATGATGACCCGCCGGATGCGCGACACCGAAAGTGCCATGACGTTGAATTTCTATGTGCAATGCGGATTTCTCGTGGTGTCCAGCACGATGGGTTTTTGGGTGGGCGACGGGCATTTGGCCGGGTCTTCTGATCCGTCGCTGGCGTTTTTGTTCCGGCCATGGATCATGCCGGCGGCGTCTGACCTTTGGGCCTTTGCGGCAACCGGAATGGCCGTGGGCATTGGTGGGCTGATGATGAGCCAAGCCTACCGATTGTCAGAAGCCGCCCTGATCGCGCCGTTTGAATACATCGGCATGCCGATGGCCATTGTCTGGGGCGTCGTGGTCTTTCAAACTTGGCCGGATGCCACGGCTTGGGTAGGGATTGCGTTGATCTGCGGCGCGGGACTTTATACGCTGTGGCGGGAAACCCGGTTCCGGAAGGACGTAGATGTTGCAGCCCCAAGCGGTGATCTTTGACATCGGCAATGTGCTGACCTGCTGGCAGCCCGAGGCGTTTTATGACCGGGTGATCGGACCGGCACGCAGGCAGTCGCTGTTTGCGGCGGTGGATTTGCACGGCATGAATGATCTGGTCGATGCGGGCGCGCTGTTTCGCGAAACCATCTATGATTGGGCGGATCGGCACCCCGCATGGCGCGCGGAAATCCGCATGTGGTATGAGCGCTGGATCGACCTTGC
>JANPLZ010000089.1:0-5330 GCA_031422555.1 Cypionkella sp. | reverse complement strand
CCCCCGTTGCCGCAAAACCGCGCGCGGCGCGCAAAACCACAAAGGCGGACCCGGTATGAGTGCTGGTGAAGACGTTGACGGCAGTGCCGCCCCCCTGATCGAACATCTGAAAGAGCTGCGCAACCGCATCCTGATTTCGGTTGCGGTGCTGACGGTGACTTGCGTGATCGGCTATTTGTTGTGGATCCCGATTTTCCACATCCTGACCGTGCCGATGTGCGAGGCGATGGCAGCCGAAGGGCAGAAATGCCAATTCGTGCTGATCAAGTTGCAGGAAGGCTTTTTCGTCGCCATCAAGATCGCGATTTGGGCAGGCTTTGCGATGGCTTTCCCGATTATTGCCGTCCAGTTGTGGCGATTTGTGGCGCCGGGGCTGTATCGCAATGAAAAACAGGCGTTTTTGCCGTTTCTGCTGGCGTCGCCTGCGATGTTTATGGCGGGGGCCGCCTTTGCCTATTACCTGATCCTGCCCGGGGCGTTTGCGTTTTTCCTAAGTTATCAAGGCGATTTCGGCGCGGCGATGAACCCCGGTGCGGTGGCGCCTGCCGTCCCTGCGGCCCCCTCTACACTGGCTGAGGCCCCGGCGGGGGTGGTGTATCAGGGGTCTGTTGAAAGTTTTCTGTCGCTGACCATGCAGTTTGTGATGGCGTTTGGCTTGTGTTTTCAACTGCCGGTGCTGCTGACGCTGATGGGCAAAGCGGGGATGATTTCAGCCTCGGGCCTGCGGGCAACGCGGAAATATGCCGTGGTGGGGATTTTGGCGATTGCCGCCGTGGTGACACCCCCCGATGTGATGAGCCAACTCATCATGTTTCTGGCGGTCTACCCGTTGTATGAGGCGTCGATCCTGTTGATCTCGCGGTTTGAGAAAACCCGCGAGGCGCAGGCGCGCGCCGATGGCACTTGGGTCGACGAGGACGAAGAAGGCGCGGTATGAGCGATCCGTTGATCCGCATTGCAAACGCTTTGGAACGGCTGGCCCCGGCCCCGATGCCCGCGCCAGACTTTGCCAGTGCTGACGCCTTTGCCTGGCATACATCGCCTGACCGGCTGGAACCGGTGGCTCAGGTCGCGCGGGTGGACATCAACCTGTTGCTGGCGGTGGACCGCTCGCGCGATACGCTGCTGGCCAACACCCGGCATTTTGCCCGTGGCCTGCCTGCCAACAACGCGCTTTTGTGGGGCGCGCGCGGCATGGGGAAATCCAGTCTGGTCAAGGCCGTGCATGCAGCGGTGCGGGCCGAAGGCCATGCGTTGAAAATTGTCGAACTGTCGCGCGAGGATTTGCCATCGGTGCAACGGTTGCTGGCGCATCTGCGAACGGCAAAGGCCCGGTTTATCCTGTTTTGCGATGATCTGTCGTTCAGCCATGATGACCAGCACTATAAATCGCTGAAGGCGGTGCTGGATGGCGGCATCGAAGGGCGGCCCGAAAACGTGGTGTTTTATGCCACCTCGAACCGTCGCCATCTGATGCCGCGCGAGATGATTGAAAACGAACGCTCGACCGCGATTTCGCCTGCCGAGGCGGTGGAAGAGAAAGTATCGCTGTCGGATCGGTTCGGGCTGTGGCTGGGCTTTCATCCCTGCTCGCAGGATGAATATCTAGCGATGATTGCGGGCTATGCGGCGGCATATGGGGTGGATGTGCCGCCCGATCAGTTGCGCGCCGAGGCGATTGAATGGCAGGCCACCCGGGGTGCGCGGTCTGGCCGGGTGGCGTGGCAATTTTTCTGCGATCTGGCGGCGCGGCGCAGCGTGCGGTTGTAAGGGCTTGTCAATTGCGTGGTTTAGCCTGATCGTGGCCCGATGATCATAGAAATTCTTATTGTGCTGGCGTTGATTTGCCTGAACGGCGTTCTGGCGATGTCGGAACTGGCCATCGTGTCGGCAAGGCCCGCGCGGCTGAAACCACTGGAGGCAAAATCGGCGGGCGCGCGCGCGGCGCTGCGGTTGGGCGAACATCCGGGGCGGTTTTTGTCCACCGTGCAGATCGGCATCACGCTGGTAGGCGTGTTGGTGGGGGCGCTGTCGGGCGCATCATTGGGTGCAAAACTGGCGCAATGGTTGGTGGGGCTGGGGGTGGATGCCGATACTGCCACCACGTTGGGCGTCGGCGGGGTGGTGGTGGCGCTGACCTATGTGTCGCTGATTGTGGGCGAATTGGTGCCAAAACAACTGGCGCTGCGCAATCCCGAAGGGGTGGCTATCCGCATGGCACCGGCGATGCTGTTGTTGTCAAAAGTAGCCGCGCCGATTGTCTGGTTGCTGGACCGGTCGGGTCGCAGCCTGTTGTGGCTGTTGGGGCAGCGCGGCGTCAGTTCCAACAAGGTGACCGAAGAAGAAGTGCATACCATCCTGACCGAAGCCCATGAAGGCGGCGTTCTGGAAGACGAAGAGCGCGAAATGATGGCAGGCATCATGCGGTTGGGCGACCGGTCGGCCCGCGCCTTGATGACGCCGCGGGGCGAAGTGATGATGCTGGAGTTGGAATCCACCTCGGTAGAGGCGGTGGCCATGGTGCGCAAAATCGCGCGCCCCCGCATGTTGGTGCAAAGCCGCGCGACTGGCGAGGTGATGGGGATCATCACGCTGGCCGATGCGTTTCAGGCGGTGTCGCGGCGCGAGCCGTTGGATCTGCGCGCATTGGTGCGCGATTTGCCGGTGGTGTCGGATAAGGCCGATGCGCTGGACGTGCTGGAAGTCTTGCACCGCACGCCGCATCACATGGCGCTGGTCTATGATGAATATGGCAACTTTGAGGGGCTGATCACCACCGATGATGTGCTGGAGGCGATCACCGGGGCTGTGACCTCGGCCGATGCTGCTGAACCGGCACTTTTGGTGCGCGCCGATGGCAGCTTGCTGGTGTCAGGCTGGATGCCTGCGGATGAGCTGTGCGACCGTCTGGCCCTGCCGCGATCCTTGGCGGGGGAGTATGACACCATGGCCGGGCTGGTGTTGCACCAGTTGGGCCGCATGCCGGCCTTGGGCGATATCGTCGATGCCGAAGGCTATCGGTTCGAGATTTTGGATATGGACGGGCTGCGCATCGACAAGGTTTTGGTCAGCCGGGTGTAGGGCCGGGGTTTTACGGCACGCGGGGGGGGGGGCACACGGCACAAGATGCTGCCCCCCCCCGGGATATTTGTGACCAGATGAGTCGCGATTTCAGACAAATTGCTGCGATCTGGCGGCGGCGCTATTGCAGATAGGTCATCGGATCCAGTGAATCTGCGCCGTTGCGAATTTCAAAGTGCAAGAACGCCGGATCGCCCGCGCCAATCACCGCAATCGACTGGCCGCGCGAAACTTTGTCGCCCTTTTTCACTTTGGCATTGGCCACGCCGCCGTAAACCGTCAGCAGATTGTCGGCATGGCGGATCACCACGATGGCGGTGCCTTTGGTATCCACCGTCACCACCGCCACGCTGCCATCGGCGGCGGATTTCACCGCCGTGCCCGCAGCGGCAGCGATATCGATGCCTTCGTTCTTTTTCTTGGCATAGCCGCGAATGATTTTGCCATTGACCGGCATCGAGAATTTGCTGGCGGATGCGGCGGTGCGGTCTTTGCCAAGGTCGGCAACCGGTGGGGTTTGCTTGGCCTTGTCTGCCGCCTTGGCGGGCTTTTCTGCCGGCAAAGGCTTTTTGGCCGATGGCGGTTGCGGCGTGTCTGATCCGACGCCGGGCATCTTGATCACGGTGCGTCCCGGATCGGGCGGCGTGCCAGTGGCGGTCGGGATGATCAGAACCTGGCCTTCGCGCACTTCAAGATCGGTGCCCAAGCCATTCCAATCGGCCAAGGATCTGGCCGAGACGTTATAAGTGCGGGCAATCGAAAACGCGGTTTCGCCGCGCTGCACTTTATGCTGGGTGGGGGTGGTGCCTGCCGGGCGCGCGGCGGTGGTTTGCGGGGCCGTGCCGACGCGGTCAAGCGCTGTGGTGGCGATGGTGGACACATCAACGGGGCCCCCGCCACCACTAATGCCGCCACCGCTAATGCCGCCGCCGATGATGCCGCCGGTGGCGGTGCCGGGCCCGCCCGCGCGGTTGCCGCTGGGCAGCGCCAGAACTTCGCCTTCGCGCAAGCTATCCGACGGGCGCAGCGCGTTGTAACGGGCCAGCTCATCGGCGTTGATCCCGATGCGGTTGGCGATTGACCCCACTGTATCGCCGCGCTGGGCCACCGCCACCTGATAGCCCGGATATGAGATCACCCCCCGCCCATCAGCGCCGGGGCGGTTGGCCGAGGTTTGCAACGCGGCCTCTGACGTATCCGCCCCGGTGCCCCGGCGCAAATCCCAGTCCAGATCGCTGTTCGAGCAGGCCTGCAGCGACAGCAGCGCCAGCGGGCCGATCACCATAATGCGCGATAGGGTCATGCTTACCTCGTTAAAACGGGCCGGGTTGATCCCGACCGCACCTTCATTCTGTGCCCAGTCCTTCGACCAATGGCACAAACCGCACCGGACGAAGTTCTTCGTAATCATAGCCCTGCGCCAGCCGCGTTACCTTGATCAGGCTTTGCACCGTATCGGACTGGCCCACCGGCACGACCATGATACCGCCTATTTTAAGCTGCGCCAATAGGGGCCCGGGCGGGTCTTCGGCGGCGGCCGTCACGATGATGCGATCAAACGGCGCCTGATCGGGCAAACCATAGCTGCCATCGGCCACCATGGCGACGATATTGACCATTCCCAGATCGCGGAAGATGTCTTGCGCCTCGCGCACCAGACGACGGTGGCGGTCAACGGTGTAGACGCGGCGCGCCAATTGGCTGAGGATTGCCGCCTGATAACCCGACCCGGTGCCAACCTCCAGCACGGTATCGCGGGGTTGCGCGCCAAGGGCTTGCGTCATCAACCCCACCACCGAAGGCTGGCTGATGGTCTGGCCGCAGGCGATGGGCAACGGCATGTCTTCATAGGCGCGTTCGGCGAACAAGCCGCGCACGAACTTGCCGCGATCGACCCGCTCCATCGCCGTCAGCACCCGCGCATCCGTCACCCCGCGAGAGCGCAGTGCAAACAAGAACTGCATTTTGCGCATCGACGCCGGGTCTTGGTCGGGCGGGCCCTGTTGCATCAGCCCAGCCGCAGCGCAAGATCGGCCAACAGATCATGCGCGGTCAGATCACAGCGCAGCGGTGTCACCGAGATATAGCCGTCAAGGTTCACCTGCGCATCGGTGCCGGGCAGGGTGGGGGTCTGTTGATCACCACCGGTGATCCACAAGAACCGTTTGCCCGACGGTGCGGTGTAGGGCAGCACCCCCCAGGGCGAGCTGCGCCGGAACCCCATCGCAGCCACGGCGGTGCCTTTGACG
>JANPLZ010000088.1:0-12681 GCA_031422555.1 Cypionkella sp. | reverse complement strand
TTTTTTTTTGGGGTTTTTTTTTTTTTTGGTTCTGTTGTGGTTTTTTTTTTTTTATTAATTTTTTATGTTTTTTTTTTTTTTTTTTGGGGGCATCTAAGTGGGGGGGGGGGTCGTTTTGGGTTTGTGTTTTCGGGTGGGGGGGTGTGAAACCCCCTGCTTTTGACCCCCCGCTTTTGACTCGAAGCCCGAAACCCTAGCCCGCCAGCCCCGAAAAATCGACCAGCAGTTTCAGGTTCAGCACCACGATCACCACCGCAATCAGCGCCGCCAGCAGCCCCAGCCAAAGCGGGGCCACCATCGCGCCCATCTTGGCCCGGTTTGTGGTGAACATCACCAACGGCACCACCGCGAAAGACAGCTGCAGCGACAAGATCACTTGCGTCAGCACCAGCAATTCGCCCGTGCCAGCGCTGCCATAAAAGATCGTCACCCCGGCGGCTGGCACAATCGCAATCGCGCGGGTGACCAGTCGGCGCAACCACGGGGCAAGACGAATTTGCAAAAACCCTTCCATCACTGCCTGACCCGCCAGTGTTGCCGTCACGGTTGAATTCAACCCGCAGGCCAGCAGTGCAATCGCAAACAGCGTCGGCGCAAACCCCGCACCCAACACCGGCCCCAGCAGTTTATGCGCATCTTCAATCTGGCTGACCCCGGTTTGCCCGGTGGCGTTGAAACTGGCCGCCGCAAGGATCAGGATTGACGCATTGATGAACAGCGCAAAGGTCAGCGCAATGGTCGAATCCAGCGTGGCAAAGCGCAGGGCCTGACGTTTGTCGGGCAGGCTGTCGCCATAGTCGCGGGTTTGCACGATGGCCGAGTGCAGATACAGATTGTGCGGCATCACCGTCGCGCCCAAAATCCCCAAGGCCAGATACAGCATTTCCGGGTTGCGCACGATGTCAACGGTTGGCGCAAAGCCCTTGATCACATCGCCCCAGACCGGATCGGCCAAGGCGATCTGGATGAAAAAGCAAACCGCGATCACCCCCAGCAAGGTGATCACAAACGCCTCAAGCCAGCGGAACCCCTTGTTTTGCAGCCAAAGGATCAAAAACACGTCCAGCGCCGTGATCAGCACCCCCAATTCCAGCGGAATGCCGAACAACAAGTTCAAACCGATTGCGGTGCCGATCACTTCGGCCACATCGGTGGCAATGATCGCCAGTTCGGCCATCACCCACAGCGGCAGCGACACCCAGCGCGGAAAGGCATCGCGGCAGGCTTGCGCCAGATCACGGCCCGACGCGATGGCAAGGCGCGCGCACAAAGATTGCAGCACAATCGCCATCAGGTTGGAAATCAGCGCCACCACCAACAAGGTGTAGCCGAATTTTGACCCGCCCGCGATGCTGGTGGCCCAATTGCCGGGATCCATATAGCCGACCGCCACCAGATAACCGGGGCCAAGAAACGCGGCAAAGCGCCGCCAACTGCCGGGCGGCAGCGCAATCGACCGGTTGACTTCGGACAGGGCAGCCGCGCCGCGTGGCCGCCGCCAATCCAACGCCTGAAGCGAGAATCCGGAGGTATCTGGAATCTGTGACATGCTGACTTTCTGTTAATGCGAATTATTCTCAATTTAGTCTTTGCCAGCAAACTGTCAATCCACCTTGCGCAATTGCCTCTCGCCCCTGTGGCCTGCTTTGCCTATAAAGGTGCCGACAGAACAGGAGACTGCCCATGCCCGCCGAATTGTCCCCCATCGACAAAGCCAAATTTGTTGCCGCCAAACGTGCGGTGGCCTTTGTCGAGTCGGGGATGAAAGTGGGGCTTGGCACCGGATCAACCGCCGCCTGGATGGTGCGCTGTCTGGGAGAGCGGGTGCGCGAAGAGGGACTGAAAATCGTTGGCGTGCCCACATCCACCCGCACAGCCGAGTTGGCCCGCCAATGCGGCATCAAGGTAACCTCGCTGGATGATGCCAAATGGCTGGACCTGACCATCGACGGCGCGGACGAGTTTGACCAGAATCTGGCGCTGATCAAAGGCGGCGGTGCGGCGCTGTTGCAAGAAAAGATCGTGGCTACCGCCAGCGATCAGATGATCGTCATCGCCGATGCCGCCAAAGAAGTGCAGCAACTGGGCGCGTTTCCGTTGCCGATAGAAATCATTCCCTTTGGTTGGCAAACCACCAAGGCGCTGGTCGAGGAAACCCTTGTGGCGCTGGATGTGATGAGCCGCGAGGTCAGTTTACGGATGAACGGCGACCGCCCGCTGCTGACCGACGAATCCAATTACATCGTTGATCTGCACCTCAAACGCATCGGCAATCCGCGCCAGTTGGCGATGGTGTTGAACCAAATCCCCGGCGTGGTCGAAAATGGCCTGTTCATCGACATCTGCGATATCGTGGTGATCGGGCATGGCGACGGGCGCGTGACGGTGCGCGACATCAATTCTGGCTCGGAAACCGATGACCGGATTTATTTTGCGCCCTCGGACAATATTTTTGCCGATATGGGGGAATAGGCGTGGCGTTTGATTACGACCTGTTTGTCATCGGTGGCGGTTCCGGCGGGGTGCGCGCGGCGCGCATCGCGTCGTCCGAAGGCGGCGCACGCGTGGGCTTGGCCGAAGAAAGCCGCATGGGTGGCACCTGTGTGATCCGCGGCTGCGTGCCCAAAAAGCTGATGGTGTTCGCCTCGGCCTATCCGTCCACCATCGAAGATGCCCGCGCTTATGGCTGGGAGGCGTCGGTAAGTGCGTTTGATTGGCCCCGCTTTCGCAACCACCTTGAAGCAGAGTTGACGCGCCTCGAAACCGCCTACCGCACCACGTTGACCAATGCTGGCGTCACCATCCATGATGCCCGCGCGGTGGTGGTGGATGCGCACCGGGTGCGGCTGGCGGATGGCCGTGAATTCAGCACCAAACATATCCTGATTGCCACCGGCGGACGCCCGTTCGTGCCCGATTTTCCGGGCAGCGATCTGGCTGTGACCTCGAATGACATGTTCCATCTGCCCGCGCTGCCCAAACGCGCGCTGGTGGTTGGCGGCGGCTATATTGCGTCGGAATTTGCCTGTATTCTGCACGGGTTGGGGGTGCAGACCACGCAATATTACCGCGGTGGCCAAATTTTGCGCGGCTTTGATGATGAGGCCCGCAGCCATGTAGCAAACGCCATGATCGCGCGCGGCATTGCCATTCATTGCGACACCGACGTGCAGCGGCTGGACAAAACAGCAACCGGCATTCGCGCCACGGTGACGGCTGGATCGGCGACGGCTGGATCGGGGGCGGCTGGATCGGGGGCGGAATTTGATCTGGTGCTTTATGCCACCGGGCGGCTGCCAAATTCGGGCGGGCTGGGGTTGCAAGACCTTGGCGTCGGCCTTGGGCGCAATGGCCAGATCGTGGTTGACGGCTTTAGCCAAACCGCCGTGCCGTCGATCTTTGCGGTGGGCGATGTCACCGACCGCATCAACCTGACCCCGGTGGCGATCCGCGAAGGCCATGCGTTTGCTGACACCGTTTTTCGCGGCGTGCCAACCAAGGCCGACCATGACCTTGTCGCCTCCGCCGTGTTCACCCAGCCCGAACTGGCCGCAATCGGATTGACCGAAGACGCCGCCCGCGCCGCAGGTCCGGTGCAGATTTACACGGCTACTTTCCGCGCGATGCAAACCATGTTTGCAGGCCGCCCGGACAAAGTGCTGATGAAACTGGTGGTCGATGCCACGACGCGCCGGGTTCTTGGCTGTCATATCGTGGGGCCGGGGGCCGCCGAGATGATCCAGCTGGCAGCGATTGCGATCAAGATGGGGGCCACCAAAGAGGATTTCGACCGCACCGTCGCCGTGCATCCGACAATGGCGGAAGAATTGGTGACGATGCGCAAGCCGGTGCGTTGATAATTGCCCAAATGTCCAAAACGGCTGCGACAGCAGCACCGGTCACAAAGTCACGCCGGCGCTTGATTTTCCAACCGATAGCGCCCAAATCAACAGCAACGAAATAGAAGTCAAAGGGTTTATACATGGCGGGTAGCGGGGGTCCTTGGGGCGGCGGCGGTAGCGGCGGCTCGGGCAATGATGACCAGAACGGCAACAATGGCGGCGAGCGCCCGCGCAACGGCGGCGATCGCAGGCCCGGATCCGGGTCGCAAATGCCCGAAATCGACGAGTTGATGAAAAAAGGTCAGGAACAGTTGCGCGTGCTTATGGGCGGGCGTGGCCGTGGCACGCCGCCAAATGGTGGTGGCACCGGCGGCGGCGATGGCGGCGGTATCGGCCAGTTGTTCAGCAAACAGGGTCTGGTGTTCGGCGGCCTTGCGCTGGTCGTGCTGTGGGCCTTTATGTCTTTCTACACTGTCAAACCCGAAGAACGTTCGGTCGAATTGTTCCTGGGCAAATCCAGCGGCATGGGGCAGGAGGGCCTGAACTTTGCCCCATGGCCGTTTGTCACCGCCGAGATTGTGCAAACCACCGGGCAGCGCACCACCGATATCGGGTCTGGCGCGCAGGGTGAGTTGGACAACGGCCTGATGCTGACCCGCGATCAGAACATCGTGGATATTCAGTTTCAGGTGGTGTGGAACATCTCGGACCCCGAAAAATATCTGTTCAACTTGGCCGATCCCGAAGACACCATCCGGGCGGTGTCGGAATCCGCAATGCGCGACATCATCGCACGGTCGGAACTGGCACCCATCCTGAACCGCGATCGGGGCATTGTTGCCGATGATCTGATGGTGGCGGTGCAATCGACGCTGAACAGCTATGACGCGGGCATCAACGTGGTGCGGGTGAACTTTGCACGCTCGGACCCACCGCGCGAAGTGATTGATGCGTTCCGCGCGGTGCAAGCCGCCCAGCAAGAACGCGACCGGTTGGAAAAAGAGGCCGATGCCTACGCCAACAAAGTCACTGCGGGTGCGCGTGGTCAGGCGGCGCAGCTTTTGGAAGAAGCCGAAGCTTACCGCGCCCAGGTGGTGAACAACGCCGAAGGCGAAGCCAGCCGTTTCTTGGCAGTCTACGCCGAATATGTCAAAGCCCCGGAAGTTACGCGCAAGCGTATGTATCTGGAAACAATGGAAAAAGTCCTTGGTGGCATGAATAAGGTCATCCTTGACGGCGTCAGTGGCGGCGAAGGTGGCAGTGGCGTTGTGCCGTTCTTGCCGCTGAATGAATTGGCCAAGATGCCCAATGCCGCCGCAGCCGCTGCCACCACCACCACCACCGGAGGGTCAAACTGATGCGTCTTACCTATATCCTGCCCGCCGTTATTTTGCTGGGCGCTTTGGGCCTGTCGTCAATCTTTATCGTGGACGAGCGCGAAAAAGTGCTGGTGCTGCAATTCGGTCAGGTCAAGCAGGTGATCGACAAGCCCGGCCTTGGCTTCAAGATCCCGTTCATTCAAGATGTGTTGCGCTATGATGACCGCATTTTGGGCCTGCCAACGCAGCCGTTGGAAGTAACGCCGCTGGATGATCGCCGTCTTGTGGTCGATGCTTTTGCCCGCTGGCGCATCGTTGATCTGGAAGTGTTCCGCCGTGCCGTTGGTGCCGGGGGGGTCGAGGCCGCCAAAGGCAACCTTGACCAGATCATCAGCGCCGAAATCCGTCAGGTTCTGGGTTCGGTTCCCAGCCAGCGGGTGCTGTCTGAAGACCGCACATCGCTGATGAATCTGATCCGCGACAATTCGCGCGTCAAAGCCAAGGGCTTGGGTGTCGATGTCATCGACGTGCGGCTGACCCGCACCGATTTGCCCGAACAAAACCTTGAGGCGACCTTTGCACGGATGCGGGCTGAACGCCAACGCGAGGCGACGGACGAAATCGCGCGCGGTAACGAAGCCGCCCAGCGTGTGCGCGCCGCGGCAGATCGTTCGGTGGTCGAAGTGGTGTCCGAGGCGCGCAAAAACGCCGAAGTGGTGCGCGGTGAATCCGATGCCGAACGCAACGCAATCTATGCCGAAGCCTTTGGCAAAGACCCGGAATTCTTTGCCTTTACCCGGTCGTTGACATCTTACGAACGCGCGTTGCAGGGCGGCAATTCGTCAATCGTCTTGCAGCCAGATTCTGAATTCTTCGAATATCTCGGATCGGAAAAAGCCCCGGTTGCAGCCCCTGCGGCGCAGTAACGCGGTGCGACATTAAATCGGGGCCGGTCTTTGCACCGGCCCCTTTTTTAACGGGAATCGGCGTTTGCGTGCCGATCCGGTATGATTGCGTATCTTGGCCCTTGCCGCAGGGGTTCACGCCAGCGACAACTGCGTTCACGAAATACGGAGCCTGTTACCCAGGGAATTGCATTGCGGCCATGGGCGATTATCTTTGCTGACATCAGATGAAACGCAACGGCCGAAATCCGGTCTTTGACGTCGTTAAGATAGGGAGTTCGGACGTGCTAAACCGTGCCACAGTTTTTGCAATACCCCAGTCGTTGCCCCAGTCGTTGCGCCAGTCGTTGCCGCAAAACAACCGCCAGTCGCGCAGCCTGTTGCTGGCGCTGGGGCTTGGCTTGTCGCTGGCACTGCTGCCCGCCCTGCAGACCCGGGCCGAAAGCGCGCCGGACAGCTTTGCCGACCTTGCCGAACAGATCAGCCCCTCGGTGGTGAATATCACCACCTCTGCCATTGTGGCAGCCTCTACCGAAGGGGGGCCGATGGTGCCGGAAGGATCACCGTTTGAGGAATTCTTCAAGGAATTCAACCAAGATGGCCCCGGCACTGATGAGCCGCAACGCTCTGATGCTTTGGGGTCGGGCTTTGTGATTTCGGCGGACGGCTACATCGTTACCAACAACCACGTGATTGAGGGTGCCGATCAGATCGAGATCGAATTTTACAACAAGACCCGCTTGCAGGCCAAATTGATCGGCACCGACCCGAAAACCGACATCGCGCTGTTGAAAGTCGAAAGCCCAACGCCCCTGCCGTTCGTGGTGTTTGGCGACAGCGATGCGATGCGCGTCGGTGATTGGGTTATGGCGATGGGCAACCCGCTGGGTCAGGGCTTTTCGGTGTCGGCTGGCATCGTCTCGGCACGGGGCCGCGAATTGCAGGGCAGCTATGATGATTTCCTGCAAACCGATGCTGCGATCAACAAGGGCAACTCGGGCGGGCCGCTGTTCAACATGGACGGTCAGGTTATTGGCGTGAACACCGCGATTTTGTCGCCCACCGGCGGCTCTATCGGCATCGGCTTTTCGATGGCGTCGAATGTGGTCAGCAAAGTGACCGGGCAGTTGCAGGAATTTGGCGAAACCCGGCGCGGATGGCTGGGCGTGCGCATTCAGGATGTCACCGTCGATGTTGCCGAAGCGATGGGTCTGCCGAAAGCCGTGGGCGCGCTGATCACCGATGTGCCCGAAGGCCCGGCCAAAGCGGCGGGGTTGCTCGCGGGCGATGTGATCATGACGTTTGACGGTCAGGAAATCACCGATACCCGCGATCTGACCCGCACTGTGGCGGACAGCCCAATCGGTCAGGCCGTGCCGGTTCTGGTGTTGCGCGATGGCAAGGAAACCACCATTCCGGTCACCCTTGGCCGCCGGGAAGAGGCCGAAGCCGAACCGGTGCCAGCCGCGGTTGAGAAAACTCCGGCAGCACCCAAAACCGCCGAATTGCTGGGCCTGACCGTGGTGCCGATGACTGACGATGTTGCCAAAAGCCTGAACTTGCCCAAGGGCAGCACGGGATTGGCTGTGACCAAGGTTGATCCGTCGGCCGAAGCTGCGGGCAAGGGTGTGACGCCGGGGGATGTCATTGTCGAAGCTGGTCAGCAAAAGGTGGTGAAACTGTCCGATCTGCAAGACCGCATCACCGAAGCCAAAGAAGCTGGCCGCAAATCGATCTTGCTGTTGATCCGCCGCGAAGGCGACCCGCGGTTTGTGGCCCTGTCAATCGAATAGGCGACCATGGGCGCGATGATATCAGGGCGGCGGGGAAACCTGCCGCCCTTTTGCTGCAAAAAATCCGTCCCCTACAAATCGTCCCGGTCCGTGGCGCTGATGCCCAGTTCCTTGGCCGCAGCCAAAGACAGGGTCGGGCTGTCCAAGCCCCGCGTCGCCTGAAAGCGGCGGATGGCATCGGCGGTGGCGGCGTCCAGCACACCGGTGACCGGCTGCAGATAGATGCCCCGCGCCTTCAGCGCCCGCTGCAAGGTGGCGACAAAGGCCACCGTCATATCCGCGGCACAAGGCGCGCGAAACCACACCTTTTCGCGGTCTTGCACCATGCGTTGAAAGGTTTGCGTTTCAAACGTTGCAGGCGTGATCACAGCGCCCGCAGCATCGCGGACCTCTTCGCCAATCACCACTTGTTCTGTCACGGTTTCAATGATCGCAGGCGTGGTGTCAGACGCCCAGCACGCGCCGTCCGGCCCTTGCGGCGGGCCGGGCCTGGACAGCCGCACCAATTCTATCGCCAGATCCGCTTGGGCTGGCCCCGCGTTTTGCCCCGGCGCGCACGCAGACAGCAACATGCCGCCAACCAAAACCATCTTGCACAGTGCGCCGTGTTTCACCATGTCCTGCCCAACCGCGTGGCCGGGTTGATCCCGGCGCTGGCCCGTGCGCGCAGTCTTACGGTGTTTGACATTTGTTGCAAAGCCTTGGCTGACGCAGCTGTGATCAGCGCCGACGGATTGTGTCGGTTTTGCGCCGACAAGGCTTGCGTCAGGCACTGGCAAATGCCGATCTCTTGTTTTATGTCAAGGGCGACGCAGATAGCGTTGACAGGCAACACCCAACGCCCACCCCCAAGGCAGGACCAAACGCATGGCGAAGATCACTTATGTAGAACATGGCGGCCGCGAACATGTGGTTGACGTGGCCACGGGCCTGACGGTGATGGAAGGTGCGCGCGACAACGGTATTCCGGGCATCGAGGCCGATTGCGGCGGCGCCTGCGCCTGTTCCACCTGCCACGTCTATGTCGATGCGGCCTGGGTTGACCGGTTGCCGAAAAAAGACGCCATGGAAGACGATATGCTTGATTTCGCCTGGTCGCCCGATCCGGTGCGCTCGCGCTTGACCTGCCAGCTAAAGGTCAGTGACGCGCTGGACGGCTTGCGGGTGCAGATGCCGCAAAAACAGATCTGATGCGGCTCATGGCGGCACGGCTTGCGGCAGGATTTGCCGCTTGGCCGATTGCCGCCGCAGCCGAGGTGGCTTTGCAAGACTATGGCATGCCGCCGGAAATCCAGTCCGCCCGTCTGATTGCACCCACCGACCGGTATGATCATGGCGTGTTGGGTGATGCGGTGGAATGGGGGGCGATGCGGTTGACGGTCAACCTGTGCCCGCCTTGCGCCAGCATCAAAAAGGCGACGCTGGATCATGTCTTGCCCGTGTCGCGGGTGTTTGAAGATACCACCGCCCGGCTGGCCGATCTGGATGGCGACGGGCGCCCCGAAGTGATCGTGGTTGAAACCGATCTTGCCCTTGGCGCGTCTTTGGCGGTCTATGACACCCACGGCAAACGTGCGGCAACGCCCTATCTTGGCCAGACGCACCGCTGGCTGGCCCCGGCGGGCACCGGCGATTTTGACGGCGATGGCCGGATCGAGATTGCCTATGTCGATCGCCCGCATCTGCAGCGTGATCTGGTGTTCGTGCGGTTGGCGGGGGATCAACTGCTTGAGGTGGCCCGCGTCCCAAACCTGACCAACCACCGCATTGGCGATGCACAAATCTCTGGCGGCGTGCGCAATTGCGCGCAGGGCGATCAGGTGATCGTGGCCACTGCCGACTGGTCGCGGCTGATGGCGGTGCAGATCGGTCAGCCGCCGGTTGACCTTGGCCCTTACAGCCCATCTGCGATGAAACGCGCGTTGGCCTGCGGTTAATTGGTTTTGCGCGTCGGCAGGAACGGCAACGGCGCCACTGGCACGCCATCTTCCATCAGGGCGCGCGCCTCATCCGCTTTGGCTTCGCCGTAAATTGACCGCTCATCAATGTGGCCATCGTGCATCCTGCGGGCTTCGGTGACGAAATTCAGCCCAACATATTCGGAATTATCCTCAATCTGTTTGCGCATTTCGGCAAAGGCCTGTTCGGTGGGGTTCTGCGGCTGGCTAAGTGCAGAAGTCGCGTTTGGCCCCGCACCCGCCTTGCGCGCGGGGCGCACATTGGGCGCCATCAGGGTTTTTGTGACCGCCGCATCGCCGCATATCGGACAGACCAAATGCCCCGCCGCGCGCAGCGTGTCATAGGCGCTGGCAGACTGAAACCAGCTGTCGAACGCGTGATCTTTGGGGCAGGTCAGCGAATAGCGGATCATCGGTCAGTCTTTGCGCAAGGTCTTGATCATAAATAGCCATTCGGCGCACATATTCAAGCCAGCCCGCGGGGTCGCGCCCGCGGATCAAGGTTTGGCAACCACCGCACCGGCTGCCAGCATGTCGGGCAGGCGCAACAACAATTGGCGCAGGTCCGGCTCTGACACTTTGCGCGCGGCTTTTGCGGCGTCAAACCACTTGCGGCGGCGTTCCTTGCGTTCGGGGAAATTGGCCCGCAGCTTGGCCACCCGCAGCGCGAACACCTCGACGGCGCATTGAAACGATGTCTGGCCCGGCATGATCTTGGCATAGGTAAACCGGCCAAGGGCGGTATCGCTGATCTGGCCTTCAACGCCCGCCTCCTCCCATGCTTCTTGCGCGGCAGATGCGGCAGCGTCTTTACCGGCCACCGGCCAGCCTTTGGGAATAACCCAGCGCCCGGTATCGCGGCTGGTGATCAGCAGCACTTGCACATGGCCCCGGTTCATCCGCCAACACATCGCGCCGAATTGCGTCAGACAATCCAGCACAGCCGGGTTTGGCAAAGAAAATCGTTGGTTCATCAAAATCGTGCCTGATATTTCTGACAGGCCGTTCGGCGGCTCTGCAAATGTTATTGCGCCAAGTATCACATAATAAATGCGTTTTGCCCAGCTTTACTGCATCACAACTTGACGACGTTACGTGCAGACCTAACCTTCGACCCACAGCGCGTAAGGGGGAAAAATGCGGCCATCCGATCATATTGGCCCGTTGTTCATCGGATCTCAGATTTATCGCGGCTCCAGCTATGGTGCGGCGCATCCGTTGCGGGTGCCGCGGGTGTCAACGGTGATGGATCTGTGCCGCAGTCTGGGCTGGTTGCCGACCGCGCGCTATCGCACCAGTCCCTGCGCCAAACCGGCGGCCTTGGCGGCATGGCACACGCCCGGCTATATCGCCGCCTTGCAACAGGCCGAAGCTACCGGTGATCTGCCAGCGCCATCGCGGGCGCGACACCATCTGGGCACGCTGAGCAACCCGATCTTTGAGCACATATACAGCCGCCCCGCCACCGGGGCGGGTGGGGTTTTGCTGGCGGCGGATTTGCTGGCGCACGCGCAAGGCGGGGCCATCCATGTGCCGGGTGGCGGCACGCATCATGGCATGCCCGACCGCGCCAACGGCTTTTGCTATCTGAACGATCCGGTCTTGGGTATTCTGGCCCTGCAACGCGCCGGGATGGCGCGGGTGGCCTATGTCGATATCGACGCGCATCACAGTGACGGCGTGGAATTTGCCTTTGCCGCCGATCCGTCGGTGCTGATGATATCGGTGCATGAAGAGGCCCGCTGGCCGTTTACCGGCCTGCTGACCGAGCATGGCTGCGGCAATGCTTTCAACCTTCCGGTGCTGCGCGGCTTTAACGACACCGAAATGCGGGCGGTGCTGGAGGGGCTGATTTTGCCCCGCCTGCAGGCCTTCAAACCCGATATCATCGTGCTGCAAGCGGGTGCGGATGCGTTGACCGAAGACCCGCTGTCGCGGCTGTGCCTGTCAAACACCGCCTATCGCGGGGTGTTGCGCGCGCTGCGCCCCCTTGCGCCGCGCATGCTGTTGCTGGGTGGCGGCGGCTATAACCCATGGTCAGTGGGGCGCTGTTGGGCCGGGCTATGGGCGGAATTGTCGGGGCAAAACATTCCAGACCGGCTGCCAGACGACGCAAGTGCGATTTTGCGCGCACTGTCCTGGGGCGGTGGTGGCCGCCCCGCACCCGCCGAGGCACTGCTGACCACGCTTGCCGATGCACCGCGCGAAGGCCCTGTGCGTGGCGAAATCAAGGACAGGCTGGCGATTTTGGCCCGGCGTTAGGCGATTTCCTGCACATGGCCAAGGATGGCGTCAATCAACCGCTGATCCGGTGCGGCAGGGGCTAGGGCGATGCGGGCCCTGGCCGCCATGTTCGATTGGCTTTGTGCATCCATCGCGATCAATGCCACGGCAAGGTCCGCCCCGTCGCGCACCGCAGTGGCACCTCCGCAAGCGGTCAGCGCCGCAAACGCATCGCTGAAATTGGCAACATCGGGGCCATGCACGATTGCCGATCCATGGGCCGCAGGCTCCCACGGGGTGTGGCCGCCTTTGGTGCTGAAACTACCGCCGATAATGGTTACTCCGGCCATCGCATACCAGTGATCCATCTCGCCCAGACTGTCGGCCAGATGCACCGCCGTGCCTGCGTGCGGCACCTCGCCTTTCGATCTGGTCGCGAGGCTTAAGCCCCTCGCGGCGATCAACGCCGCAATCGCTGCGGCCCGACGCGGATGGCGGGGGGCTATGATCAGATGATCAAAGCAGTTGGCGCTGCGGGCCGCCAAAAACGCCGCCAAGATCATCGCATCATCACCGTCATGGGTCGAAGCCGCCAGCACTGTGCGGCTGCGCGGGGCAGGGGCGGCAAACGGTGGCGGGGC
>JANPLZ010000087.1:0-3954 GCA_031422555.1 Cypionkella sp. | reverse complement strand
GTTGACACGCTAGATGATACGCCGCATAGTTTCAACATTAAAGACTAAGTTTCAAATAATGGAACCAAACGGGAGGATACCATGGTCCACACCACGAAGGGCGCAGCAGCGTTCCTCGTAGGCTTGCTGATGGCAAGCACTGCGACGGCCGAAATGCGCACATTGAAATACTTTGCAGACTACGATCCAACGCCATTGGCCGCGATGGAAGCACTGATTGCCGATTTTGAGGCTGCAAACCCAGAAGTCGACGTTGTGCTGCAGAACTTCGATCACGAAGGTTACAAGACCGCCATCCGCAACTTCCTGACCACCGATTCGCCAGATTTGGCCAACTGGTATGCCGGCAACCGCATGGCCCCCTTCGTCAACGCCGGTCAGTTCATGGACGTGTCCGACGTGTGGGAAGCCAATGGTCTGAGCGACAGCCTGGCATCCGCCAAAGCGTCGATGACGATTGATGGCAAGCAGTGGGGCGTGCCCTATACCTACTATCAGTGGGGCATCTATTTCAACAAAGACGTCTATAAGGCGGCTGGCGTTGAAGTGCCAACGACTTGGGCGGATTTCGTGTCCAACTGCGAAAAGTTCAAAGCCGCTGGCGTTGACTGCCTGACCACCGGCACGTCGGCACTGTGGCCCGGCGCTGGCATCTTCGACTACATCAACATGCGCACCAACGGCTATGAGTTCCACATGGAGCTGACCGCAGGTAAAGTGGCATGGACCGATGACCGCGTGAAGGCGACCTTTGCAGAATGGGCAAAGATCCAGCCATACATCACTGCAAACCACGCAGCGATCGACTGGCAAGATGCGGCAGCACTGATGGTTCAGGGCAAAGCGGCAAACTACGTCATGGGGAACTTCGCGGTTGCCACCTTCAAAGAAGGCGGCATGACCAACGATAACCTTGGCTTCATGGTATTCCCAGAAATCACCCCGGGTATCCCGCGCGCAGAAGAAGCACCGACCGACACCATCCACATCACCGCAGCCGCGACCAATGTGGCAGATGCCAAACTGTTCCTGGCCTATGTTGCATCGGCCGAAGCGCAGACCAAACTGAACGCCGCCATCGGGCAGCTGCCAACCAACAAGAACGCAACCGTCGGTGACGATCCGTTCATCAAGGCTGGTTTTGAATCGCTGTCCTCGGCCTATGCGCTGGCGCAGTTCTTCGACCGTGACGCGCCTGCCGAAATGGCAAAGGCCGGTATGGAAGGCTTCCAGGAGTTCATGGTAAAACCAGAGCGTCTGCCGGAAATTCTTGATCGTCTCGAGAAAATTCGCGGCACCGCCTACCAGTAAACCAACCAATCGGACGCGCCTGTCACCGGGCGCGTCCGTTCTTTTTGGCGCATTGCCACTGGCAAGAGACCCGCCAAATCCCACCCCGCCCCAATCGCCGCCCGGAGGTTTCAATGTCCGCCTATTGGAAAGCCAATCAGCGCCGCCTTGCCCCGTGGCTGTTTCTTGCGCCCGGCATGATCATGTTTTTGATCTACGTCATCATCCCGATTTTCCAATCCATGTGGCTGTCGTTTTATGATTGGGATGGCTTGGGTAAGAAAACATGGATCGGCACCGCAAATTATATCGAATTGTTTGACGATGATGCCTTTGTCACCTCGCTGCGCAACAACGTCATCTGGCTGGTCATGTTCATGCTGGCGGTGCCAATCGGCTTGTTCATGGCGATTTTCCTGAACCAAACCGTGCGCGGCATCCGCATTTACAAATCGCTGTTTTTCTTTCCCTTCGTGATCAGCCAAGTCGTCGTCGGCCTGATGTTCGCGTGGTTCTACGCCCCCAATTTTGGCCTATTCTACAAGTTGATCGAATTGGTCACCGGCACTGGCGTGGCTGTGTTGGCGAATGAAGATTATGTCAACTACGGCATCATCGCCGCCGGTCTGTGGCCGCAAATCGCCTATGTGATGATCTTATATCTGACCGGATTGAACAACGTGGCCCCTGATCAGATCGAGGCAGCCAGGCTTGACGGTGCCAAGGGTTGGAAAATGCTGTGGTATGTCATCATCCCGCAACTGCGCCCGGCCACCTTTATTGCCATCGTCGTCACGGTCATCGGCGCGCTGCGGTCGTTCGATCTGGTGTCGATCATGACATCGGGCGGCCCTTACGGATCGTCGCGGGTGCTGTCGTATTACATGTATGAACAGGCACTTTCGGAATACGGCTACCGTATGGGATACGGCGCTGCCATCGCTGTGGTGCTGTTTGGCATCATGATGATTTTCATCTCGGGCTTCATCTGGAAGATGTGGCGCGACGAAACGGAGCGATAACCATGTTCCCCCGCCCAATTGAGCAAACCTCGCGCGCCACGCAGATCATGTATAAAGTGGCGCTGCCGGTGGCACTGCTGATCTGGCTGTTTCCGCTGTTGGGTGTCGCGCTGACATCGCTGCGCCCCGCGTCCGATCTGGCGCAGGGCAACTATTTTGGTATGCCGTCTTACATCGCGTTTGAAAACTATGCCGATGTGTTTCGCAATTCCGCCATCGGCCAGTATATTCTGAACTCGTTCAAGCTGACGATCCCCGTGGTGATCGGCGTCGTGGCGCTGTCGACGATGACCGGCTTTGCGCTCGGGGTTTATAAATTCCGCTTTAACATGGTGGTGTTCTTTGTCTTTGTCGCCGGCAACTTTGTGCCGTTCCAGATCCTGATGGTGCCGGTGCGCGACATGACCGTCAACCTTGGCCTGATCAACACCACGCTGGGCCTTGGCCTGTTCCACGTCGCGTTTCAAGTCGGGTTTTGCACCCTGTTCATGCGCAATTTCATCAAGGCCATGCCGTTTGAGCTGATCGAGGCTGCGCGGGTTGAAGGCATATCCGAAATCAAGATTTTTTGGTATATCGTCGTCCCTTTGATGCGCCCCGCCATCGCGGCCCTGTCGGTTCTGGTGTTTACCTTCATCTGGAATGAATATTTCTGGGCCACCGTGTTGACCACATCCGCCAGCATCCAACCCGTCACCGCTGGCTTGAATTCGCTGAATGGCCAATGGATTGCCGCCTGGCATCTGGTATCGGCTGGGTCCATCATCGCAGCCCTTCCACCCGTGTTGATGTTCTTTGCCATGCAAAAGCATTTCATCGCGGGACTTACCCTTGGAGCCGTTAAATGACCAAGATTGCCTTCATCGGCGCGGGATCGACCGTTTTCATGAAAAACCTGATCGGTGATGCGCTGAACATGCCGTCGCTGTCGGATGCCACGATTGCGCTGATGGATATTGATCCCAAACGGCTGGCAGAATCCGAAATGGTCTGCCGCAAAATGGTGTCCTCGTTGCGCGTCGGTGCCCGGATTGAAACCCATTCTGACCAACGCCGCGCGTTGCAAGGCGCTGACTTTGTTATCACCGCCTTTCAGATTGGCGGCTACAAACCCAGCACGGTTGTCGATTTTGATATTCCGAAAAAATATGGCCTGCGTCAGACCATTGCAGACACACTTGGCGTTGGCGGCATCATGCGCGGTCTGCGCACCGTGCCGCATCTGTGGAAACTGGCCGAAGACATGGCCGCGATCTGCCCTGATGCAATCATGCTGCAATACGTCAACCCGATGGCGATCAACACTTGGGCGCTGGGTGCGAAATATCCGGCACTCAATCAGGTTGGCCTCTGCCATTCGGTGCAGGGCACGGCCCAAGAACTGGCGCATGATCTTGATATCCCGGTGGCCGATCTGCGCTACCGTGCGGCGGGCATCAACCACATGGCGTTCTTTCTGAACTTTGAGGCTCGCAATCCCGACGGCAGTTACCGCGATCTCTATCCGGCGCTGCGTGCCGGCTATGCCCGCGGCGCCATCCCCAAACCTTCCGCCTGGAACCCGCGCTGCCCGAACAAGGTGCGCTACGAGGTGATGACACATCTTGGCTATTTCGTCACGGAGTCGTCCGAACATTTCGCC
>JANPLZ010000086.1:0-1751 GCA_031422555.1 Cypionkella sp. | reverse complement strand
TCGCAGCCTTTGCTGCGGCCACCGCACTGATGGCCTCTGCCGCCTTTGCGCAAAGCTATCCTGACCGCTCGATTACCATGGTTGTGCCGTTTTCGGCGGGCGGGCCAACCGATACCGTCGGTCGGCTGATTGCCGAAAAGATGTCGGCCGATCTTGGCCAGCAGATTATCGTTGAAAACGTCGGCGGTGCCGGTGGCACGCTGGGCGCGGGGCAAGTTGCCGGGGCCGAAGCGGATGGCTATACCATCTTGCTGCACCATATCGGCATGGCAACTTCCGCGACGCTGTATCGCAACCTTGCCTACAACCCCACCGAAGCCTTTGAATATGTGGGTCTTGTCACCGAAGTGCCGATGACCTTGGTGGCGCGCAAGGATTTTGAGCCGACCGACATGGCGTCCTTCATCGCCTATGTCAAAGAAAACGCTGAAACCATCACCATGGCGAATGCAGGCATCGGCGCGGCCTCACATCTGTGCGGCATGCTGTTCATGCAAGCGGTCGAAGCGCCGATTGTGACCGTGCCCTACAAGGGCACCGGGCCTGCGATGACCGAACTTCTGGGCGGGCAGATTGACATCATGTGCGATCAGTCCACCAACACCACCGAGCAGATCAAGGGCGGCACCATCAAGGCGTTTGCGGTGACAACCCCCGCGCGGCTGGATATTTTCCCCGATCTGCCAACGGTCGCCGAAGCCGGTCTGCCCGGCATGGAAGTGTCAATCTGGCACGGCATCTATGCCCCTAAAGGCACGCCAGCCGAAGCAACTGACCGGCTGGCAGCGGCCTTGCAAAAGGCGCTGGCCGACCCGGAAATTATCGCCAAATTCGGCGATCTGGGCACCGCACCGTCCTCTGCCGCCGATGCAACCCCCGCGGCGCTGAAAGCAAAACTGGAGGCGGAAATTGCCCGCTGGAAGCCGGTGATCGAAACCGCTGGCGTCTACGCCGACTGAACCTTGCGGCCCCGGCGTGACGTTGGGGCCGTTTTTCATGCCGGGAGGGGCAATGATGGCTGGGATAAACAAAGCTGCAATCAACAAGGCCGATTTCTGCGCCGGGCTGTTGTTCATTGTCTTTGGTCTGGTGTTTGGCCTGCAATGTCTGGGGCTGGAAATGGGCACCACGCTGCGGATGGGGCCGGGATATTTTCCCGCCGTTCTGGCCTTGGTGTTGATGGGTCTGGGGGCGGCAATCGTGGTGTCTGCCATCGGGTCGGTGGGTGACGAGATCGGCACTTACGCGTGGCGCGGCATGGTGTTTATTCTGGCAGCCCCGGTGTTCTTTGGGCTTACCGTGCGCGGCCTTGGCTTTGTGCCGTCGATATTTCTGACCACGCTGATCGCGGCTTTGGCCGGGTTGCAGATGAAACCGCTGCACGCCGCAGCGCTGGCGATTGGCGTGACGATTTTCTGCACATTGGTGTTCAGCGTGGCGCTGGGGCTGCCGTTCCGGCGGTTTGGCCCCTGGCTGCCATTTTAAGGGGGCCGCATGGACCTGCTTTCAAACCTGAGCCTTGGTTTTGCCACCGCGGCAACCCCCGAAAACCTGCTGTTCTGTTTGATCGGCGTCATTCTTGGCACCCTGATCGGCGTGTTGCCGGGCATTGGTGCGACCGCCACCATCGCCATGCTGTTGCCGATCACCTTTCAGTTGGAACCGGTCTCGTCGCTGATCATGCTGGCGGGCATCTATTACGGCGCGCAATATGGCGGATCGACCACCGCAATCTTGATCAACATGCCGGG
>JANPLZ010000085.1:0-49226 GCA_031422555.1 Cypionkella sp. | reverse complement strand
GCGCGCGATGCCGACAACGGCTTTCAAAGTCATCGCCAAAGCATCGCAAAACAGCGGATGATCATCGACGATCAAAGCCAAAGTCAGCGGGCGGTCGATCAACTCTGCCATCTTTGAAATTGCCCCGGTGCTGCAACGATGGGGTAGCATAACCAAGCCGCTTGCGGCGCGAAAGCCCGGCTTTCGTCGCAGAAATTGCACCTTCCCGCCGAAACCGCGCCTGCCCCCTTTCCCAGCCCTGCAGGTTTGGCTAGGGAAGGACGTTGATCATCGGAGAGTTTTGATGCGCCTGTCCCGCCGCACCGCCCTGTCGCTTGGTTTGGCGGCCGTATCCCTTGCGGCCTGTGGTCGGGGGCGCAATGACGCAACCCCGGCCTCGCGCGGTGATCTTTACCCCGGCGAGACGCCGCAAATGCGCGCGCTGATCGTCAAATGGGCGGCTATTCACGATATTCCGCAAAGCCTGATCCACCGCGTGGTGCAGCGCGAGTCTGACTACAACGCCGCCGCGCGCAATGGACCGTATTACGGGCTGATGCAGATATTGCCGCAAACCGCGGGCACCATGGGCTATCGCGGATCGCCATCGGGGCTTTTGGATGCCGAAACCAATCTTGAATTTGCCGGGCGCTATTTGCGCGGCGCGTGGCTGGTGTCAAACGGCGACGAAGCCCGCGCCGTAATGTGGTATGCCAAAGGTTATTATTACGAAGCCAAACGTCAGGGCCTGCTGGTCGAGACAGGTTTGCGCAGCTAGGACCCATCGCGCAAAAGCCGCTTGCGGTTCAGGTCACCACATCGGGCCTGTTACGGGCGGTAAAGTGTTCGATCCGCGCCAAGGCGTGGGCGGCCCGGATCACCGGGGCCAGCGCCAGTTGTGGGTCGTGGTGAAGGCCGTCCGGCCCCGCCGCATAACGTTCCAGATACAGCCGCAACGTAGCCCCTTCGGTGCCGGTGCCCGACAGGCGCAGCACGATCCGGCTGCCATCTTCAAACAGGATCCGCACGCCTTGGGCATGACTGACAGAGTCGTCAACCGGATCGCTGTAGGCGAAATCATCAGCTGTCCGAATGGTCATGCCGTCGATCACGGTGCCGGGCAAGGTGGGCAGACTGGCGCGCAAGGCCGCCATCATCGCATCGGCGCGGTCGCTGGAAATCGCCTCAAAATCGTGGCGGCTGTAATAATTGCGCCCGTAGGTGGCCCAATGCTGCGCCAAAATCTCGGCCACCGACACTTTACGCACTGCCAGAATGTTCAGCCATAACAGCACGGCCCACAGCCCGTCTTTTTCGCGCACATGGTCCGAGCCGGTGCCAAAACTTTCTTCGCCGCAAATCGTGACGCGGCCCGCATCCAGCAGATTGCCAAAAAACTTCCACCCCGTCGGGGTTTCAAATCTGGCGATGCCCATGGCATCTGCCACCCGGTCCACCGCAGCCGATGTTGGCATTGACCGCGCCACCCCCTTCAATCCCGCCGCATAGCCGGGGGCCAGATGCGCATTCGCCGCCAGAACCGCCAGACTGTCGGAGGGTGAGACATAAATCCCGCGCCCGACCACCATGTTGCGGTCGCCGTCGCCATCAGAGGCCGCGCCAAAATCGGGGGCATTGGTGCCAAACATCTCGTCCATCAGGGCCTTTGCCCAAGTGGGGTTCGGATCGGGGTGCATGCCGCCAAAATCGGGCAAGGGGGTGCCATTGATCACCGTGCCCGCGCCCGCGCGAAGGCGGCGCTCGAAAATGTCTTGTGCATAGGGGCCGGTCACCGCGCACATGCTGTCCATCCGCATGGCAAAGCCTGCGGCAAACATCGCGGAAATCGCCGGGAAATCAAACAATGTCTCCATCAGGGCGGCATAATCGGCCACCGGATCAACGACATCGACGATCATCCCGGCCAGATCGCTGCGCCCGATGGTGGCCAAATCAACGTCATGGGCTTGGGCGATCTTATATTCGGAAATCGTTGTTGTACGGATGTACATAGCCTCGGTTACAGCTTCGGGGGCCGGGCCGCCGTTGGGCATGTTGAACTTGACGCCGAAATCTTCGGTCGGGCCGCCGGGGTTGTGGGAGGCGCTCATGATGATGCCACCGCCCGTGTTGTTCAGCCGGATCAGGTGGCTGGCGGCGGGGGTCGACAGGATTGCACCTTGCCCGATGATCACCCGTGCCGCGCCATTGGCCGCCGCCATCCGCAAGATCACCTGCGCCGCGCGGTCGTTGAAATAGCGCCCGTCACCGCCCAGCACAAAGGTCTTACCCGCCCCCGTTTCATCGCGTGCGCCCACCACATCAAAAATGCTTTGGACAAAGTTTTCCAGATAATGCGCCCCCATGAACACCGGGGTTTTCTTGCGCAATCCCGAGGTGCCGGGCTTTTGGCCCGCAATGGGCTTGGTCGCGATGATGGAGATGGTCATAGGGCACCCTTTGCGTTGATCGGTTCAAAGACAAACACGGCCTGCCCTGGCAGATTGACCACCGGGTCGGCCACCACCGGCACCAACTCGGGCCGGGTGGTATCCAGAATCATCCGCCAGCCAGCGGCGGTTTTCGGCAAATGCAGCGTCAGCGGCCCATCGCCATTGAACACCACAAACAGCGCGTCGGGCGCGCCGTGATTTGTCTGGTCCGGGCCTTCGGCAGCCATGCGCAATTCCACGCCGATACAGCGAAACCCCGGATCGTGCCAATCGCCGGGGCTGGGCACCGCCCCATCGGCGCGGTGCCAGATCACATCGGGCAGCCCGTCCGACCCCCGCGGTTTGGCATGCAGGAACCGGCCCTGCCGCAACACCGGATGGGCGCGGCGCAGCGCCGTCAGCCGGGCTACAAACGCCGCCAGCCGGTGATCGGCGCGCGCCCAGTCCAGCCGGGTCACCGCGTTGTCTTGCGCATAGGCGTTGTTGTTGCCGCCTTGGCTGTGGCCGATCTCATCCCCCGCCAGCAGCATCGGCGTGCCTTGCGACAGCATCAGCGTGGCCAGCAGATTGCGTTTGCGCAAATCGCGCAGCGCCCGCAAGGCCGGGTTGGCGCTGGGGCCTTCCAAGCCCATGTTGTCCGCGTGGTTGTCATCATGGCCGTCGCGGTTATCCTCGCCGTTGGCCAGATTGCGTTTGACCGTGTAAGTCACGGTATCCTCTAAGGTAAACCCATCATGCGAAGTGATGAAATTCACTGAACTGGTGGCGCTTCGGCGCGAATGATCAAAGCGGTCGGCCGACCCCAGCAGCCGCCGTGCCAGATCAGGGGCCATGCCCGCATCATGGCGCCAGAACCGGCGCACGCCGTCGCGGTAGCGGTCATTCCATTCCAGAAATGGCGGCGGATAGGCCCCCAACTGATAGCCGCCGGGGCCGATATCCCACGGCTCGGCGATCAGTTTGACCCGCGCCAACACCGGATCTTGCCGGATCGCATCAAAAAAGCCGCCTGACGGGTCAAACCCATGCGCCTCACGTCCCAGCACCGACGCCAGATCAAAGCGAAAGCCGTCGATACGCACGTGTTCAACCCAATAGCGCAAACTGTCCAACACCATGCGCAATACGGCCGGTTGGGTCAGATCAAAGGTGTTGCCGGTGCCCGCATCATTGGCATAGTGCCGCCCGCCATGGGTCAGCCGGTAATAGCTGCGGTTATCGAGACCCCGAAACGACAGGGTCGGCCCCCATTCATCGCCTTCGCCCGAATGATTGTAGACCACATCCAGAATAACCTCGATGCCGCCCGCATGCAGCGCCTTGACCATCGCCTGCATCTCGCGCAGCGGGTGCGAGCCGCCATAGCGCGGCTCTGGCGCGAAAAACGCCATGCTTTGATAGCCCCAATGGTTGACCAACCCCTTGGCCACCAGAAACCGGTCGTCAAAAAAGCCTTGCACCGGCAACAGCTCGATCGCCGTCACCCCCAGCTTTTGCAAATGCGCAATCATCACCGGATGCGCGACCCCGCCATAGGTGCCGCGCAAGGATACCGGAATGCCGTCATGCTGCATGGTCAGGGCTTTGACATGCGCCTCGTAGATCACCGTAGCGCCAAGCGCCGTGCGCGGGGCGGCATCATCGCCCCAGTCAAAACGCGGATCGACCACCACCGATTTCGGCATCGCAAAAGCGCTGTCGCGGGTGTCAAAAGACTGATCCCCGCGCGCAGCCCCCACCCGGTAGCCCATCAACGCATCCGACCAGCGCAATTTCCCCGACAATCCGCGCGCGTAGGGGTCCAAAAGCAGCTTGTGCGGGTTAAACCGGTGGCCTTCGTCCGGGGCATAGGGGCCGTGCGCGCGCAAACCATAAAGCTGCCCCGCGCCGAGGCCCGCCACATGCATATGCCAGACATCACCGTCACGGGCATCAAACGGCAGCCGCGCCATTTCGCGCCGTCCATCGGCGGAAAACAGGCATAATTCCAGCGCGGTGGCATGGGCGGAAAACACCGCAAAATTCACCCCGTCATGCCGGATGGTGGCCCCCATCGGCCAAGGCTGGCCGCAAGATGTGGTAAAACCACCGTAATTCACCCGACCAGACCTTCATAAAGCGCGGCATATGCGGCGGCAGACGCGTCCCAGCCAACATCGTGGCACATGGCGTTGGCCTGCACGCGGGCCCACAGCTTGGCATCGCCGAACATCTGCACAAGGGCGCGCAACGCCTGCCCCAAAGCCACGCCATCGACCGGATGAAACACGATCCCCGTCGCCACCCCCGCCGCCAGCGCCGCGGGGCTGGCATGAATCACCGTATCAGCCAACCCGCCCACCGCTGACACCACCGGCACCGTGCCATAGCGCAGACCGTAAAGCTGGGTCAGACCGCAGGGTTCAAACCGCGACGGCACCAGAACCGCATCACCGCCCGCGAAAAGCTGGTGCGACAGCGCCTCGTCATAACCGATACGCACCGCCACCCGGCCGGCAAAGCGTGCAGCCAAGCCGCGCATCGCGGCCTCAAGCGCGGGATCGCCCGACCCGAGCACGATCAAACCGCCGCCGGCTGCGATAAAATCGGGAATGGTGCCTGCCAGCAGATCAATGCCCTTTTGATCGGTCAACCGACTGACCAGAATAGCCAAAGGCCCCGGCACCTCCAGCCCGAATGCGGCACAAAGGGCGGCGCGGTTGGCGGCCTTGCCCTTGGGCGCTTTGGCGGAATAGGGCAGCGGCTCGGTCTCGGGGGCCCACAGATTGGTGTCAACACCGTTCAGGATGCCGCACACCACTTCGGCACGGGCTGCGATAACGCCTTGCAATCCCATGCCAAATTCGGGTCGCATCAATTCGGCGGCATAGGTGGGCGACACGGTGGTGATGCGGTCGGCGGTGACCAGACCCGCCTTCAGGCTGGACAATCCGCCGTAATATTCCAGCGCTGCGGGGTAAAACTGTTCGGGGGGCAGCCGCAAATCCGCCAGCGATGACGCGGGCGCCCAACCCTGAAACGCGATGTTATGGATGGTGAACACCGACCCTACCCCTTGCGCACCGCCATATGCCAGATAGGCCGGGGCCAGCCCGCCTTGCCAGTCATGCGCGTGTAAAACCTGCGGCCTCCAGCCATCGGCCAAGCCATGCCTTGCAATCTCGGCCCCCACCCAGGACAGCGCTGCAAAGCGGCGCGCGTTGTCGAACCAGTCGCCGTTCGGGCCGGAATAGGGTCCGCCTTCGCGATCATACAAATGGGCTGCGTCCAGCAGCAAAACCTGCACCCCCGCCACATCCCCCGCCATCACCCGCGCTGGGCCACCAAACAGCGCGCCGTCCGACCACACTTCAACCATTGTCTCAAGAAGTGGACGTAAACTGCGGTAAGCAGGCACTAAAACCCTCATGTCCCAGCCTACGCCTGCCAGCGCGCCCGGCAGCGCGCCAACCACATCCGCCAAACCGCCGGTCTTGATCAGCGGCACACATTCCGAGGCCACCGACAGCACCCGCCCCCGAATTTGCATCGCTGATCCTTTCATCTGTTCACAAATATCCCACGGGGGTGTGGGGGTGTGAAACCCCCGCCCTTTGCAGCCATCCTACCCTATGACAGCGCGCGCGCCCGCACGTCCAGCATATCCTGGGTGATCAACACGATGCCCGCGTCGGTGCGGCGGAACCACTTTTCATCCAGTTCCGGATCTTCGCCCACCACCAGCCCTTCGGGAATGATCACACCGCGATCAATCACGCAGTTTTTCAGCTCGGCTTTGCGGTTCACGATCACCTGCGGCAGCGCCACCACATGTTCAAGCGCGCTGAACGAATGGGTGCGACAGCCGGTAAACAGCAGCGAATTGCGCACTTCTGACCCCGACACGATACAATCGCCCGACACCAGCGACGACACCGCCATGCCGCGCCGCCCGTCTTGATCATGGATAAACTTGGCGGGGGGCAAAATCTCGGCATAAGTCCAGATCGGCCAGCTTTGATCGTATAGGTCCAGCTTGGGCACAAAATCGGTCAAGTCGATGTTGGCTTGCCAGAACGCATCAATCGTTCCCACATCGCGCCAATAGGGTTCTGTCTCCAACCCCGATTTCACGCAGCTGTCGGCAAATTTATGCGCCACCGCTTTGCCGTTCTTGACGATATCGGGGATCAGATCATTGCCGAAATCATGGGTCGAATTTTCATCCGCCATATCGCGGATCAACAGATCGCGCAAAAACGCCCAGTCAAAGACATAAATCCCCATCGAGGCCAGAGCGTTGGCCGGATCGCCCGGAATCGATGGCGGATCGGCGGGCTTTTCCAGAAAATCGGTGATGCGCATGTTCTTGTCGACATGCATGACGCCAAAGGCGGTGGCCTCCATCCGCGGCACGGTCAGGCAGCCGATGGTCACATCCGCACCTGAGGCCACATGCTGTTGCAGCATCACCTCGTAATCCATTTTATAAATATGGTCACCCGCCAGAACGACGATGTATTTTACCCCATAAGAATCAACGATATCAATATTTTGCGCCACAGCATCGGCGGTGCCCAGATACCATTTGTTTTCCGAAACCCGTTGGCTGGCAGGCAGAATATCCAGATATTCATTGCGTTCGGCGCGAAAGAACCCCCAGCCGCGCTGCATATGCCGGATCAGCGAGTGCGCTTTGTATTGCGTGGCAATCGCCATTTTGCGGATGCCGGAATTGAGCGCGTTTGACAAGGCAAAGTCGATGATCCGGGTTTTGCCGCCAAAATACACCGCCGGTTTGGCGCGGGTGTTGGTCAGCTCTTTCAATCGGCTGCCGCGCCCCCCTGCCAACACAAAGGCCATCGACTGGCTGGACAGGCGCGCATTCGGTCTGGGGTTCATGGTCGTCCTCCTCCGGGATAAATTATAGACTTTGCTTTAACCAAACTGTTGCCAAGGGCGGCACCATCACCAGCGCCGATTGCGCACGGCCGACATGGGCCACGGGTTCGGACGCAAGACCGCCCAGATTGCCGCGGTTGCCACCGCCATACACGGCGGCATCGGTGTTCAAAATCTCGGCCCAATGGCCCGGTGCTGGCAAGCCCACCCGGTAGCTGCGCGCCACCGGAGTCATGTTCACCACCGCCACCACCATCGGATCGCCAAGCGCCCCCAGCCGCGCCCAGGAATACACCCCGGCCTCGGCATCATTGCTGTCGATCCATTCAAAGCCTTGCGGTCTGGTGTCATTGACATGCAAGGCCGGGTGGGCGCGGTAAAGCTGATTCAGATCGCGCACCAAGGCTTGCAGCCCGGCATGGGCGGGCACGTCCAACTGGTGCCAATCCAGCGACTGATTGTGGTTCCATTCGCGGCCCTGCCCGAACTCGCAGCCCATGAACAACAGCTTTTTGCCCGGATGCGCCCACATGAACCCATAATAGGCCCGCAGGTTGGCGAATTTCTCATCCCCCGACCCCGGCATTTTTTCGATCATCGACCCTTTGCCATGCACCACCTCGTCATGGCTGATCGGCAGGATATAATTTTCCGACCATGCGTAATGCAGTCCAAACGTCATCTGGTGATGGTGATAGCGGCGGTAGATCGGGTCTTTGTGCATATAAGACAGCGTGTCATTCATCCACCCCATGTTCCACTTGAACCCGAACCCCAAACCGCCATGGTTCACGGGCCGCGAAACGCCTGCAAAAGCGGTGCTTTCTTCGGCAATCGTCACCACGCCCACGGACTCGCCATAGGCGGTGATGTTCATCTGCTGCAGCACCGCGATGGCCTCATAGTTTTCGCGCCCGCCGTCTTTGTTGGGCACCCATTGCCCGGCCTCGCGCGAATAATCACGGTAAAGCATGGAGGCCACGGCATCCACCCGCAGCCCGTCGATATGGTATTCTTCCAACCAATACAGCGCGTTGGACACCAGATAGTTGGAAACCTCGACCCGGCCATAGTTATAGATCAGGGTGTTCCAATCCTGATGAAAGCCTTCGCGCGGATCGGCGTGTTCATACAAAGGTGTGCCGTCAAAGCGGCCCAAACCATGCGCATCCGACGGGAAATGCCCCGGCACCCAATCGAGCAGAATGCCGATGCCTTTTTGGTGCGCCGCATCCACAAAGGCGCGAAATTCGGCAGGCGTGCCGTGGCGGATGGTGGGGGCAAAGAGGCCCACCGGCTGATAGCCCCAAGACCCGTCAAACGGATATTCTGAAACCGGCATCAATTCGATGTGCGTAAAGCCCATATCCACCGCGTAATCGACCAACTGATCGGCCAGTTCAAGATAGGACAGCATGCGGTCGCCGGGCGCGCGGCGCCACGACCCAAGATGCACCTCGTAAACTGAAATCGGGGCGTCGATGGATTGCAATGCAGCACGGCGCGTCATCCAAGCACCGTCTTGCCAATCGGCACCTCCAATATCGCGCACAACCGATGCATTGGCCGGTGCGTGTTCGGACCCGAACCCGACCGGATCGGATTTCAGCGGCAAGAGCACCCCGCCCGGGCCGCGCAATTCGTATTTATACGCCTCACCATCGCCGATGCCCGGCAAAAACGTCTCCCATACCCCGGTGCCGCCGCGTTTGCGCATCGGATGACGGCGGCCATCCCACGCATTAAAGCCGCCCACCACCGACACCCGTTCGGCATTCGGCGCCCAAACCGCGAAATGCGTGCCCGGCGTGCCTTCATGGGTGATCAGATGCGCCCCCAGCACGTGCCACAGCCGTTTGATCGTGCCTTCGCCCAGCAGATATTCGTCCATATCCGACAGAACCGGGCCGAACCGGAACGGATCTTCGACTTGCCATTCCGCGCCATGGCCGGAAAACTGCAACCGGTAGTCGGATTTCTTCACCAACTCGGCCACAAACAGCCCCGGCGCACCGGCCACCGGCAGCCCGTCCACCGGTTTGCCCGCCTTGCCGACCAGCACCGCCATGGCCTGCGCACCCGGATCAAAGGCTGCGACCACCCATTTGCCGCCGCGTTTGTGCAACCCCAACAGCGCGAACGGATCGCCATGCCGCCCTTCGGCAATTGCTGCTGCTGCGGCAGGATCAATCAACTGGCTGGTGTCGGGGTCGGACATTGCGGCCTCACAAAGCTGAAGGGATCGACCAGACGTCGTTCATGTAGCTGCGGATGGTGCGATCGGACGAGAAAAATCCAGACCGCGCGGTGTTCAGCACCGCCATTTTGACCCAGGCATCGCGATCACCGTAGACTTTATCCACCGCAATTTGCGCCGCGTCATAGGCATCAAAATCAGCCGCCACCAGAAAATAATCATGGTGCCAGATACGGTCGACCACACCGTGATAGCGGTCGGTCTGTTCGGGCGAAAACCGCCCTTCCGCGATCATCTGCAGCACGGATTGCAAGGCGGGGCTGGCATCAATGGCCTTGCGCGACTGATCCGGGTCTTCGCGGCGTTTGACGGCCTGATCGGTGGTCATGCCGAACAGGAAAAAGTTCTCGGCCCCGACCTCTTGGAAAATTTCGACATTTGCCCCATCCATCGTGCCGATGGTGGGCGCACCATTCATCATGAATTTCATGTTGCCGGTGCCGGATGCTTCTTTGCCGGCGGTCGAGATTTGTTCCGACAGATCGGCGGCAGGCACCAGCCGTTCGGCCATTGAGACGTTGTAATTCGGCGGATAGACGATTTTCAGCAAATCACCGGTATCAGGATCAGCATTAATAACCATCGCTATATCGTTGATAAGATGAATTATTTCTTTGGCCACCGCATAGCCGGGCGCAGATTTTCCGCCAAAGATTTTCACCCGCGGCACCCATGGCCCCTTTGGGTTCGCCTTGATCCGGTTCCAATGCGCCACGGTTTGCAAGATGTTCAACAACTGGCGTTTGTATTCATGGATGCGCTTGATTTGCACATCAAACAGCGCATCCGGCGATACCGTGATGCCGCATTCCGCCTTTATCCATCCCGCCAGAGCCACTTTGTTCGCCCGCTTGGCCGCGTCAAATTCGGCGCGGAACGCGGCGTCATCGGCAAAAGGTTCCAGCCCGCGCAACCGGTCAAGATTGTCTTCCCAACCCGGCCCGATGGTTTTGGTGATCAGCCCCGCCAACGGGCGGTTGCACATTTTCAGCCAGCGGCGCGGCGTGACGCCATTGGTCTGGTTGATGATCCGCCCCGGATGCAGCGCGTTCAACTCTGGAAACAGGTTTTTCTTGACCAGATCGGAATGCAGCGCCGACACGCCGTTGACCTTGTGCGCCATCACAAAAGCCAACTCGCCCATGCGCACTTCGTGATGCTTGACGATGCCGATATAGTGGGGCGGATTGAACGCGCGGCGGTGCCACGAATCAATGCGTTCCACGATCTGCATATGGCGCGGCAGCACGGTGCCAAAGGTGTAGGTCGCCCACCGCTCTAACGCTTCGGGCAGCAGGGTGTGGTTGGTATAGCCCAGACAATTGCGCGCGGTTTCCAGTGCGTCCTCAAATGTCAGTCCATGCTCGTCGGACAAAAGCCGGATCAGTTCCGGCCCCGCAATCGCCGGATGGGTGTCATTCATCTGGATGGCCGCGTATTTCGGCAAATCCAGCAGGTTGGTGTGATCGGCCTTGAACCGGCGGATGATGTCTTGCAGCGCGGCGGATGTCAGGAAAAATTCCTGCTTCAGGCGCAATTCCTTGCCCTGATAGGTGGTGTCATCAGGATACAAAACACGGCTAAGAGTGCGCGCCAGATTTTCAGGCTCGGCGGCGGCGGCATAATCACCCCGGTTGAACCGTTCCAGATCGAACAGTTTTGTGGGCTTTGCCTCCCACAACCGCAAGGTATTGGCCCATTTGCCCTTCCAGCCGATCACCGGCGTGTCGTGGGCGGATGCGAAAACCGTCTCACCGGGCACCCACACTTCACGCCCGCCCTGCAGTTCAACCTGCCCTTTGAAGGGAATGGTATAGCTGGCCTCTGGCCGGGCAAATTCCCAAGGATGGGTCTGGTTCAGCCAGTCTTCGGGCGCCTCTATCTGGCGGCCCTGCTCAAACCGTTGTTGAAACAGCCCGTTTTCATAGCGGATGCCATAGCCGTAGGCAGGACAGCCCACGGTGGCCATGCTTTCCATGAAACACGCGGCCAAGCGGCCCAATCCGCCGTTGCCCAATGCCGCGTCCGGCTCATCTTCCACCAGACCGCGGAAGTTCTGGCCAAAGCCTGTCATCACCTCTTCGGCCATCTCGCGCAGACCCAGATTGACCGTGGCATCTTCCAGAATGCGGCCGATCAGAAATTCCATCGACAGATAATACACCCGCTTGCGGTCTTCGGCCCAAGTGCGGCGCGTCGAGGCAAACCACGGTTCCACCACCCGGTCGCGGATCGCATAAGACAGCGCCATGCGCCAATCATAGCGGCTGGCGTTTGGCGCATCCTTGCCCAGCGTGAAGGTCAGATGACGCAGCACGTCAGACTGCAACAGGTTCGGTGTCAGGCTTAGATCATTCAATGTTTCGGTCCGCACATAAGGTCTTAGGATCAGTCCAGCCTAAACTTCACACCGCCAGCGTCAACCCAATCCCGGCAGATAAACCCGGCGGACTGGGCGGTAAGTCTTGAGTCAAACCGCTTTTATGTTACCGCAAACATTTTCAAAGATCACGGAGATTTTGCATTGTATGGTGCAAATGCTGCAGTCAAAGCGATTTGAATATTCGCCCACAGCCGATTTCGCTGCCATCCCCGCCGCGACCAAGTGGTGCAAATCAACGGCAGCGGCGAAAAACTATTCCGTTTCGGGGCCCGCATCCCTTGAAACTTGGGCACCCAAGCCTGCGCCGCATGTTTTGTGCAGAATCGCAGCCGCCGTTTGCCCCGCGATCCGCAGCGCCGCTTGGCATTTCCGCCACGTCATCGTGCAAATTTGGTTGCCATTGTCGGGACTTGGCAATATTTAGTCGTAATTATCGCTTGTTTTGGTCATTTAATGGCCGCAACGGGCGCGCAGCGTGAATAAGCGGCGCAAAGCCGCAAGAAACGACCGGAGCAGACAGATGACCACTTCGAACCCCAGTCCGTTTGGGGGCCCCAGCCAACAAGGGGGCACGTCCAGCCCCGCACAGCAGCAGGGCCAAAGCCAGCCGCCAAAGTCGCAACAACAAGGCGGCACGCCAATCATCCGCGATTGGGCGTCGATCTGAGTCTGGTTGCCGGTTGGCTGCACCTGCGGTAACCTAACAGCCGCGTTGATCAGGGCCTGCACATGTCAAACCCGGTGTCGTCCATCTTGAATCTTGGCCCGGCGTCAGAGGCGGCCTTTGCCAAAGCGGGCATCACGACGGCGGAAGAAATTCGCGACATGGGCGCTGACGCGGCTTATATCCGCTTGCTGGGTGCCGGGACCCAAGCACATTTCATTGGATACTACGTGCTGCACATGGGATTGCAGGGTCGCCCGTGGAACGATTGCAAGGGCGATGAGAAAAAGGCACTGCGGCTGCGGTTTGACGCGATCAAAGCGGATTTCGGTGGCAAGGGGCGATCAGAGCGGGAAACCGCCTTGCAGTTTTTCGGCGTGGTCGAGCGGCGCTGAACCCCGGGGCGGGCACGCCGCCACATCCAGCACAAATTCGGCAAACATCGCATTGGCCCAGGCAAACCAAGGCCGGGTAAACTGCGCCGGATCGTCTTTGTGAAACGCTTCGTGCATCAGACCTGTGCCTGCATCAACCTGCATTAAAGTTTCCAGAAGGCGGCATTTTTCACTGTAAGTATCTGCCGTAAGACCCTGAATACACAAGGCTATCGGCCAAATATAATCGGGGGGCGTATGAGGGCTGCCGATGCCCGCGGCCGCCGACCCTGCATGAAAATGCGGATTTTCCGGGCTAAGAACAAAGGCGCGGGTGGCTTGGTAGAGCGGATCCCGGATGTCGCAATAGCCGATGAACGGCATGGCCAAAAGGCTGGGCACATTGGCGTCATCCATCAGGTTTACACCGCCCAGACCGTCGACTTCATAGGCGTAAATCTTGCCAAAACGCGGATGGATCACGGTGCCGAAACGGTCGATGCCCGCGCGGATTGCTTGCGCCAGATTTGTTGCCTTGTGGCAAAGGGTGCGGTCTTGCAGCGGCATCGCGGCCAGACAATCCAAGGCAACAGCGGCAAACATATTGGACGGAATCAGATAGTTATAGCGGCAGGCATCATCAGACGGGCGAAAACCAGACCAACTCATCCCGGTATGGCCCACCGGATTGCCGCGCCCGGCATGGGCCAAAGTATCCAGCGCCACACAGTCAAAACGCTGAAACTGATAGGCGGATGTGGCATGGTCTTGCTCTGCCGCGATGGTTGTCACTACCAGATCGGCGGCGCGTTCGAACGGGGCGTCAAGATGGTTCACCTGCCCCGTTGCCCGCCACAGATCAAACGCCAGTTTCAAGGGCGCGCAGAGCGAATCCAGCTCATATTTCCGTTCCCACACCCAAGGGCCCATCGCGGTTTGATCGGCGTTGTGACAGCGGCCATTGGCGGCTTCGTTGAACGCATTGGCATAGGGGTCGATCAGGATATAACGCATCTGCCGCGCAATCACCGCCGCGATCAGGGCTGCAAACTCCGGATCATCCTTGGCCAGATGCAGATAGGGGCGCAGTTGCGCCGCCGAATCGCGCAGCCACATCGCCGCAATATCGCCGGTGATGACAAAAACGCTGCCATCGGGCTGCGGGCGCAAGGTGGTGGTTAAAGTGTTGCTGAAGGTGTCGGCAAACATCGCGCCCACGCGCGGGAATTGCGGCAAGGCGGCGGTGACGCGGGCAATCAGGGCTTGCATCGAGGCCGGAAGTGTCATCGCCCGCTCCTGAAACCATAAAAAAGGCCACCCCGGACTGGGGCGGCCTTTCCAAACGCTGTGCGCCAAATTTCTTCGAAGAAATTTACAAAAAATCTTCGAAGATTTTTGGCGCAGAAATTATCCAACCAGTTCTAACCCCGAGAAAAAGAACGCAATCTCGCGCGCGGCTGCGGCTTCGCTGTCAGACCCGTGGGCCGAATTTTCGCCTTTGGACAGCGCGAACTCTTTGCGGATGGTGCCTGCATCGGCCTGCGCGGGGTCAGTTGCGCCCATCACTTCGCGGTTTTTGGCAATCGCACTTTCACCTTCCAGAACCTGCACCACAACCGGGGCCGACGCCATGAAATCGCACAGCTCGCCGTAAAAGCCGCGCGCGGCGTGTTCGGCGTAAAACGCCCCGGCTTGGGCGGGCGACAAATGGATGCGCTTTGAGGCCACAACCCGCAGGCCAGCCTCTTCGAATTTGGCAACGATCTTGCCGGTCAGGTTGCGCTTGGTGGCATCGGGTTTGATGATCGACAGGGTGCGTTCAATGGCCATTTGGCTCTCCATTCAAAGGGCGCTTTGGCCCGGAAACTGATGGCCGCCTGCTATCACGGGGTTGCGGCATTGAAAAGCTGCGATAAACCTTGTGCAACAGCCCCGATGGCGGCTGCCCCCGGTTGACGCGGCAGCCAAGGTAGGGCAAGGCACGCAGCATGCTTAAAATCGAAAATATCACCTATTCCGTCGAAGGTCGCCCGTTGTTTGAAGGGGCGTCGGCCACGATTCCGACGGGGCACAAAGTGGGCCTTGTGGGGCGCAATGGCGCGGGCAAAACCACGCTTTTCCGCATCATCAAGCGCGAACTGGCGCTGGAGGGCGGCGATATATCGCTGCCCAACCGCGCGCGCATCGGTGGCGTGGCGCAAGAGGTGCCGTCGTCGTCAACCTCGCTGATTGAAACGGTGCTGGCCGCCGATACCGAACGCGCCAGCCTGTTGATCGAGGCGGAAGTCGCGCATGACGCGCACCGCATTGCCGAAATTCAGGCCCGCCTGACCGATATTGATGCGTGGAGCGCCGAGGGCCGCGCATCGAGCATTCTGAAGGGGCTGGGCTTTGATGCCGAGGCACAGCAGCGCCCCTGTTCGGATTTTTCGGGTGGCTGGCGGATGCGGGTGGCACTGGCGGGGGTGCTGTTTGCGCAACCCGATTATCTGTTGCTGGACGAGCCGACCAACTATCTGGATCTGGAAGGCGCGTTGTGGCTGGAATCCTATCTGCAAAAATACCCCCACACCGTGTTGATCATCAGCCATGATCGCGGCCTTCTGAACCGCGCCGTCACCGGTATTCTGCATCTGGACAACAAAAAGCTGACCTATTGGTCGGGGCCATACGATCAGTTCGCGCGTCAGGTTGCGGAACGGCGCGCCGTATTGCAGGCCGAGGCCAAAAAGCAAGAACTGCGCCGCGCGCATCTGCAATCGTTCGTGGACCGGTTCAAGGCCAAGGCCAGCAAAGCCGTGCAGGCGCAAAGCCGCGTCAAGATGCTGGAAAAGATGGTGACGATCACCGCCCCCGAAGATGCCAAAAAGGTGGTGTTCACCTTTCCCGAACCAGAAGAGCTGTCGCCGCCCATCATCAATATGGAAGGTGTGGCGGTGGGCTATGGTGGGCCGCTGATTTTGAAAAACCTGTCGTTGCGCATCGACCAAGATGACCGCATCGCATTGCTGGGCCGCAATGGCGAAGGAAAATCCACTTTATCCAAGTTGTTGGCGGGCAAACTTAAACCAGCGACCGGCAAAATGGTGTCCTCGTCCAAGCTGCGCATCGGCTATTTCGCGCAGCATCAGGTTGATGAGTTGGTGATTGATGAAACTCCCTTGCAGCACGTCATGCGCCTGCGCCCGGCTGAAGGGCAACCGCGGCTGCGCGCCCGTCTTGCGGGGTTTGGGCTGATGGCGGATCAGGCGGAAACCGCGGTGGGGCGGTTGTCGGGGGGGCAAAAAGCGCGATTGTCGTTGTTGCTGGCCACCATTGATGCGCCGCATTTGCTGATTTTGGATGAACCGACCAACCATTTGGACATGGAAAGCCGCGAGGCGTTGGTCGAGGCGCTGACGCAGTATTCCGGGGCGGTGATTTTGGTCAGCCATGATATGCATTTGCTGGGGTTGGTTGCAGATCGGCTGTGGCTGGTCAAAGGCGGGGCGGTGACGCCCTACACCGACGATCTTGAGGCGTATCGCCGGCAGTTGCTGGCAGGCGATGATGATGCAAAGCCCGTGCTGAAGGCGGTGGAAAAGGTCAGGCGGCCAAGTCAGGAAGACGTCAAAACCCTGCGCGCCGAGGTCAAGAAATCCGAAGCCATTCTGGCCAAGCTGAATGAAATGCGTGACCGGCTGGCCAAAAAACTGGCCGACCCGGACCTATACGAAGCATCGCGCGTGGCCGAGTTGGACACATGGAACAAGAAATACGCCGAGGTGATGAACGGTCTGGACCGCGCCGAGGCGTTGTGGCTGGCCAGTCAGGAAAAGCTGGAGGCGGCGGCGGCGTAACTTGGCCGTTGTGCGCGGGATGGCTTGCCGCCATGGTGGCGCCAACAAATGCGAGGTTTCATGCCCGATAGCGCCTTTTTGATCACCGCTTTTGCCACCCTGTTTGTGGTGATTGATCCGCCCGGACTGGTGCCTTTGTTCATCGCCCTGACCACCGGGATGGATGCCGAAAGGCGCGCGGCCATGGCGCGCCGCGCCTGTATCATTGCCACGATTCTGCTGATGGTGTTCGGGCTGGCGGGGGAAACCGTTCTGGGCTTTATCGGCATATCAATGCCGGCGTTTCGCATTGCTGGCGGGATTTTGTTGTTTTTGACCGCGCTGGACATGCTGTTTGAACGCCGCACCCAGCGCCGTGAAGGCCAGCAAGCCGATCCCGACCATGACCCGTCGGTGTTTCCCTTGGCGACGCCGCTGATCGCTGGACCCGGCGCGATTGCGACAATGATTTTGCTGGTGGGCCAATCCGGCCCCGGTTGGGGCGGGACGGCGGCGGTGATGGGGCTTTTGCTTGCGATGATGCTGGCGACCTATCTATTCTTGCTTGCCTCACCGCCGCTGGAGCGGTTGCTGGGCCGCACCGGCACCATCGTGATCACCCGGCTGCTGGGCATGTTGCTGGCTGCCCTCTCGGTGCAATTTGTCATCGACGGCGTGCGTGGCACCGGGCTGATCGGATGAGTGACGACAGTGTTGCCCGGCTGATTTATCTGGGCCTGATGCTGGCGGCGCTGGCGGGGTGGTTTTTCGTGGAATTCCGTCAACGCATGGGACATGCGCTGCGCAGCGGGCTGGCTTGGGGGATGATCATCATCGGCTTGATGGCGGGCTATGGGCTGTGGAATGATCTGAACATCGGCACCGGGTTGCGGCAAAGCGTTGGTGAGGCGGGCGAATTGATCGTGCCGCAAGAGGCTGACCGGCATTATTACCTGACGCTGCTGATCAATGGCACCGAGGTGCGGTTTGTGGCCGATACCGGGGCGACCAATATGGTGTTGTCGCCAAAAGATGCGGAACGCGTTGGCATATCGCTGCAGGATCTGAATTTCAGGCACAGCGCCGAGACCGCCAACGGCACCGTGGACATCGCGCGCACCCGGTTGGCGTCAGTTATTCTGGGCCCGTTTGCCGACCGCGATGTGACGGCTTGGGTCAACGGGGCGGCGATGGAGGGATCGCTGTTGGGGATGGATTATCTGGGGATGTTCGACATCCAGATCGCAGATGGCAGGATGGTTCTGCGCCGCTGATCCGGTGGGACGGCAAGACGGGGGTTTCACACCCCCTGCCCCAAAAGCTGGCGCTTTTGCGGCTCCCCCGTGGAGTATTTGCGCCAAAATGAAACCGCAAATTTTAGCCAAATTTTACCGGTTCGCCGCGGGGGCGGTTTGATCGGCTATTTTTCGGCCTTTTTTTCCCATTTGCCGCTTTGCTCGGACCAATATTGTGCGGGCATGCCGGCGGTGGTCAGTTTGCTCCACAGCGTTCTGGCCGCCGCAACCGCCGCCGGATCATTGCCATCAAATAAGGTCCAGACCCGTTCCAGCGCCACAGCCTCTGACGGGTCGGTGTCGGCACCGTCCAGCAAAACCAAACCGTTTGCGCCGTTACCAATGGCCCCGCTGCCCAGCAACACCGGCTGATTCGTGTCTTGCCCCCCGCCCGCCATCGCATGCGGCAAAAAGCTGTCATCGCCGATCTGCCACAGTCTGTCGTCCAGCCGGGCAAGCGACGCGGCATCCGGGCTGCGCAGCATCACCCGCCAGCCCTGTTCCAACGCCCGCGGCAGGATCATCGCCAGCGTTTGCGCAGGCGTTGACCGTGTCAGATGGTAAAACATCGCCGTGCCCATCACAGCACCCGCTGTTGCACGGATGTCCGACACTGCGCGTTGCGACGGATCACGGTTATTTGCCTTCAAACATATCGCGGATCAGTCGGTTCAGCGCCATGACACCCCAACCGGTGGCGCCTTTGGGGGCCAGCGTGCTGTCGGATTTCAGCAAAGCCGTGCCCGCGATATCCAGATGGCACCACGGCACATCATCCTTGACAAAGCGGCGCAAGAATTGTGCGGCGGTGATCGCCCCGCCATCGCGGCCGCAGGAATTGACCATGTCGGCCACCCGCGATTTCAACTTGTCATCATAGGCCGGGCCCATCGGCATGCGCCATGCACCTTCGCCTTCGGCCTCGGCCGCCTTCAGGAACGCCGCACACAAGGCATCATTGTTGGAAAACACGCCCGCATTTTCATGGCCCAAGGCCACGATGATCGCCCCGGTCAGGGTGGCCAGATTGATCATGCCCGTGGGTTTGAACCGATCTTGCGCGTACCACAGCACATCGGCCAGCACCAAACGCCCTTCGGCATCGGTGTTGATCACCTCGATGGTGTCGCCCTTCATCGAGCGCACGACGTCTCCGGGGCGTTGCGCGCGCCCGTCGGGCATGTTTTCGACAATGCCAACCAGACCGACGACATTTGCGCGCGCGCCGCGCAGGGCCAGCGTGCGCATCACGCCGGCAACCACGCCCGCCCCGCCCATATCCATCGTCATGTCTTCCATACCGCCCGCCGGTTTGATCGAAATACCGCCGGTGTCAAACACCACGCCCTTGCCAACCAGCGCAAACGGGGCCTCGCCCTTGGGGCCGCCATGCCACTGCATCACCACCACTTTGGACGGACTTTCCGAGCCTTGCCCAACCCCCAGCAGCGCGCGCATGCCCAGTTTTGCCAACTGATCTTCTTCCAGAATTTCAACGTCCAGCCCCAGTTCCTGCATCGCGGCCAGCCGGGCTGCAAAATCATCGGTGGTCAGGATATTGGCAGGCTCGTTCACCAGATCGCGGGTGAAGAACACGCCTTCGGCCACGGCCGCCATGGGGGCCGCAAGGGCTGCGATCTGTTCGGGGTTGGCCACGCACAAGGTGACGGGGCCGATGACCTTGGCGGCGGCGGTTTTGTGCGGGGCAAATTCATAGGCCCGCAAAGCCAGACCGAACGACAGCTCTGTCGCCATCGGATGGTTTTCGGCGTAAACCACAGCCCCCGCCACCCCAAGGCCACGCGCCACGGTGGCCCCCGCGCGGCGCGCCTCGGCAACCGATGATTTGCGCGGCAGGCGCAGCAGTTGCACCGCCTCGGCCACCAGCCCCGCCGGATAGGCCAGATCCAGCGCATCGCCCGGTTTCAACTTGGCAAACGCGTCAGATGCTATCGCGCGGGCCACGGCCCCCCGCATCAGCTTGTTCACCAGTTTGGCCGCCGGTGTGCCCGGTGCCGTGCCATCCACCACCAACACAATGCGCCCGGTAATATGCGGAACGGTCGCCAGATCGGGGGAGTGGAACTGCAATTCAAGCGGGTGGGACATGGTATTCTCCGAAAGTGGGGCAGCGGGATGGGCACGCATTCGCGCAAGGCTAGCGAAGGGGTGGAGGAAAGGCCAGATAGCAGTTTTCCCCACAGCCGTTATCGGCTAGCGTCCCGCAACACTTAAGGGGCAAAGCCTTCGTGACAAGATTCGACCGCTATCTTTTATCGCAACTGCTAGCACTGTTCGGGTTTTTCTCGCTAGTGCTGGTGGCGGTTTATTGGGTGAACCGGGCGGTCGGCTTGTTTGATCAGCTGATCGGCGATGGCCAGACGGCGGTGGTTTTTCTGGAATTTTCCCTGCTGACCCTGCCCAATGTGATCCGCCTTGTGCTGCCGATATCGGCCTTTGTCGCGGCGGTTTATGTGGCCAACCGGCTGATGCAGGAAAGCGAATTGGTGGTGATGCAGGCGACCGGGTTTTCGGCGTTCCGGCTGGCGCGACCGGTGCTGTATTTCGGGCTGATCGTGGCGGCGATGATGATGCTGTTGATGCATGTTCTGGTGCCTGCCAGCCGCACGGCGCTGGCCGACCGCAGCGCCGAAATATCGCAAAATGTTACCGCGCGGTTCTTGAAGGATGGTCAGTTTTTGCACCCCTCTGACGGCATCACGCTGTATATCCGCGAAGTGGCCGCCACGGGTGAGTTGTTGGATCTGTTTCTCGCCGATGATCGCACGCCCGAGATGCGCGCCACCTACACCGCGCGGCGGGCGCTTTTTGTGCGCGCCGAGACCGGGCCGAAGCTGTTGATGTTTGACGGCATGGTGCAGGTGCTGACCACCGAAACGGCCAGCCTGTCGATCACTCGGTTCGGCGATTTCACCTATGATCTGTCGGGCCTGATCGCCGCACAAAGCCGCGGTCCGCGCAATGCCGCCGAAGCGTCGACGTTTGAATTGCTGGCCGCCAGCACTGCCCTGATGGCCGAAACCAAGGAAAGCCGCGCCGCCCTGATCTACAGCGCGCATGACCGTATCGCCCAGCCGTTTTTGGCCGCCGCGGCGGCGCTGATCGGGTTTGCCTCGTTGTTGTTGGGCGCGTTCAGCCGCTTTGGGCTGTGGCGGCAGGTATTGATCGCGGTTGGGTTGTTGATCGCGGTGCAGGCGATATCGACCGTGGCCACCAGTGTGGGCAGCGCAACCGCGGGCGGCTGGGTCTGGGCTTACGGCGCCCCGCTGATCGGGCTTGCGATTGGCGGGTTCGAATTGTGGTGGTCGCAGCGCCCCAAACGGTTGCGGCGCGCGCCCGTGCCAGATGCACCGGCGGTGCCGGCATGATCCTGACGCTTTATATCGCCCGGCGGTTTATCGGCATGTTTGCGCTGGTGTTTGCGATTTTTCTGGGCATCATGCTGCTGATCGAAACCATTGATCAGTTGCGGAAATATTCCGGCACCAGACTGGGCCTTGGCGATGCGGTTTACATGGCGTCGTTGTCGGTGCCGCAAAGCCTGTACCGGATCTTGCCGCTGATCGTGATTTTGGCGTCGATTGCGCTGTTTCTGGCGCTGGCGCGGTCGTCGGAACTGGTGGTGGTGCGCGCGGCGGGGCGGTCGGGGATGCGGTTTCTGGCGGCACCGGTGCTGGCGGCCTTGGTGATCGGGGCGCTGGCGGTGGCGGTGTTCAACCCGTTGGTGGCCGCCACGTCCAAGCAATATGATGTCATGTCGGCGCTTTATGGCGGCGACGGCGGGTCGGTGATGTCGCTGTCGGGGGCCGGGTTGTGGATGCGCCAGGGCGATGCGGCGGGCCAATCGGTGATCAAGGCCGCGCGCGCCGCCCCGGACGGCGCCAGTCTGCAAGGGGTGACGTTCCTGACGTTTCTGCCCGATGGCACGCCCGCTCAACGCATTGAGGCAAAACAGGCCAACCTGCAGCCCGGCCAATGGGTGCTGACCGGGGTGAAACGCTGGAACCTTGCCTCGGGCAACCCCGAACGCGATGCAACGGCCCTGCCCGACGGGCTGACATTGGCCACCGATCTGACGGTTGAACGTATCCGCAACAGCTTTGGCGCGGCGACCGATGTGGCGTTCTGGAACCTGCCCCGCGATATTGCCGATCTGGAGCGGGCCGGATTTTCGGCCCGCGCGCACCGGGTCTGGTTGCAGATGGAACTGGCGCTGCCGTTGTTGCTGGCCTCTATGGTGTTGATCGCGGCGGGGTTTACCATGCGTCACGCCCGGTTTGGCAAAACCGGCTCCATGGTGTTGCTGGCGCTGGCGGGCGGTTTTGCCATCTTCTTTTTGCGCAACTTTGCCCAAGTGCTGGGCGAGAACGGCCAAATTCCCATCCTGATCGCCGCGTGGACACCGCCGATTGCCGCCATCATGCTGGCGCTTGGGCTGCTGTTGCATCTGGAGGATGGCTGATGCGTGCAGGCCTGATCCGGGGGGTGCTGGGGGTGCTGGCCTTGCTGTTCGCAACGGCTGGCATTGCCCAGGACCGTGCCACATTGATTGCCGACAGCCTGCGCATCACCGGCCCCAGCCAATTGGTGGCAACCGGCAATGTCGAGGTTTTCTTTAAGGGTCAACGGCTGACCGCAGGGTCGGTGGTGTTTGACCGCGCCGCCGATACGCTGGTCATCACCGGGCCGATTGTGTTGACCGACGGCAGCCAGAATTACATTCTGGCCAGTCAGGCGGAACTGAGCGCCGATCTGTCGAACGGCATCCTGCGCTCGGCGCGGATGGTGATGAACCAGCAGTTGCAACTGGCCGCGTCCGATATCATGCGAGTGGGCGGGCGCTATACCGCGTTGAACCGGGTGATCGCGTCCTCGTGCAAAATCTGCGCCAATGATCCGACGCCGTTGTGGGAATTGCGCGCGCGGCGCGTGCTGCACGATGAGACCGAACAGCAGCTGTATTTTGAACATGCGCAACTGCGTTTTGGCGGCGTGCCGGTGTTTTACATCCCGCGTCTGCGCCTGCCCGACCCGACGTTGAAACGCGCCAGCGGGTTCCTGATGCCGAAATTCACCGGCAATTCCAATCTGGGCACCGGCATTCGCCTGCCGTATTTCCTGAAACTTGGCGCCAGCCGCGATTTGACCATCACGCCCTATCTGACCACCAACGGCGCGCGCACGGTGGATTTGCGCTATCGTCAGGCTTTTGCCACCGGCGATCTGACCATCACCGGCGCGGTATCGCGCGATGATCTGCTGCCGGGGCAAACGCGCGGCTATGTGCTGGCGTTGGGTCGGTTCGATCTGCCGCGCGGCTTTCGGCTGGATCTGCGCGGCGAGGCGGTCAGCGATGATGCTTATCTTTTGGACTACGGCTATCCGGCGGCGGACCGGCTGGACAGCCGGATTGAAATCAGCCGCACCCGGCGTAATGAAACCATTTCGGCCCGGCTGATCGGGTTTTATTCGATCCGACAGGGCGATGACAATTCCACCCTGCCCGCGATTGTCGGCGATCTGACCTATGCAAGGCGGTTTTCGCTGGGGGCTTTGGGCGGCGATGGTGGTCTGCGGTTTCAGACCCATGCGCATTACCGCCCGTCAGCGTCGGTGTTGGACGGCGACGGCGATGGCATCGCCGACGGGCGTGACGTGCGGCGCGTGTCACTCAAGGCCGATTGGCGCCGCGACTGGGTGTTGACCAATGGCATGATCGCCGGCGTGCTGGGCGAGGCTACGGCCGATTTTTACGTCATCGGTCAAGACGCGGTGTTTGCCGGATCGCAGACCCGGTTTCACGGTGCGGTGGCGGCCGAATTGCGCTGGCCTTTGATCAAGACCGGGCCGGGCGGCGTGACCCAGGTAATCGAGCCGATTGTGCAACTGGTGGCGTCACCCGGCGGCGTTGAGACTTTGCCGAATGAAGATTCGACGCTGGTGGAATTTGACGAGGGCAATCTGTTTGCGCTGAACCGCTTTCCCGGATCAGATGCCACCGAACGCGGGGTGCGCGCCAATATCGGCGTCAGTTATCTGCGCGATGATCCGGATGGCTGGACGTTGGGGGTGACGGCGGGACGGGTGTTGCGGCTGGCTGATCTGGGCCAGTTCAGCGCGGGGTCCGGGCTGGCGGGAATCAGTTCTGACTGGATGGCCAGTTGGCAGTTAAAGATCGCAGGCGGCATGGGCATAACCAACCGGCTGATTTTCAATGATGATTTCAGCCTGACCAAAGGCGAGTTGCTGGCTGCCGTTTCGGGCGAGCGGTATGGCTTTGCGGCGGGCTATGTTTATGCGGTGGCCGATCTGGCCGAAAACCGACCCGATCCCACGTCAGAGCTGAACTTGTATTCGACCTATAAGATCACCCCGAACTGGACGGCGCAATTCGCCAACCGCTATGATTTTCAAGCCGCCCGCGCCGCCAACGCAGGCATCGGTCTGACCTACCGCAACGAATGCTTGCTGGTCGATCTTTCTCTCTCGCGTCGGTTCACATCATCGACTAGTGTGCAACCAACCACGGATTTCGGCCTGTCGGTCGAACTCTTGGGCTTTGGAGGCGGCTCGGGCGCGGGACCAGCGCGTCAGTGCCGCCGATGATCCGTTGCCCGCCCCCACCAACCGCGCCGATTGGCGCGCGCAGCACGAACGGACGACGGCGCAAGATGATGACACGCTTTGCCCCCTTTTTGCTGGCCGGGATGGCCTGCGCCGCCCTTGGTCTGGGCTTGAGCCCAACCGCAGCACATGCCCAGTTCAGCCCGATCAAGATCGTCAACGAGCGCGCCATCAGCCAGTATGAATACGATCAGCGGTTGAAGTTCATGCAGTTACTGCGTCAGCCCGGCGATCTGGAAGTTGAGGCGATGAAAGGTTTGATTGACGACCGCCTTCGGCAATTCGCGTCGGATCAGGCCGGAATTTTGCTGACCCCCGAGGCGTTGAAAGCCGGGATGGAGGAATTCGCCTCGCGTGCCAACCTGACCGGGGAAGAGTTTATCAAGGCGATAAACCAAGGCGGGGTTGATGCCGAAACCTACCGTGATTTCGTGTTGTCGGGCCTGCTTTGGCGCGATCTGGTGCGGACGAAATTCGGCCAAAGGGTGCAAGTGTCCGAAGCCGCCGTTGACCGCGCCCTTAGCAATTTCAAACCGACCAGTGCGATCACCGTGCTGACGTCGGAAATCGTGATCCCGGCGGTGGGGGCAGGCCGCGGCCCGGCGCTGGCACTGGCGCGCAAATTGGCCGCCGATCTGAAATCGGGCGGTGATTTTGCCGCCGCCGCGCGCACCACCTCAACCGGTCCGACGGCGGGCAGTGGCGGGGCGGTGGACTGGAAACGCCTGTCAGAATTTGCCCCCGATGCGGCCGTGGCCGTGCGCGCCCTTACGCCTGGGCAAATTTCCGCGCCGGTTATCCTCGATGACAGCGTGGTGATTTATCTGTTGCGCGAAACGGCGATGGAAGAGATTGCCAATCAAAACAGCACCGTGGTCGATTACGCCGAATATCTGATCCCGAACGATGCCAATGTCGCGGCAACGGCGGCGCAGATACGGGCGCAGACCGACAATTGCGAAGATCTTTACACCATCGCGCGCGGCCAGCCCGCCGACCGGCTGCGTCGCCAGACTGTGCCGCAGGCGCAACTGCCCGGGGATGTGGCGGGCGCGGTGGCAATGCTGGATGCGGGCGAAATCTCTGCCGCGGTCACGCGGGGTGGCGCGCGGGTGCTGTTGATGCTGTGCAGCCGCGGGGCCGCCGCCGAAGACCTGCCATCGCGCGACGAGGTGCGCCTGCAATTGATCAACCAGCAACTGGGCACTTTGGCCGAGATTTATCTGGAAGAGCTGCGGTCCGAAGCCATCATCGTCGATCCGTAAGATGACCGCGCCCGCACCTGTTGCGCTGACTTGCGGCGAACCCGCAGGCATTGGCCCGGAATTGGCCGCAGCCGCTCGCCGGGTTTTGGGGGCTGAAGTGCCATTTTTCTGGATCGGCGATCCCCGGCATTTGCCGCCCGGCACGGCTTTTTCCGAACTCAGCGATCCGGCACAGGCGGCAGGCGTCGCACCGCATGTTTTGCCCGTGCTGGCGCACCGCTTTGCCGCCGCCAACACCCCCGGTATGCCTGCGCCCGAAAATGCCGCGGGCGTGATTGCGGTGATCGAACGCGCGGTGGCTTTGGTGCAATCGGGTCAGGCGTCGGCGGTTTGCACCGCACCCATTCACAAAAAAGCGTTGCAGGACGGCGCAGGCTTTGGCTTTCCGGGTCATACCGAATTTCTGGCGCATCTGGCGGGGGTTGACCGCGCGGTGATGCTGCTGGCGTGCGAAACGCTGCGGGTGGTGCCGGTGACCATCCATATCCCGCTGGACCGGGTGGCGGCCACGCTAAGTGCCGATCTGCTGGCCGACACCATCCGCATCACCGCCACAGCCCTGATCCGGGATTTCGGCATTCCTGCCCCGCGCATAGCCGTTGCGGGGCTGAACCCGCATGCCGGTGAAGGCGGGGCAATGGGGCGCGCCGAGATTGATCTGATCATCCCGGTGCTTTCCCGCTTGCGTGCCACCGGCCTGACCCTTCTTGGCCCGCTGCCCGCCGATACGATGTTTCACGCCCGCGCGCGGGCCGCCTATGACGTGGCGATCTGCATGTATCACGATCAGGCGCTGATCCCGATCAAGACACTGGATTTTGACGGTGGGGTCAATGTCACGCTGGGCTTGCCGTTTGTGCGCACCTCGCCCGATCACGGCACGGCGTTTGACATCGCGGGCAGGGGCGTGGCCAAGCCCGACAGCTTGATTGCGGCGTTGCGGCTGGCGGCAAAACTGGCGGCAGCGCGGCTGTGAGCGCGGGTCGGCCAGAAAACTTTTCGCCGAAAAATCTTCGGGGACAGGATCGGTAAATGGCAACAATTGATGGCCTGCCGCCGCTGCGCGAGGTGATCCGGGCGCATGATCTGGTGGCCAAACGGCAGTTGGGGCAAAACTTTCTGCTTGATCTGAACCTGACCGCCAAAATCGCCCGCTCGGCTGGCGATCTGACCGCTTGCGATGTGCTGGAAGTTGGCCCCGGCCCCGGCGGGTTGACGCGCGGCTTGCTGGCCGAAGGGGCGCGCCATGTGGTGGCGGTGGAAAAGGATGCGCGCTGTATTCCCGCGCTGACCCAGATCGCCGACGCCCATCCGGGGCGGTTGACGGTGATCCACGGCGATGCGCTGGATCTGGACCTTTTGGCGCATCTGACGCCGCCGGTGCGGATCATCGCCAACCTGCCTTATAACATTGGCACCGAATTGCTGATCCGCTGGCTGACGCCCAAAGCGTGGCCGCCGGTCTGGACCAGTCTGACCTTGATGTTTCAAAAAGAAGTGGCGATGCGGATTGTGGCCCAGCCGCGCAGCGATCATTACGGGCGGCTGGCCTTGTTGGTGCAGTGGCGCTGCGATGCCAAAATCGTGCTGACGCTGCCACCCGAAGCGTTTACCCCTGCCCCCAAAGTGCATTCCGCCGTGGTGCATCTGACGCGGCTGGCAGCACCGCGTTTTGCAGCACCCGAGGCGGTGTTGAACCGCATCACCACGATGGCGTTCAATCAGCGGCGTAAAATGCTGCGCTCCAGCCTTAAGGCGATGGGGCCGGAGATTGAAGATCAGCTGATCGCGGCGGGCATTGCCCCCACCGCGCGGGCCGAGGAAATCAGCCTTGAGCAGTTTTGCGCCTTGGCGCGAATTGTGGCCCCGCAAAGCTAAGGCCCGCACAAATGGCGGGCCTTTTGGGGGGCGGTGGTTTTTGCAGCGCCTATGCGGCGCCGCCCGAGCTTTCGCTGTCCGTATCCACTTTGACCACCGCTTTGCGGGCGCGCGGCGCGCGGGTGGCTTTTGGCGGATCTGCGGCGGTAATTTCTACCGGTGCGGGTGCAGCCGGTATTGGGGCTGCGACAGCCTCAACCGGGGCGGCTACGACCGCCACCGCAGCGTCATCGGCCACAATCCCCCGCGGTTCGCGGGCGCGGTCATTGCGGGGCCGCTCGGCGCGGGGTTGATCATTGCGCGGCTGATCGTTGCGGGGTTGGTCACCACGCGGCTGATCGTTGCGGGGTTGATCACCACGCGATTGGTCATTGCGGGGTTGGTCACCACGCGATTGGTCATTGCGTGCCTGATCGCCACGCTGCTGATCGCCGCGCTGTTGATCGCCGCGCTGCTGATCGTTTCGCGGGCGGTCATCGCGGCGGGGTTGATCGCGGCGGGGTTGGTCATTGCGCTGTTGATCGCGCGGGCGGTCATCAGACCGATTGTCTGACCGGTTATCTGGCCGGTTATCTGGCCGGTTGTCGTCGCGGCGGGGCTGTTGGCGCACGACTTCGGGCAGGTCCACCAACCCGGCCTCATTGTCGCTGTCGCCATGATATCCGCTGACAATCGGGGTATAGCCGTCAATATCCGGCTGATCGCCGCCGCGTTGGGCGGTGCGGTAATCGCCACGGTCATTGCGGTAATCGCCATCGCTTTGGCGGTCCCGGTTGCCTTGCGACGCGCCGGAATTTTGCCCAGTGCCACCCGTATTGCCGCCGTTCTGGTTGCCATTCTGCTGGTTATAGCCGCCGCCTTGCGGAGAATTTTGCTGATATTGCTGGCGCTGTTCCTGCTCGGCCGCCAGTTCGCGGTTCGCTTCGGCCAGCATGCGGGTGTAATGTTCGGCGTGCTGCGAGAAATTCTCGGCCGCCACCCGGTCATTCGACAGTTGCGCATCGCGCGCCAGCTGCTGATATTTCTCGATGATCTGCTGCGGGGTGCCGCGCACTTTGCCTTCGGGGCCAGAGCTGTCGAACACACGGTTGGTGATGTTGCCGAGGGTGCGCGGGCGGTTCGGCTTTGACCGCGAGCGAGACTTGGAAGAACGCATCTTATCCTTTGGTCCAGATTGTCCAATCTGAATGCGCCTGATCTTGAAAAGATCGTCAGCCTGAAAGGGCCAAGGCAGCATGATCGGGGTTTGGGCGATACCAGGAACCGATTGGCACCCACGTCGCGTGCAATCGAATAATCACAGCTGTCGCACTCTGACAAGAAGAATCTGCAAAGGGGCCGGATCGGCGCGCCAATCATGGCACAAATGGCAGATTTATCCGTCCCGTCTGTCCGCCCCCGACGCCGGTTTTATCGCTACCACAACCCTGTCGCGGCCATCCAGATCGCAGATCACCCGCAACCCGCCAAAGCCGCTGGCAGCCAGCAGCGCCAGCACCGCCACCGCCTGAGTTGGACCGATTTCCAACAGCAGCCGTCCGTTGTCCACCAGATGTGCCGCTGCCCCCAGCGCGATGGCGCGGTAGGCATCCAGCCCGTCCCCCCCCGGTGACAGCGCCAGATGCGGCTCCCACCTTGCCACGTCCGGCGACAGCTGCGCCATTTCATCCGCCGCGATGTAGGGCGGATTGGCGCATATCAGATCATAGCGGCCGGGCAGATCGGCAAACCAGTCCGATTGCACAAACCGCGCCCGCGCCGTCACCCCCAGTGCGGCGGCGTTGCGCTGCGCCACCGCAAGCGCCGCGTGCGAGATATCGCTGCCAACGCCGCAGGCCATCGGCATGACGGCCAGACAGGACAACAAAATGCACCCCGTGCCGGTGCCCAAATCCAGCACGGTCATAAAAGGGTGCGCCAAGGCTTCGGCGACCAGTAATTCCGTCTCCGGGCGCGGGTCAAGCGTGTCTGGGGTGACGATAAAGCGCTGACCCCAGAACAGCCGAGAACCGATGATCTGTGCCACCGGCTGATGCGCGCTGCGGGCCGTGACATGGGCGTCAAAGCGGGCTTGGGCCTCGGGCGCAAGCCGATCGGGCAAATGCAAGGTCAGCCTATCGGCCGCCACACCCATCGCATCGGCCAACAACAGCCGCGCGTCGCGGGCGGCCCCGTCGATGCCTGCAGTGGTCAAACGCTGCACCGCAATCCGCAACGCGGCGGCGGCAGTGGTGGCGGCGGTGGCGTTGGCGTTGGCGTTGGTGGGCGTCATCCCTCCATCTCGGCCAGTTTGGCGGCCTGATCATGCGCCACCAGTGCCCCCACCACTTCGCCCAGATCGCCCGCCATCACCGCCGCCAGTGAATACAGCGTAAGGTTGATGCGGTGATCGGTCATCCGGCCTTGGGGAAAATTATAGGTGCGGATCCGCTCAGAGCGATCGCCCGAGCCCACTTGCGATTTGCGTTCTGCAGCACGAGCATCATCGACGCGGGCGCGTTCCAGATCGTAAAGCCGCGCCCGCAGCACCTGCATTGCCAGTTCCTTGTTGCGGTGCTGCGATTTTTGGGCCGATGTCACGATCATGCCGGTGGGCAAATGGGTGATGCGCACCGCAGAATCGGTGGTGTTGACGTGCTGGCCGCCCGCGCCCGACGCCCGCATGGTATCAATGCGCAAATCCGACGCCGGGATCACCAGATCAACCTCTTCGGCTTCGGCCAGCACGGCCACGGTGGCGGCGGAGGTATGCACCCTTCCCTGACTTTCGGTTTCGGGCACCCTTTGCACTCGGTGCACCCCGGATTCGAATTTCAGCCGCGCAAACACGCCTTCGCCCTTGATATGCACCGAGACATCCTTGATGCCGCCCAGATCGCTGTCTTGCTGATCCATGATCTCGAACGTCCAGCCCATGGATTCGGCGTAGCGCTGATACATCCGCAGCAAATCGGCGGCAAACAGGGCTGCCTCATCGCCTCCGGTGCCGGGGCGAATTTCCAGGATCGCCGGGCGCGCGTCGGCGGCATCTTTTGGCAACAAGGCCAGTTGCAGCCGCGCCTCCATTTCCGGGATGCGGGCGCGCAAGGCTGGCAATTCCTCTTCGGCAAGCCCGCGCATTTCGGGATCGGCCAGCATGATCTGGGTTTCCGCCAGATCATCCAACGCGCGGCGGTAGGCGGTGATTTCATCCGCCACCGGTTTAAGATCGGAATATTCCCGACTGAGGGTGGCAATGTCGACAGGCGAGGCCCCGGCGTTCAGCCGCGCTTCGAGAAACTCGAACCGTTGGGTGATTTGCGCAAGTTTGTCCAAGGGCACCATGGGGGCGGTGTGCCGGGTTGCGCTGCGTTGGTCAAGGGGGACACAGCCGGGGCGCTGCCCCGGACCCCGGAGTATTTGCGCTAAAATGAAAGGTTAAAGCCGCATTAACCATGCGCGCAGCCGGGCGGCGTTGACACCCAGATCGGATTGGCCGAACCGCAGCCGGGCAAGGATATCGAGCCGGGTGCCGTCGGCGGTTTGGCGGGCTTGGGCGGTGGTATAATCCGGAAACCCCCACAGCGCCGAGCGGGTGATCCATGTGATGCGCCCCGATGCCGGATCGCCCGCCAGCCGCATGGTGCGCGGCGTGGCGGTGGCGATGGCGTCAAGGCGGGTTAACACTTGTTGCGGTGAGAGATCGGTCAGACACACGGCATGGGCCGCGCCCATGCCGGCCTGCACCTGATCTGCGCAAGGCCCTGCCCTGACCGCGCGGTCGGCATGCACATCGCGGTGCCAGTGTTTCGCATCGCTGGGGGCCAGCCGGATATAGGCGGCAGGCAAGGCCGCCGCGACCAGCGCAAGCGCCAAAAAACTTAACAGTGTCATGCGCTTGTCCAGTGTAATTTCGCCCGGTTTATCGTCGTCGCGTCTTGGCCCAGTGAAACAGGCAAACCAGATCATAGGCCACATGCGCCCCCGCAATCGCCGTGGCACCGGTGGTATCGTATGGCGGTGACACTTCGACCACATCCCCGCCCACCATATTGATCCCCGCCAGATCACGCAGCATCGCGGCGGCCTGCCACGAATGCAGCCCCCCCCAGACCGGAGTGCCGGTGCCCGGGGCGTAAGCAGGATCTAGGGCGTCGATATCAAAAGTCACATAGGTCGGCCCCGCCCCTACGATGTCTTTGGCGCGGGCCACCGTCCATGCGGTGCCTTTTTCATGCACCGTGCGCGCGTCGATGTATTCGATGCCGAGATAATCATCGCAATGCGTGCGAATGCCGATCTGCACCGAGCGGGCCGGATCGACCAAACCGGTTTTTACCGCCTTATACATGAAGGTGCCGTGGTCGATGCGGTCGATGTCATCATCGGCCCACAGATCGGAATGGGCGTCAAAATGGATCACCCCCAGCGGCCCGAACTTGGCCGCATAGGCGCGCAGGATCGGCAGCGTGATGAAATGATCGCCGCCCAGCGTGACCGTGCCCGCGCCGGCCTGCAAAATTGTTGCGATATGATCGGTCAGGGTTTGCGGGAAGACGGCGGTCTTGGCATAGTCAAATGCCACGTCGCCGTAATCGATGATGGTCATATCCTCCAGCGGGCTGGTGGGCCAACCGTAGGGCGGATCATAGGGCTGCAGGCTGGACGCCTCACGGATGGCGCGGGGGCCAAAGCGGGTGCCGGTGCGGTGCGTCACCGCCTGATCAAACGGCACACCGGTGATGGCCAGATCAACACCGGTCAGGTCTTTGGTATAGCTGCGGCGCAAGAACGACGTGGCCCCGCCAAATGCGTTTTCATAGGCCAGCCCGCGCTGGCCCTTGCGGGTAAACGCCACGTCAACTTCGGTTTTTGCATCTTCCATAGCCATGGGAATGCCCTGTCGTTTGGAAATACAGTGTCATCTGCGTGCCGGAGACGCTGCCGATCCGGTGAAAGGGTTGGATAGAAAGCCACTTGGGTTGTCAAGTTGTCAGCCGATCTTGAAGCCTTCGCGCACCAGATCATCGGTGACGCGGATGATGGCCTTTGTCAGGGTGTCGGCCACAAAATCGACGTCGCTTTCGGTGATCACCAAAGGCGGCGACATCACATTCAGATGGCCGATCGGTCGCACCAGCAGACCCATCGATTCGGCCACATCAGAGATGCGTTTGGATTCGTTGGCGGCATCGGGCAGCAAAGCCTTGGTCGCCTTGTCGGCCACCGATTCCACGCACAGCATCAACTTGAGGCCGCGCACATTGCCGATCAGCGGCAAATCCGCCAGCACAGCCATCCGCGCCTCGAAATAGCTGCCAACGGCTGTGGCATGCGCCAGCAAACCCTCGGTTTCGATGATTTCGATATTCTTCAGCGCGGCTGCACAGGCCACCGGATGCCCGGCATAGGTCAGCCCCGAAGTGAACCACCGCGCGCCGCCTTGCGCCATCACTTGCCAGATCGCGTCCGAGAAAATCACCGCGCCCAGCGGCTGATAGCCCGAGGTCAGCCCCTTGGCGGTGCAGATCATGTCGGGCTGCACGCCAAATTCCGCCAGACTGGCAAACCAATGGCCAAGCCGCCCCCAAGCCGTGACAACCTCATCGGCGATGAACAGGATGTCATGGCGCTGGCAAACCTGCCACATCCGGTGCAGATAGCCCTGCGGCGGAATGATGATGCCGCCCGAGGCCTGAACCGGCTCGGCGATAAAGCCACCGATGCGGTCGGCGCCTACGCGCGCGATCAGCGCTTCAAACTCGGCAATCAGGTGATCGCAAAACTGCGCCTCGGACATATCCGCCGGGCGGCGGTAGGGGTTTGGGCAGCTAAGGTGATGAATACCATCGGTTTTATAGCGAAACTCTGCCACCCGGTCGCCGCCCCGCTTGCCCACCGACTGCGACAGATAGGTTGATCCGTGATAGCTGTTTTCCCGCGCCACGATGTCGGTTTTGTCAGGGTTGCCGCGCGCGTGGTGGTAATAGCTGACCATGCGCACCGCGGTGTCCACCGCCGTTGATCCGCCGGTGGTGAAATGCACCCGGTTCAGGTTGCCGGGGGTCAGACTGGCGATTTTCGCGGCAAGCCGGGCGGCGGGTTCATTGGTCATATCGACAAAATAGTTTGAAAACGCCAGCTTTTCGGCTTGATCGGCGATGGCGCGCACCATCTCGGGGCGTCCAAGGCCGATATTGGTGCACCACAGCCCGCCCACCGCATCAAAATACTTGCGCCCCTGCGCGTCCCACAAATGACAGCCCAAGCCGCGGGTGATCACCAAAGCGCCGTCTTTTTCAAACGGGCCAAAGTTGGTCCACGGATGCAGCGCATGGGCGCGGTCCATTGCCCACAGATCGGCATTGGGCAGATCGACGGCTGGCCGCTGGGGGTTTTGCGGGGTGTGGGTTTGCAAGGCGAGGGTCATTTTGAATCACCAGTCAATAAGATTGGGCCAAAATACCGATGGCGGCCAAAAACGCCAGCAAAATTTGATCAAACGGTGGCGGACGATGTGTAATTCAGCAAACTGACGCCGCCAAAGCGCCAGCAGATCATATGAAAGCCCTTTGGCCAATCAGATATTATATTTGCAAAAACATTGCCTTGTCTATCAAAGCTAATGTTTCACATCACCTTCACACCAAAGGCTGCGCGCGTTCCACCAGCCTTGCAAAAAAGCTGGCACCAACGGGGGCTGCTTCGTCGTTGAAGTCAAAGGCGGGGTGATGCAGACCTGCCCCGGGGCCGGTTCCAAGGAACAGATACGCACCGGGGCGGGACTCCAGCATGTAGGAAAAATCCTCTGACCCCATTTCGCGGTTGGAATTGCCGTCGGCGGCACCATCGCCCACGATCTCGGCGGCGACGCGGGTGGCAAAGGCGGCCTCGGCGGGATGGTTGACGGTGGCGGGATAGCCCCAGTCAAAATCGATCCGCGCGGTGACGTTATAGGCCGCCGCATGGCCGTCGATGATCTCATGGATGCGGCGTTTCAAAAGCGCACGCACTTCGGGATCAAAACAGCGGATGGTGGCGCAAAACATCGCCTCTTCAGGGATGATATTGCTGGCGCTGCCGGCGTGTATCTGGGTGACCGAAATCACCGCCTCGTCCAGCGCATAGACGTTGCGCGCAAGGATGGTCTGCAGAGCCCCGACCATGCCCACCACCGCCACCACCGGATCAATACACTCATGCGGCGTGGCCCCATGTCCGCCCTTGCCGGTGACATAAACAAACACCGTATCGACCGAGGCCATCAACGCGCCGGGCGTGGTTTTGAAATGGCCAAAGGCCACGTTGGGCGCGTTATGGATGCCGTATACCTGCGCGATATCAAAGCGGTCCATGATGCCTTCCTGAACCATTGCCTCGCCACCGCCGCCATCTTCTTCGGCGGGCTGAAAGATCAGCGCCACCCGCCCGGCAAAAGCCCGGGTTTCGGCGAGATATTTCGCCGCCCCAAGCAGCATGGTGACATGGCCGTCATGGCCGCAGGCGTGCATTTTGCCCGGTGCGGTCGACGCATATTCAGCCCCCGTTGCCTCATTGATCGGCAGCGCGTCCATGTCGGCACGCAAGCCAATCGTCGGCCCCGCGCCCTGGCCGTTGATGATGGCCACAATGCCGGTCTTGGCAATGCCGGGATGAACTTCATCGACCCCCATCTCGTGCAGGCGCGCAATGATAAACGCCGCCGTGCTGTGGCATTCGAACTTCAATTCGGGGTTTGCATGCAGGTGCCGCCGCCAGCCCTTCATTTCTTCGGCAAAGTCGGCGATACGGTTCAAAACGGGCATTCTTGTCTCCTGACAGTTGCCGCCAGCAAATCCCAATTCGAAAGGATCGGCAATGCCCCTGCCCCATTCTGACGACCCGGACGATCAACTTGTGCACGTTCAAGCCGGTGGCACCGACAGATTGCGCCAGATCATGCGGCGGCTGCGCGATCCGGCAACGGGGTGCCCGTGGGATATTGCGCAAAACTTTGCCTCCATCGCCCCTTATACCGTCGAAGAAGCCTATGAGGTGGCCGACGCCATAGAGCGTGGGGCCTGGCGCGACTTGCCCGGTGAATTGGGCGATTTGCTGTTGCAGGTGGTTTATCATGCGCAAATGGCGGAAGAGGCCGGGCTGTTTGGCTATGACGATGTGGTGCGGATTATCTGTGACAAGATGGTGGCGCGGCATCCGCATGTGTTCGGCGATCAATCGCGCGAAAAGTCCGCCGCCCAGCAAAGCGTGGATTGGGAAGCCATCAAAGCGGGCGAACGCGGCCCGGCGCGGGTGCTGGACGGGGTGGCGACAGGTCTGCCCGGCCTGACGCGGGCGGTAAAACTGCAGGCCCGCGCCGCGCGGGTAGGCTTTGACTGGCCGTCCACCGATCAGGTGTTGGCAAAACTGGTCGAAGAGGCCGCCGAACTGATCGAGGCGCGCGATCAGTTGACCCAAACCGAAGTGGCCGAAGAGATGGGCGATCTGATGTTTGTAATGGCCAATCTGGCGCGGCATCTGCAGGTTGATCCTGAAGCCGCGTTGCGCGCCGCCAATGCCAAATTCACCCGCCGCTTTGAACAGATCGAGGATTGGCTGGCCGAGGCGGGCAAGACCCCCGATGACTCTGATCTGGCCGAAATGGACGCGCTGTGGAACCGCGCCAAAGCGTTGGAAAAACCGCCCCGGCCCTGACGGTTTCATTTTGGCGCAAATACTCCGCGCGGAGCGTCCTGTGGCCGCCGCGGGTGCCTCCGGCGGGAGTATTTGGGCCGATCTGAAACGGCAAATTTTAGTCAAATAATATCCGATTGATTTACTCAACATATTGACGGGGCGTTCGGTCTGTTGTTAAAGGGGGGCATAATTCCCGACAAAAGGACTAAAGATATGTCAATCCGCTTTTCACTTGCCGCCCTTGCGCTGTGCAGCACCGCTTTGCCCGGCTTGGCGCAGGAGGTAAATATCTACTCGCACCGCCAGCCCGAACTGATCCAACCGCTGCTGGACGCGTTTACCGCCGAAACCGGCATTGCGGTGAATGTGGCCTTTGTTGACAAGGGTATGGCCGAACGGCTGGTGGCGGAAGGTGATCGCTCTCCCGCCGATCTGGTGTTGACGGTTGATATCGCGCGCCTGATGCAAGTGGTGGATGCAGGTGTTACCCAAGCCGTGCAATCGGATGTGTTGGAAGCCAATATCCCGGAAAATCTGCGCGATGGGGGTGACATGTGGTTTGGCCTGACCGCCCGCGCCCGCATTGTGTATGCCAGCGTTGAGCGGGTTCAGCCCGGCGAAGTCACCACTTACGAAGATCTGGCTTCGGAAAAATGGAAGGGCCGCATCTGCACCCGGTCCGGCCTGAACGATTATAACATTGCCCTTTTGGGTGCGGTGATTGCCCATGCAGGCGAGCCGGGCGCCAAGGCCTGGGCCACCGGCATCAAAGCCAACCTTGCGCGCAAACCCGATGGCGGTGACCGCGATCAGGTCAAGGCGATTGCCGCGGGCGAATGCGATATCGCCATCGGTAACACCTATTACATCGGACAAATGCTGGCTGATCCGGAACAAAAAGCCGCCGCCGAAGCGGTGCGCATCGAGTTTCCGGTGTTTGCAGGCGGCGGCACCCATATGAACATCTCGGGGATCGCGATGACCAAATCCGCGCCCAACAAGGCGGCAGCGTTGCAACTGATGGAATGGCTGTCGGGCGATGTGGCGCAGAAAATCTATGCCGAAACCAACTATGAATTCCCGGTAAAACCGGGCGTCGAACGGTCGGCCCTTGTGGCGGGTTGGGGGGAATTTACCCCTGACACCATGGCTTTGAGCGATGTTGCGGCACAGCGCCCGGCAGCGTTGAAGATCATGGAAGAAATCAACTTCGACGGTTAACCAGTGCGACGTTACGATTGGACAACAGCGGTGGCAACACCGCTGTTTTTCGCGTTTCAGGCACCGGCTTTGGCTTTGACCGGATGGACAAATCCCGCGCCTTAGGCTTTGGTTTGCCAAACTGGAGAGCCAAATGCCGCATACCCCGCGCAAAATAATCATTGATACCGATCCGGGGCAGGACGATGCCTTTGCGATCCTTCTGGCCCTTGCCAGCCCTGCCGAGATAACGGTTCTGGGCATCACCTGCGTGGCGGGCAATGTGCCACTGGCGCTGACCACGCGCAATGCGCGGATCATCTGCGAATTGGCCGGGCGCGCCGATATGGGCGTCTTTGCCGGTGCCGACCGCCCTTTGGTGCGCCCACTGGTGACGGCCGAACATGTGCATGGCAAAACCGGGTTGGATGGCCCGGTGATGGTTGAACCAGTGATGGAAATGCGCGCCCAACATGCCGTGGATTTCATCATCGACACCCTGCGGCACGAACCGGCGGGTTCTGTCACCCTGTGCCCATTGGGGCCGCTGACCAATATCGCGCTGGCGTTTCAAAAGGCCCCCGACATCGTGACCCGCGTGCAGCAAATCGTGCTGATGGGGGGCGGCTATTTTGAAGGTGGCAACATTACGCCTGCGGCGGAATTCAACATTTACGTCGACCCGCAAGCCGCTGATATTGTGTTCAGATCGGGCACAGACATCGTGGTTATGCCGCTGGATGTAACCCACAAAGTGCTGACCACCAAGGCGCGGGTGGCGGCGTTTCGAGGTTTGGGAACCAAGGTTGGCGACGTGGCTGCCGATTGGGCGGATTTCTTTGAACGCTTTGACGTGGCCAAATATGGCAGCGATGGCGGCCCGCTGCATGATCCTTGCGTGATCGCCTATCTGCTGCGCCCCGATCTGTTCACCGGGCGTCATATCAATGTTGAAATCGAAGTGCAGTCGGAATTGACCATGGGCATGACCGTGGCCGATTGGTGGGGCGTATCGGCGCGCGCGCGCAATGCGTTGTTTATCGGCGATGTCGATGCGGATGGATTTTTTGCGCTGTTGACCGAACGGTTGGCGCGGTTTTGATGCGGGCACGAATTTCGGGCGCGCTTTTTACCCGGCCCTGCCAGGTTTGGCAGGGCGTTCGGCGCTAAAAACGCTATACTGTAGCGTTTTTCGGGCGCGCCTTACCCCAGTGCATAGCCGGCGCCGCGCACGGTGCGCAAAGGATCATCGCCGCCGCCTTGCATCAACGCTTTGCGCAGCCGCCCGATATGCACATCCACCGTGCGGCTGTCGACATAGATGTCACGGCCCCAGACCCGGTCCAGCAGGGTTTCGCGCGAAAACACCCGGCCGGGCTTTTCCAGAAAGGTGGTCAGCAAGCGAAACTCGGTTGGCCCCAGTTTCAACAACGCCTCGCCGCGCCAGACTTTGTGGGTTTCACTGTCCAACCGGATATCTTGCCATTCCAGCATGTCGTGGCTTGCGGCAGACCGTGTGCGCCGCAGATGCGCGCGCAGACGCGCCATCAGTTCGGCCACCGAATAGGGCTTGATCACATAATCATCAGCCCCGGTCTCCAAGCCCCGCACTTTGTCCATTTCCTCGGACCGCGCCGACAGCATGATAATCGGAATGCCGCGTGTTTCGGGCCGCGCGCGCAACCGGCGGCACACTTCGATGCCAGACACATGCGGCATCATCCAATCCAGCAAGATCAGATCCGGCGCGGATTCGGCGATCAACAGCATGGCATCTTCGCCATTATCCGCCGTTTGCACAGCAAACCCTTCGGCTTCAAGGTTGTAAGACAACACCGCGCGTTGTGCAGGCTCGTCCTCGACCAGCAAAACCACCGGCTGCGGGCGCGTCATCAGGCGGCCCCGCTCTGAACGGCTTCGGCTTTGGGACGCGCATCGCCGGGCATCGACCCGGTGGCCAGATAGATCACCTGTTCGGCAATCGAGGTGGCATGATCGCCGACCCGTTCAATGTTCTTGGCGATGAAATGCAGATGCATACAAGCCGAGATATTGCGGTTGTCTTCCATCATATGGGTCAGAAATTCCCGAAACAGCGCGTTGTACATCTGATCAACTTCGTGATCGCGCTGGCGCACTTCTTCGGCCAAGCCCGCATCGCGGGTAACGAACGCATCAAGCGCGTCTTTCAGCAACAGACCAACTTGCCGGGCCATCCGGCGGATCGCCCCGGATGCGCCCGGAATCTGCGCCATCGTGCCCAACACCAGCGCGCGCTTGGCCAAATTCTTGGCATAATCGCCGCAGCGTTCCAGCGAGGCCGCGATTTTCATCACCGTCAGCACCGTGCGCAGATCACCGGCAATCGGCGCGCGCAGGGCAATCAGCCGCGCGCATTCGGCGTTCACTTCTTCTTCCAGCGCGTCAATTGCCGCATCATTGCGCCGCACCTGATCGGCCAGCGTCTCATCTTGCGTCTCAAGCGCGCGGGCGGCATCCGACAAGGCGGATTCAACCAGCCCGCCCATGCGCATGATCCGGGCCTGCACGGCCTCTAGGTCGCGGTCAAAAGCGCTGGCGATATGGGGGTCGTTAAGCATGGTGCCCTCCGTCAGCCGATCCGGCCGGTGATGTATGATTCAGTGCGCGGGTCGCGCGGATTGGTAAAGATGGTGGCGGTTTCGCCGTATTCCACCAGATATCCCAAATGAAAGAACGCGGTGCGCTGTGACACGCGGGCGGCTTGCTGCATCGAATGGGTGACGATGACCACGGAAAATTGCGAGCGCAATTCGTCGATCAATTCCTCGACCTGTGCGGTGGCGATGGGGTCAAGCGCCGAGCACGGCTCATCCATCAGCAGCACTTCGGGCGAGGTGGCAATGGCGCGCGCGATGCACAGACGTTGCTGTTGCCCGCCAGACAACCCGGTGCCGGGGCTGGCAAGGCGGTCTTTCACCTCGTTCCACAGCGCGGCTTTGCGCAGGGATTTTTCAACGATTTCGTCCAGTTCAGTCTTGTTGCGGGTCAGACCATGGATTTTCGGGCCGTAGGCCACGTTGTCATAGATCGACTTCGGAAACGGATTTGGCTTTTGAAATACCATGCCGATACGGGCGCGCAGTTGCACCGGATCGACGCGGGCATCGTTGATATCTTCGCCCTGCATGGTGATGCGGCCTTCGACGCGGCAGGATGGAATGGTATCATTCATCCGGTTCAGACAGCGCAGAAACGTCGATTTGCCACAGCCCGACGGGCCGATAAAGGCGGTAACGGTCTTGTCAAGAATATCGACATCGACATCCTTCAACGCGTGATTGTCGCCGTAATAGACCTGCACTTTGCGGGCCTCGATCTTGGTGGCGTGGACGTCGAGACGACTTTCCATTTGCATATCGTTCATGTCAGGCCCCTACCAGCGGCGTTCAAATTTACGGCGAAGAAGGATCGCCACGGTGTTCATCACGATCAAAAAGATCAAAAGCACGATAATGGCCCCCGATGCACGTTCCACAAAGCCCGGATCGCCGCGGGTGGTCCAGTTGTAAATCTGCACCGGCAAGGCGGCGGCGGGATCAAACAAGCCGTCCAGCGGTGCGCCCGGAAAATCACGCACAAACGCCACCATACCGATCAGCAACAAGGGCGCGGATTCGCCCAAGGCTTGCGCCAGACCGATGATGGTGCCGGTCAGTATCCCCGGCATCGCCAAGGGCAGCACATGGTGAAACACCGTTTGCAGCCGCGATGCACCAACCCCCAAAGCCGCATCGCGGATCGACGGCGGCACGGCTTTCAGGGCGGCACGTGTTGGAATAATGATGCGCGGCAGCGACAGCAATGTCAAAACCAGCCCGCCCACAATCGGCGCCGATTGCGGCAATCCGACGGTGTTGATGAAGATCGCCAGTCCCAGAATGCCGTAAACAATCGACGGCACAGCCGCCAGATTGGCGATGTTGACTTCGATGATATCGGTCCAGCGGTTTTTTGGCGCGAATTCTTCAAGATAGATAGAGGCGGCCACGCCGATGGGCAGCGCCAGCACCAGAACCACCAGCATCATATACACCGATCCGATGATCGCCACACCCAGACCCGCGGCTTCGGGGCGTTTGTCAGACGCATCGGGCATGGTCAGAAAGCCCGTGTTAAACCCGATCGTCAACAGACCCGCCGCCTTCATCTTATCGGCCAGCACCAGTTGCGCCGGTGAGGTGTTCTTATCCAGCGCCGCCGAAGCCATTGTGACCCGGCCTTTGAAATAGCCGTCGATGCGCCCGGAGGCGAGCGCGGTAAAGGCAATCGTGGTGCCGATCAGTTTGGGGTCGGCCAACACCAGATCGCGCAAGGTGGCGGCGGATTCCTCGGATATCATATCGGCGATGTCACCGGGTTTGGCGTCAATGACGATGCCCTTGGCGGCCAGTTCTGCGGTCAGCGATCTGGCCAGCACTTTGCCATAGCCAAGCGTGGTGACCTTGGCCATCACCGCCGGATCCAGCACGCCGGATTTGTCCAGCACCGCGGCTTCAAGCGTCACCGGAAAGGTCAGAAACGTTTGCCGGAACGCGGGCAAGCCGTTGCCAAAGATCGAAATCAACAGCCAGACCAGCGCCAGCAAGGCGGCGATGATGGCGGACAATCCATAGGCGCGAAACCGCTTTTCGGCCGCGTTGCGCGCTTTGGTGCGCGGGTCTTGGGTGAACAGCGACGATCTGTTCGCCGAAGGCATTGGGGCGGTCATTCGTATTGCTCCCGGTATTTGCGCACAATGATCAGGGCGATGATGTTCAAGATCAGCGTCAGGGTAAACAGCGTCAGCCCCAGCGCAAAGGCCACCAGCGTTTCGGGCGAGGCAAATTCGGTATCACCGGTCAACTGGCTGACGATTTTGACGGTCACGGTTGTCATCGCCTCAAACGGGTTCAGCGACAGCTTGGCTGCCGCCCCCGCCCCCATCACCACAATCATGGTCTCGCCGATGGCACGGCTGGCGGCCAGCAAAATCGCGCCGACAATGCCCGGCAACGCGGCGGGCAGCACCACGCGCAGGGTGGTTTCCGACGGGGTAGCGCCAAGGCCCAGCGATCCGTCGCGCAGCGATTGCGGCACGGCGTTGATGATGTCGTCGGACAGCGAAGAGATAAACGGGATCACCATGATGCCCATCACCAAACCGGCCGTCATCACCGAAGACGAGCTGTCACCAAACCCCAACGGTGCGGCGAAATAGTCGCGCAGCAACGGGCCAACGGTAATAAGGGCGAACAGGCCATAAACGATGGTCGGGATACCCGCCAAAATCTCAATCGCCGGTTTGACCCAAGACCGGGTGGCGCGTGAGGCATATTCGGCCAGATAAATTGCCGACATCAACCCGATCGGCACGGCCACAATCAGCGCGATGGCCGACACATAAAGCGTGCCCCAGACCAGCGGCCAGATACCAAGGCTAGAGCCGCCGCCGAATTTCGGGTTCCACGTGGTCGAGAAAAAGAATTCAGACGCCGGATACAGCCGGAAGAAATTCACCGACTCGAACAGCAGCGATCCGACGATCCCCACCGTGGTCAGGATCGCCACCAAAGAACAGGCGATCAGCACCACCATCACAAAACTTTCAAACGCGGCGCGGGCGCGGTATTGCGGCGTGATGCGGCGGTAAGTCAGCACCAACCCCAATCCCGCCACCGCCAATGCCGCCACCGTCATCCAAAACCGCGAACTGGCCGAAAGGTCTCGGGCGGTTTGTGCGGCAGCCAGTGTTGACAGCGTCGGTTCGGTTTCCAGCACGATGCCCGCCGCGTTCAGCGCCGTTTTCAGCGCCGCCGGGCTGGCCAGCAAAGGGGCTACGTTCACCCCGGTATTTTCCAATTGATCCAAGCCCGCCGCCACCCGGCGCACATCGGCCATCACCAGCGCGGTTGAACTGCCTGCCGGAATTTCGGCGGTCTGGATCAGCGCCGAGGCGCGGTTGTCGATGAAACTAGATTGCGCCAGCAGCCATAGGATGATCAGGCCAAAAGCCGGCACAGCGGCCATCAGGGCGGTGATCCGGCCATAAAAAGTGGGCAAGGAATGCAGCTTGCGGATATCGCCGCTGACCACCGTCAGTGCGCGGGCGCGGCCAAACCAGAACCCCGCAGCGGCCAGCACGATCAGGGTCAGACTTAGGAAAGCAGTGCTCATGGCATATCCAAACTAAGGGTGAGCAGCAAAGACTTGAATGAAAGGCAGGGCGCGGATGTTCATATCCGCGCCCTGATATTGATCGGTCAGATTATTCCAGCGGGCCCATCGGGGTGCCTGCGGCAACGGCTGCCTGGGTTTCTGCCAGCATCGGATCGGGCACCAGACCGTAGTCTGCCAATGCGCCGCCGGGGCCTGCCATGTCATCGGAAACGAAGAAGTCGATGTATTCCTGCAGGCCGGGGATCACGCCGATATGGGCTTTCTTGACGTAGAAGAACAGCGGACGCGACACCGGGTATTCGCCTTTGGAAATGGTATCGACCGATGGCACGATGCCGTTGATCGTGGCCACTTTCAGCTTGTCGGTGTTGTTTTCATAAAACGACAGACCAAACACGCCGACGGCGGCTTTGTTAGCGTCAATCCGCGACAGGGTTTCGGTATAGTCGCCGTCGATGTCGATCGACATGCCATCGGTGCGCAGACCGTGGCAGGCGGCAATCGCGTCAGCCTTTTTAGCATCATCATCCGCACCGGTAGACGCTGCAAAGTGCAGATCATACGCGCCGCCAGCTTTGCAGCCTTCTTCCAGCAATTCGATGTCGAACACTTCACGGGTGCCGTGCTTGGTGCCGGGCACGAAAACCATGATGTCTTGCGCGGGCAAGGCAGGGTTCACGTCAGCCCATGTTTTGGCGGCGTTCGCAACCAAGGCGCCGTCCTTGACGGTTGTGGCAGCCAAAGCGCCCCACACATCGGCGGGCGTCAAGGCAAAGTCTGCACCGGCGATGTCGGAAGCAAACACGATGCCGTCATAGCCAAAGCGCACTTCCATGATCTCGGCCACGCCATTGGTGACGCACAGATCAATGTCGGATTGCTTGATGCGCGAGGATGAGTTGGCAATATCAATCGTGCCTTCGCCAACACCTTCGCAAAGTTTTTTACGGCCAGCACCCGAACCGCCGCCTTCAACAACCGGTGTGTTGAAATCAGTGTTTTCGCCGAACGCTTCGGCAACGATGGTGGCATAAGGCAACACGGTGGACGAGCCTGACACCTGCAACTGATCGCGCGCGGACGCCACGACGGTAGAGGCGGCAAGGATTGCCAATGTGGTTGGGATGATTTTGGTCAGCGACATGAAACGCTCCTGTCTGGTTATAAGGTTGGCCCGGATGGCTGTTCCTTCAATCGCCCGTCTAGGGGCGCTTGGTGCCGCTTTTGCGACAGTTGTGTAACAGGCATGTGACAAGGACAGGTTAATGCGGATTAACTTTTGGGGGGAGCGGCGGCAAATGCCGCGGGTCCGGCAAGTCTGCGCCATAAGGCAGGGCCAAGGGCGGTGTCCAACTGCCTTTGCGCCTGCCACGGCGTGCTTGTCGTGCCAAACCCGCCCCGCCCTAGCTGCGGTCTTGCGGCAGGATCACCGAGAACCGGCTGCCTTTGCCCTTGTCACTGCTGATCAGCAACCGGCCCCGGTGACGGTTCAGAATGTGTTTCACAATCGCCAGCCCCAATCCGGTGCCGCCCATCTGACGCGAGCGGTGGCCATCCACCCGGTAAAACCGTTCGGTCAGGCGCGGCAGATGCACAGCGTCGATGCCTTCGCCCTGATCTTCGATGTCCATGCGCAGTTGCGCCCCGCGCGGCCCGGTTTCCTGCGTTACCACCACCCGCACTGCCGTGCCGGCCTTGCTGCCATATTTCACAGCGTTTTCGATCAGGTTCGACAGCACCTGAGTGATCTGGTCGCTGTCGGCGCGCAATACCCGGGGCTGATCAATGCCTTCGGTCTGCAGGCTGACCCCGGCCCGGTCGGCCATTGGTTTCAGTGTGGCGACCACCGCGCGCACCACCGACGCCACATCGGTGCTGCCATCAGGGCGCAGCCGCTCATCGGCTTCGACCCGGCTCAGGTTCAGCAAATCGGCGACCAGACGGTTCATCCGTTCGGCTTCGGCGGCCATGATCGCCAAAAACCGCGCCCGGGCCGCGCCGTCGTCTTTGGCGGCCCCTTGCAAGGTTTCGATAAACCCCAGCAGCGCCGTCAGCGGTGTGCGCAGCTCGTGGCTAACGTTGGCGACAAAATCGCGGCGCATCAGATCCATTTGTTCCAGCGCCGACAGATCTTCGAACGCACACAAAGCACCCTGCGGCAGCGGGGTGATGGTGACATCATGCACCGCGTCTTGCGCCGGGCCGGGCAGCACCAGCCGCGCCCGGCCAGCGATATTTTGCGTCAACGCCGCAGCGATCGCCGCCAACAGATCGGGTTGGCGCAAGGTCAGCCCGTGATGACGGCCCAGACAGGCGGGGCCGAACAGGCGCAGCGCAAGCGCATTGGCGGCGCGCACGCGCGCATCCCGCCCGATCAGCAGCACCGGCATCGGCACACCTGCCAGAACGGCCGAAATATCGTCGATCGGGTCCAAAGCCAGTTCCTTCCCTTCGGGGGCCGCGTCACATTTGACCACACCGAGCTTGATTTAGCCTGCAAATGGTGGTTTTGCCAGTTCTTGCTTGCACCATGTCCGGTTGTCGCGTTAGCCTATTGGTTAGGTAAGTCGGGTCATTATAAACCAAGGGTTGTGTTTGACCGGGGTTGACCCACCGAAAGCTGGGTTTGGTATGACAGTTCTTCTGCACCATCCGCGCGTTCTGACGACCGGGGCAGAGCGGGTGCTGGTTGTCGGCTTTGGGGTTGGTGCAGCGCCGTTTGGCAACCGCCCCCGGATCAATGCCGCGCTGTTAACCACGCATGTGCAGGCCCTTGACGCAGCGCTTTTGCAAAGAGCCAAGCCGCATCTGGTGATTTGCGCGTTGTTTCCCACCCCGCCCGCCGATTGCGGTTGTGGCGATATTGTCGGGTTGATCGAGCGGTTGCAGACCTTGGGCTACGCCGGGCGCATCGCGGTGTTTGGCCCTCAGTTGCCCCGCCCCGAGATGGTTCAGGCGGAATTGCGCGCGCTTGGCCCCGGCGCGCGGCTGACCTTGATCGCCCAAGCTGCCTAGGGCTGCGCTGCAGCCGCATCCCGCACCGCAATCCAGTCGTGATCGGGATCGTTTTGATACCGCCAGTTGCGCCGCGGCCCGGCCATCACATTCAGATAATACATCTGGTAACCATAGGCGGCGGCCACCGGATGATGGCCGCGCGGCACCAACGTGACATCGTGGTTTTTCACCACCATGGTTTCATCCAAAGACCCATCTTCGGTATAGACCCGGTGGATGCCAAAACCCTGCGGCGGATCCAGCCGCATGTAATAGGTTTCCTCCAGATAGGTCATGCGCGGAAAGTCATCTTCGTCGTGCCGGTGGCTGGGATAGGACGACCAATGCCCGGCGGGGGTGAACACTTCGGTCACCAGCAAACTGGACGCCACATCGCGGTTTTCCATGGCGATGTTGTTGATATAGCGGGTATTTGTGCCGGTGCCGCGCGGAGTCAGGCTGATACCTTCCGGCCCGATCCGCGCCGCGGGATAGGCTGCCGAAGTGGGCGTGGCGGGTGCCGCGCACAGCGCAATCGTGCAAGGCGTTGTGGCCACAGCCTGCCAATCGCTGGACCCCGGCAGATACAGGCAATGCGGCGGGCTGCGTTCAAACACATCCAGCCGGTCGCCCATCACGCCCCAGTCGCGGCCCGCCGCCGTAATTTGCGCATGCCCTTCGACCATCACCAAAATCGCCTCGGTGGGGCCGGTCTGGCCGGTTACCGCATCGCCCGGCAGCAACCGATAGACGCTGAACCCGACATAGCCCCACCCTGCCGATGCGGGCGTGATGTGATGCACAAGACCCGTGGTGCCGCTGGGTTTGACCAAAAGTTTGGGCATCGGGGCATCCTTTAGCTAAGGGGTCAGGGCTGCATGCACCGCTCTATTCGGTGGCACGCAAACCCGCAAGTTGCGCTTGATAGTTCATCCGCGCTGCCTGCACGCCGGGGCGCACCGACACTTCGGGAATGGCCACATCCCACCACGCGCCGCCGCCTTCGGTGCCGGCCCAAGGATCGGTATCAATCACGATGACCACCGGAATTGCGCTGGATTTCGCCATCCGCAGTGCGACTTCCAATTGCGCAATATCGCCAACCTTGACCGCATGCGCGCCCATCGCACCGGCATGAGCGGCAAAATCAATATGCGACGGGTTGACGTGATAGCTGTCGTCCAACAGGTTGTTGAATCCAGCCCCGCCCGTGGATTTCTGCAACCTGTTGATACAGCCAAAGCCGCGATTGTCGGTCAGCACCACGGTAAACGGCACCCCCATCATCACCGCCGTTGCCAGTTCGGAATTGGCCATCATATAGCTGCCATCGCCCAGCATGCAGACCACATCCGCCTGCGGGCGCGCCATTTTAAGGCCAAGCGCTCCGGCAATTTCATAGCCCATGCAGGAAAAGCCGTATTCCATGTGATAGCCGCCCGTTGGCGCATCCCAGATCTTGTGCAACTCGCCGGGCATGGTGCCCGCGGCGCCCATCACCACGGTGGATTGCCCCGCACTGCGCTGCACCGCCCCGATCACTTGCATATCGGTCGGCAAGGCGTTGCTGACAGGGGCCGCCTTGACCGCTGCCGTGATCGCCGCCCAGTCAGATTGCAGATTGACAATTGCGGGCCATTTGTGGGATCCCAAAGCCTTGCCAATGACTTGCAACGCGATCTTCGCGTCAGACACCAGATGGATTGCGCCGTGTTTATAGGCGTCATAGGCGGCGACGTTGATCGACAGGATGCGCCGGTCAGGGTTTTTGAAGATTGACCAGCTGCCGGTGGTGAAATCCTGAAACCGGGTGCCAATCCCGATCACCAGATCGGCATCCCCGCATACGGTGTTGGCCGAAGACGCGCCCGTCACCCCTACCGGGCCAAAGTTCAATGGGTGATCAAACTGCAACGCCGATTTGCCGGCTTGGGTTTCCACCACCGGAATGCAGTGCGCGCGGGCAAAGGCCGCAAGCGCGGCTTCGGCCCCGGAATAAATCACCCCGCCCCCGGCCACCATCACCGGGTTCTTGGCGGCTTTGATGGCGGCGATGGCTTGGGCCATCTCATCCGCGTCCGCCTCGGGGCGGCGAATTTTCCAGACTTTGGGCGCAAAGAACGATGCGGGGTAGTCATAGGCTTCGGCCTGCACGTCTTGGCAAAACGCTAGCGTGACCGGGCCGCATTCGACCGGGTCGGTTAGCACGGCCATGGCGCGCGGCAGGGCGGTCAGCAGATGTTCGGGGCGCGAGATGCGGTCGAAATAGCGGCTGACCGGTTTG
>JANPLZ010000084.1:0-5486 GCA_031422555.1 Cypionkella sp. | reverse complement strand
CCCCCCGTTTGGCGCAAACCTACGCTGGGACGGAACAGATCGACAAGAGGACAGGTTAAACCAGTGTTGTCACAACGGTCAGATTGCCTTTGATGGCGTTGGAATAGGGGCAGATGAAATGCCCGCGTTCCATGATTTTTTCGGCGACAGCCCGGTCGACGCCGGGCATCGACACTTCCAGCGACACGTTCAGACCAAAGCCGCCCTCATCGCGCCCGCCGATGCCAACGCTGGATGTAACGGTGGCCTCTGCCGGAACCGTGCCCAGCTTTTCGCTGCTGGCAGCAAAACGCATCGCCCCCAGATAGCAGGCAGCATAGCCCACGGCGAACAACTGCTCAGGGTTGTTGCCAGCCCCCGACCCGCCCATTTCCTTTGGTGGCGCCAGTGTGACCGCCAGCGCCCCATCAAGGGTTGCCGATTTGCCTTCACGACCGCCACCCGATGCCCGCGCCTGGGTGGTGTAGACCACTTTCGATACCATTTTGCGTCTCCTTATATCGCTTGCGATTATATCGTGTGCGATTTAATATATGAATTGAAAAACGTCAATCCCATTTTCACCAATCCCTGTATACTTGGGTTGAATGAACGAGGTGCCGCCGATGCCACCAGCTTTGCCTTTGTCAAATATGCTGTGTTTTGCGCTATATTCAGCGGCGCATGCCATTCAGGCGACCTACAAACCGCTGCTGGATGACATGGGTTTGACCTATCCGCAATATCTGGTGCTGATCTTGCTGGGCACCGAAGACAACCAGACGGTGGGCCAGCTTGGGGCGGCGTTGCATCTGGATTCGAACACGGTGACGCCGCTGTTGAAACGGATGGAAGTGGCCGGGCTGCTGACGCGCCAAAGGGATACGGCGGATCAGCGGCAGGTGCGCATTGGGCTGACGAAATTCGGGCTTGGCCTGCAAGAAAAACTCCGGACGCTGCCGCAGTGTATCAAGGATCACAGCGGTCTAAGTTTTGCTGCGATCACAGATTTACAAACCCGGATTACGGCGCTTCGTGATACGCTGCGTCAGGTGCAAGCCGAGCCATAGCCCAGCGTGCCGCATCGGCGACCGTGGCATCAGGATCATCGCGCAACGCGGCGGCAACTTCAGACAGGCCCGCCAGACCTGAATTGCCAATCGCATACAGCACATTGCGCACGAACCGGTCACGGCCAATGCGTTTGATTGGGCTGCCGGAAAACCGCGCACGAAACGCGGCGTCATCCAGCTTGGCCAATTCGGCCAATTCCGGCGCACCAACGCGGGGGTGATAGCCCAACTCGGTGGCGGCTTGGGCAAATTTATTCCACGGACAAACGGCAAGGCAATCATCACAACCATAAATCCGGTTGCCCATCAACGCGCGCAGATCGCGGTCCACCTGGCCTTTGTGTTCGATGGTCAAATAGGAAATGCAGCGCCGCGCATCCAACTGATACGGGGCCGGAAATGCTTTGGTCGGGCAGATATCCAGACAGGCCGTGCAACTGCCGCAATGGCTGATTTCAGCCCCATCGGGCGGCAATTCCAGCGTGGTAAAAATCGCGCCAAGGAAAAACCAGTTGCCCAGATCGCGCGACAACAGATTGGTATGCTTGCCTTGCCACCCCAAACCCGCCGCCTGCGCCAGCGGCTTTTCCATCACCGGGGCGGTATCGACAAACACCTTAATCTCGGCCCCGGTCTGATCAACCAGCCACCGGCCCAACCGTTTCAGCCGCCGCTTGACCAGATCATGATAATCGCGGCCTTGGGCATAGACGGATATCGCGGCGCGGTCGGGTTGGGTCAGCACAGCCAAAGGATCTTGCGGCGGGGTATAGCTTTCGGCCAGCATGATCACCGATTTCGCCTGCGGCCACAGCGCAGCGGCAGACCCGCGCCATGCCTCTCGTTCCGCCATCCATGCCATCTGACCATGATGCCCCGCCGCCAAAAACGCCCGCAAGCGGCCTGCGGTTTCAGGGGCTGCACCGGGGGCGCAGATCCCCAGTTTGGAAAACCCTTCGCTTTTTGCCCGCGCGATCAGTTCTTCCTTGAACCCATTCATTTTGGTCCAAATACTCCACGGGGGTCCGGGGGGGTGAAACCCCCGGCCTTGGGATCAAAAATCAAGATCGGCATAATGCGCGGGCGGGGGAAAGCCAGACACCTGATCCGCCAGCAAGGTGCGGAAAGACGGGCGCGATTTGATCTTGGCATACCAGTCTTTTACCGTGGCCGACCGGTTCCAATCGACATCCGAGATGTAATCCAGACAGGACAGATGCGCCGCCGCCGTCAGATCGGCCAGCGTCATCACATCGCCCGCAAGCCAGCGCCGTTGATCCAACAGCCAGCCCAGATAGTCGATGTGATACTTGATCCGTCCGGCCCCCGACTTCACATTCTTGGAGTCCGGATAGCCTTGCGCCATCAGCTTTTTGTTAACCCGCTCATACAACAGCTTTGACGTCACTTCAGCGTGAAATTTATCGTCAAACCAGGCACATAGACGGCGCACTTCATAGCGGCCATCCGGGTCGCGCGGCATCAGGGGCGGGGTTGGATGCGCCTCTTCCAAATATTCGCAGATCGCTTGCGATTCGCTCATCAAACGGTTTTCAATGCGCAAAACCGGCACTTTTCCGGCGGGGTTGCGCTTTAGGAAATCGGGGGTCGGCTCCCAATAGCGTTCTTCGACCAGTTCTACGTCCAGACGTTTCTCGGCCAAAGTCAGGCGCACTTTGCGGCAGAACGGCGAAAGCGGCGCGTGATAGAGACGGTTCATTGGGGCAAGTCCTTAACCATTTTTACGTCAACAGCCATTGCACTGCGGCGGCGCCTGTTGATCTTTATACTTCAGCTGCGTGCACTTGCCATTGGCAATGTTGCGATTTGTGCGGTCCACCGCTGACAGGTTCAACCGGGCGACCGCGCCTATTCTGCCGATTGAAAGCAATCCGCGCGGCCATCCGCTGCTATGGTTTCGGCCCCCGAAAGAATGGCACGGGTGCGTTTGCGGACAAAATCCGATGGATCAGACGCAGAGCGCCCCTGTGGATCGGGCAGCACCGCCGCCAGACGGGCGGCTTGGGTGTCGGTCAGATCGCGGGCATCGACGCCAAAATGATGCTGGGCTGCGGCCTGCACGCCAAACACGCCTTCGTCAAATTCGGCGACATTCAGGTAAACTTCCAAAATGCGCTGCTTTGACCAGACCAGTTCGATCGCCGGGGTCAAAACCGCCTCCATCGCTTTGCGCAGCCACGATCGGCCATGCCACAGAAAGGTGTTTTTCGCGACTTGCTGCGTCAAGGTCGATGCGCCGCGCTGGCTGCCTTGATCGACTGCCGCACGGATGGCGGCCATGTCAAAACCCCAATGCAGGCAGAAATTGGCGTCTTCAGCGGCAACCACCGACCGCGCCATCGCAGGTGAGATGTCGTCCCAAGACACCCAGTCTTTGCTTATGCCACCCAGACGCCAGCTTTCTTGCAGCTGGTAGATGTTGATCGGCGGCGGCAGTAAGCTGAACAGCACGATCAGCACGGCATAAAATGCTGCCAGCCCCGCCAAGCCGCGCCCGAACAGGCGCAACACACGCCGCAGCGTCAAACGTTCCTTGCTGGCCAAGGCCGGAGCGGGTGATTTCTTTTTCGGTCCGGGTTTTGTTGTGTCAGCCATCGCCAAGCATTGAACTGAACTTGTCCATATCGTCAAGACAACGCCGTCAGTGACCGCGGGCAATACCGAAAACCTGCACAGATTGCGCGGCCCCCAACTGTCTTGGGGGCCGCAGCGATTTATTCCGCCGGAATTTTGATCGCCTCATCCGACAGGGGATGCGGAAGATGGACCAACATTTCCTTGGGACAGATTTGCAGAAAATTCGCCCGCTCTGCTGCCCAGTTTGCCAATATCCGCGCGCCATGGCGGCTGTCGGTTTCGGCCACATGCGCCTCGATCAGGGTGCGCAGCTGCGCCTCCCAATAGGGGTGCCCGACAGCACAGGTAACAACGGTTTCAAGGTTCAAAAAGTCTTCAGCCACGCCTTTTGGATCGTAGACATAGGCCATGCCACCGGTCATGCCAGCGCCAAAGTTAGCCCCAATCCGGCCCAAAATCACCGCAACCCCGCCGGTCATATATTCACACCCGTTGGACCCACAGCCTTCGACCACCACCGACGCGCCCGAGTTGCGCACCGCAAACCGTTCGCCCGCGCGCCCCGCGGCATAAAGATACCCCGCCGTTGCCCCATACAGCACCGTGTTGCCGATGATGGTGTTATCGCAGGCGGTCAGCGGCGACATCATCTGCGGGCGCACAACGATTGTCGCCCCCGACAGACCCTTGCCAACATAGTCATTGGCGTCGCCCATTACCTCCAGCTTTAACCCCTGCACCGCAAAAGCGCCCAAGGATTGCCCACAAGACCCGGACAGTTTTACCGTCAGATGGTCAGACTGCAACGCGTTGCGCATGCCGAATTTCTTGACAATGTGGCTGCTGGCCCGGGTGCCAATGGTGCGATGCGTGTTGCGCACCGCATAGGATAGCTGCATCTTTTCACCATCCTCAAAGAAGCGCGCGCCGTCCTTGACAATTTCGGCGTCCAGCGTATCGGGCACATGGTTGCGCGGTTTGGACCGGTCATAGGTGATTTTCGACGCACCATCGACCGAGATCAGCAGCGGGTTCAAATCAAGATCATCCAGATGCGCCGCACCACGCGACACTTGTGACAGCAAATCCGCCCGGCCGATGATTTCATCCATCGACCGCGCCCCTATACTGGCCACAATCTCGCGCACTTCCTGGGCGTAAAAGGTGATCAGGTTGACCACCTTATCCGCCGTGCCGGTGAACTTTTCGCGCAGCTTGGCATCTTGGGTGCAAACCCCGACCGGGCAGGTGTTGGATTGGCACTGCCGCACCATGATGCAGCCCATCGCAATCAGTGCCGCCGTGCCGATGCCGTATTCTTCGGCCCCCATCATGGCCGCCATGACCACATCGCGGCCCGTGCGCAAGCCCCCATCGGTGCGCAGCGTTACCCGTTCGCGCAGGTTGTTCATCGCCAGCACCTGATGCGCTTCGGTCAGGCCCATTTCCCACGGCAGGCCTGCATATTTGATCGACGTGCCGGGACTGGCCCCGGTGCCACCATTATGCCCCGAGATCAGAATGACGTCGGCCTTGGCCTTGGCCACGCCCGCCGCAATGGTGCCAACGCCCGACTGGCTGACCAGCTTGACCGTCACTTTGGCGCGCGGGTTGATCTGCTTCAGGTCATAAATCAACTGCGCCAGATCTTCGATCGAATAGATATCGTGATGCGGCGGCGGGCTGATCAGCGTCACCCCCGGCGTGCTGTGGCGCAACCGCGCGATCAACGCGGTTACTTTCATGCCGGGCAACTGGCCGCCTTCACCGGGCTTGGCCCCTTGAGCGACTTTGATCTCCAGCACTTCGCAGGCGTTCAGATATTCTGCCGTCACG
>JANPLZ010000083.1:0-17844 GCA_031422555.1 Cypionkella sp. | reverse complement strand
GGCCAATTTTCGACCTCTGTCGTAATGGTCAACTGGCCGCCGGGTTGAATGCCCTGCACCAAAATCGGGTTTATCATGGCCCGCGCGGCATAGACGGCGGCGGTATAACCCGCCGGGCCAGAGCCGATGATCAAAACCTTTGTGTGCCGTGTCTCTGCCATCATAGCCCCCAGAATCTTGCCGACTGCTGATATATGGTGGGATCATGGCGGCGGAAAGCCCCAGCGCAGCTGTTGCGCCAAGCTTGCGCAATTGTGATGTCTTGCGTTAATTTATTGCGCAGTTGTGAAACATTATTGCGCGGAACGTCGCGACACCCTACATTCCGCCCCGAAATGGGAGAATGAAATGTCTGCATCCAAGCTTGACCCCATTGATCGCCAGATTTTGGCCGAACTGCAAGCCGATGGGCGGATGACCAATGTGGAGCTGGCCAAACGCGTGGGGATTTCCGCGCCACCCTGCCTGCGCCGGGTGCGCACGTTGGAAGAGGCGGGCTATATCAACGGCTATCACGCTGACATCAACGCGCGCGAGATGGGCTTTGAAGTGCAGGTCTTTGCGATGGTTCGGCTGCAAAGCCAAGCCGAGGCCGATCTTTCAACCTTTGAGTCCCGCTGCCGCGCCTGGCCCTTGGTGCGCGAATGTCACATGCTGAACGGCGAGATTGATTTCATTTTGAAATGCGTGGCACCGGATCTGTCCAGTTTTCAGAATTTTCTGACCGAGCAACTGCTGCGGGCCGAAAATGTGGCGAACGTGAAAACCAGTCTGGTGATCCGCTGCGCAAAAGATGAACCCGGACTGCCGTTTGACGTGCTGGAAGCGCGGTTAGAGCGGCAGGCCTAAGGCCCGGCACCGGCCACGGCGCAAAATTTTTTAGCAAAAAATTTGCAAAATCCTTCAAAGGTTTTTTGCCCCGGTTTTGCCAATTCTGAAAATGTTCAGGCCGCCCCTATATGATGCCAGAGGAGCATCGGGGCGGCCTTGACCGAGCATCATCCCGAGGCGGCCTTGTTGGGCCGATCCGGTGCAATGACGGGGCTGCCTTGCGGTCTGATCGCACCCGTCACCGCCTGTTTACACAGAGGGACATCTGTGCGGCAAAGGTGGCGGAAACGCGACGGCTTGTCAAAATTAATTCTTAATTGATCTTGGCTGGGGCAACGATGCGGCAGCGGCCACTGGATTGTTTACGCCCGCGCGACGCTGAACATTTTGTCGCTGCCCGGTTTGCGCGAAGGATGGCGCAAAATGCAATAGACCGGGCATTGCCCGGCCTTTTGCGGCGAATCAATCAAGGTTAGCGCGCGGCGATGGCGCGCGGTTTGGCCGATACGGTGCCTGCCTTCAGCGCCTCCGGGCGGCGGCGGCTGCTGCGCGCCCAAGGCATCTCAATCTGCGGCTCGGCGGCGGCGGTGATGGCGGCTTTCAACCAACGGCGATCTTTTTTCATGGCAAGCTCCTGTCCGGATGCAACAACTGTCAGAGCTAAACTGACCCTGCAATGCGGCGCGGATTTGACCTAAGTTTGAAATACCTCTGCCGCGGCTGGGATAATCCAGGCCTGTCAAATATTTCAATTAACTATCTGAATATATTAAATAAATTTTGACAATTTCAACAATGCACCGAGTCTGGCGCGAATTGTTTCCACCAATTGCGGCAGATTTTGGCCCGATTTGCCGTGATTGCCCGCGGTTTACAGCCGGATCACCGAAATCAGGCGGCCATAGTCAGCCTCGCCCGCGTGGGTTGTGCGCCGATAGGAAAAGAATCGATCCGGGGCTGCGTAGGTGCAGTGCCGTGTCCATTCGGCATGGGCGATGCCCGCGGCACGCAGCCGCGACAGGCCATAGCCCGGCAAATCGAACTGCAGCCGGTCGCCGGCGCCGTTGATAAAGAACCGCACGGCTGCGGGATCATCATCGGTGAAGGTTTCAAAAAACTCTGGCCCCACCGCATAGGCCGCTTGCGAAATGCACGGGCCGATCACCGCGACAATGCGGTTGCGTTGCGCGCCCATCGCCTCCATCGCGGTAAGGGTGGCTTCCAGAACGCCGTCTTTGCAGCCGCGCCAGCCTGCGTGTGCCGCCCCAATCACATGCGCGCGCGCATCGGCAAACAGCACGGGCTGGCAATCTGCCGTCAGCACACCCAGCGCGATACCGGGGGTGGCGGTAACCATTGCATCGGCGCGGGGACGGTCGGAAAACGGTGCGCTGACCGTTATGACATCGGCGGAATGCACCTGGTTGATGGTGATAAGATGCGGCGGACCCACCCCCATCGCGTCAGCCACCCGGGCGCGGTTGATGGCAACGACGTCGGATTGATCCGATGAGCCCGGGCCGCAGTTCAGCCCGGCAAAGATACCCGAGGACGCGCCGCCTTTGCGGGTGAAAAACCCGTGCCGCATCGGCAGCGCATCGGAGGTGATGATTTCAAGCATTATGAAAATCCGGGCGGCGCAAGGGATGACGGAGCAAATATACCAAGTGCTTTGAACAACCTTCCCATTTCATGCGGCGCGGTCAAGCGCTGTGCCGCGGTTTGATGCAAGGAAAGCGCCGGGCCGGTCAGGCTTTGGCCCAGTTTGGCGGCCCGCGCCGCGATCCCCAGCGCCAACAGCAGATCGCCTTGGGTGGTATAGGCCGTGCGCGCCGGATGGGCGGCGGCGGCAAGGGCTGCGAAATCCACATGGGCTGTCAGGTCGGCTTGGCCGGGGGCGGCCAGCGGGTGGGTGAACTGATGGGTCTGCACCGCCTGAAACGTATCGCCGCGCGAGACCCAATCGCCGTAGTCGATGATCACAGCCAGTCCGCCATGGGCCGCGATGCGCGCGCCGATGCTGGCCATGATCGCGGTGGCGGCTGGGCATATTTCGACAATATCGCCAAGGTTGGTATCGGCCAGCCGCGCGTGAAGGGCGGCAACTGGGCTGGCGTCTGTGCGCCCAAGCGCAAGCGCGCCTGCGGTCAGGCCGATGATGGTTTCGCTCCACCCATCCGGCGCACGGGTGAACTGGCGGATCGGCAGCGCGTCAAAAAATTCATTGGCCAGCAAGAACAACGGCGCATCGGGCAGATCTGGCGCGGTGTCCAGCCATTGCACCGCGTGATCGCCCAAGGTTTGCCGCTGGCGCGCCCGCAACTGCACCGACGTCTCAACCAGCACCACTTGGGCGGCGCTGTGAAATCCGGGCACCGATTTGGTGGCGCGCAGCACATCGGCCATCAAGGTGCCCCGGCCGGGGCCAAGTTCGGCCAGCGTAAACCGGGGCGGTGCCCCTTGATCCAGCCAGCTTTGGGCCAAAGCCAGCCCCAACACTTCGCCAAATATCTGGCTGATTTCTGGCGCGGTGGTGAAATCGCCCGCCGCGCCAAACGGATCGCGGGTGCTGTAATAGCCGTGCTGGGGGTGCATCAGACATTCGGCCATATAGTCAGCCAAGGTCATCGGCCCGGTCTGGGCAATCCGCCGGATCAGCAGATCACCCAGCGCGGTCATTGCGGCTGTGCTGCGGGCTTTGTGCCAGCAGTGCGACGGGTGATCAACCACAGGCCGGCAACAATCATCGGCACCGTCAGAACCTGCCCCATGGTCAACCCATAGCCGCCGACCTGCAGCGCCAGCCCCAACGGGTTGCCGTCGCTGATGAACTGGGCGTCGGGTTGGCGAAAAAACTCGATCCCAAAGCGTGATACGCCGTAGCCTGCAAAGAACAGCCCGGCGATGCGGCCGGGTGATTTCAGCCAGTCTTTGCGCCAGATCAGGTAGCTCATCACGACAAACAGCAAAAGGCCCTCGGTGGCAGCTTCATACAATTGGCTGGGATGACGCGCGCAAATGCCCAGCACGCCAGCACAGGTTTGCGCGGCCTCGCCCGGAAAGGCCACGCCCCATGGCATGGTGGTGGCACGGCCCCAAAGTTCGGCGTTGATGAAATTCGCGACGCGGCCTAAAAACAATCCGATTGGCACCACCGCAGCCATCAGATCGGCCAGCGGCAGCACCGGAATTTTGCCGCGCCACGCAAACACCAGACCGGCAACAACCACCCCCAGAAAGCCACCGTGAAACGACATGCCCCCTTCCCAGACCCGCAGAATCTGGCCCGGGTTTTGCCAGAAATGGCCGGGCTGATAAAACAGCACATAGCCCAGCCGCCCCCCTAGAATGACCGCCAGAATGATCCACGTCAGCAACCGTTCCACCGCTTCGGGCGTCATCGGCGGGGTGGTCGCCCACAGCCGGGGCGTCGTGACCATTCGCACGATCAGTTTCCAACCCGCCACCAGCCCGACAATATAGGCCAGCGCATACCACCGCAGCGCAAACGTAAAGCCGCCGATATCAAAGGCAAAAATTTCAGGCGAAAGGTTTGGAAACGGAATATAGGTCATGGGGGTCCTGGGATGGTTGCACATGCGGTTGTCAGCAAAGTGGTGCGGCTTGTCAACGTGATGCCTGTGCGCAAGCGCCACCTTGCATCGCAGCCTGTGCGCTCGCATATATGAACCAACGAAAGGAGGCCCAGATGCAGGCCGGAAACAAGCTGTTTGATGACATGTCCAAGCTGATGACGAATGCGATGGGGGTGGCCCAAGGCGCCAAAACCGAGGCTGAGACCGCGATGAAGGGGTTGATTGACCGCTGGATGGCCGACCGCGATTTTGTGTCCCGCGAAGATTTTGATGCGGTGCGCGCGATGGCCGTCAAAGCCCGCGAAGAAAACGCCGCATTGGCGGCTCGGATTGCTGCGCTGGAAGGCAAAGCCAACAGCTAGCTGCCACAGCAAAACGCCCGCTGAACCGGCGGGCGACTTTGCACATCGTTTGACTTTGGAAATTTGGTGGAGCCAATGAGGATCGAACTCATGACCTCTTGCATGCCATGCAAGCGCTCTCCCAGCTGAGCTATGGCCCCATCGTTTCACGATATCTGGAATATCGTCAGCGGTATTTAGGTCAGGGCGCGAGGCGGTGCAAGGGGTAAAACATGCCCCGCCCCCGTCGCCCTGATCAATAAATCAGACGTCTTCTTCGTCGCCCGCAACATCGGTCAACTCATCGAGTGACACGTTGTCATCGGTGTCGTCTTCCAACAGCTCGTCATCCAGTTCGGCATCATCGGCGGCATCTGCCACCAGCAATTCATCATCGCCTTCCAGATCATCGACCAGAACGGCATCATCTTTTTCAGGCTGCACGCGGGCAATCACAGCGGCGGCCATTTTGCGGCGCGCGCTTTCGATGTCCACCACTTCGCCCGTATAAGGGCTGACGATGGGTGTGCGGTTCAAATCGTAAAAGCGTTTCCCGGTGGTCGGGCAGATACGCTTGGTTCCCCATTCGGCCAATGGCATGGATTTCCCTTTTTGCGCGGTGGCCCCCAAAGGGCCGATACTTCGGAATGGTGTCGCTTGCCACAGTCGGGCGGCGGTGTAAAGGCTTTTGCACCAGTTGCAGCGCCCGCGCAGATGGCTATGCTGCACACCGCTTATCCGAGGTCTTATGCCCCAGCTTCCCGGCTTTCCGCCCGTTGAAATCACCTTGCGCCGCACTGCGCGCGCGCGGCGCTTTTCGCTGCGGGTGTCGCAGGCGGATGGGCGGGTGACACTGTCTTTGCCCGCCCGTGCCTATGAGGCCGAAGCGATGGCTTTTGCCACCGCCCAGGAAGGCTGGATCCGCGCAGCCCTTGCCAAGATGCCGGTGCTGACGGGGGTGGGCATCGGTTCGGTGATCCCGGTTGAGGGGCGCTTGGTGCAACTGGTATCCGGCCCCGGGCGATCGGTGCAGATTGCGGGCGATCAGTTGCTGGTGCCGGGCGATCCGGCGCGGGCGGCCGCCAAGGTTCTGGCATACCTGAAGGTTTTGGCGCGCGACCGGCTGGCAGCCGCAACCGACACTTGCGCAGCCCGGTTGGGCCGCAGGGTTACCCGGATTTCGTTACGCGATACCAAATCACGCTGGGGGTCTTGCACGGCAGATGGGGCGTTGATGTATTCGTGGCGCCTGATCATGGCGCCGCCGCAGGTGTTGGCCTATGTCGCAGCGCACGAAGTGGCACATCTGGTTGAAATGAACCATTCGCCTGCCTTTTGGGCCGTTGTCGCCCGGTTATACCCCGGCTGGCAGGCCGAACGCGCGTGGTTAAGGCTTCACGGCGGTGGGTTGCAGGCGTTTCGTTTTGTGCAAGCCTAACTCAGCGCCGGTCTGAAGCAGCGCGGGCTTGACGTCGCGCGGGCCTGACGAAGCGTGGGCTTGACGAACGGGGCGCGGCGGTGCTTGGCTGCGATCATGCCGATCAAACCGCGCCTTGCCGATCCCAACGCCGCCGCCCATGAGCGGCTGTATCGCACCTTGCGCCAGCAAGTGATGCACGGCGAGATGGCCCCGGGCCGCGCGATTACCTTGCGCGGTTTGGCGCAGCAGTTTGGTGTCTCCGTGCAGCCTGCGCGTGACGCGGTGCGCCGTCTGGTCGCCGAAGGCGCGTTCACCATGTCACTGTCGGGCCGGATTTCCACCCCCGAACTGTCGCCCGAACGTATCGAGGAACTGGCATCGATTCGCGCCATGCTGGAACCCGAAATGGCCGCCCGTGCGCTGCCCCGGGCGCATTTTGCGCTGATTGACCGGCTGGCCGCGATCAATGCCTTGAACCAAGAGGCGGTGATGAACCAAGACGCGGTGGCCTATGTGCGCACCAATCTGGAATTTCACCGCATGCTGTATCTGCGCGCGCAAACGCCTGCCATGTTGGCGATGTGTGAAACGGTTTGGCTGCAACTGGGGCCAACAATGGCCGCCCTTTACCAAAAAATCCCGCGGCGCGAAATGCCGCAGCACCACCGGATGATTCTGTCGGCCTTGCGCGCCGGGGACGAGCCGGGCTTGCGGCTGGCGGTGCGCACGGACGTCACCCAAGGGCTGCGGCATCTGGCAGGGTAAATTCTTCGTGCCTTGCCAGAATATGCGACGGAACTTTCATCCTTTCGCGTTTATTTATGCAAACCATAACCCGAGGACCAGCATGCACGCCCTATCGACCCTTGACCGTCGCACCGTTTTGAAAGCCTTGTCTTTGGCCCCGGTGATTGCGGCAACCCTGCCTGCAGCGCTGCGCGCCGAGGCAAACAAGGCGGGGTTAATCTCAACCGATGTTTGCCTGTTGCAGCCAGAGCTTACCGAAGGCCCGTTCTACGTTGATCCCAAACTCGTCCGCGCCGATATCACTGAAGGCCGCCCGGGTCTGCCAATGGTGGTGCGGCTGCAAGTGGTGGACGCCGATTGCACGCCCATTGTGGGCGCGCGGGTTGACGTCTGGCACTGCGATGCGGCGGGGGCCTATTCCGGCGTGCGGAACATGGGCGGCGCGGATACCACGGGCCAGACTTTTATGCGCGGCACCCAGATGACAGATAAGGCCGGGGTTGCGACGTTCCAGACCATCTTTCCGGGGTGGTACCGGGGCCGCACCACGCATATCCACTACAAGGTGATCTTGCAGGACAACGCCGTGCTGACCAGCCAGATTTTCTTTGATGAGGCGGTGAACGCAGCGATCTACGATGACCACGCCGCCTACGGCGCCACCGCCGGTGCGCGCTATACAAGCAATGCCGATGACGGCATCGCCGCCGACGCCGGGGCAGGGGCGTTTGCAAAAGTGCGGATGACCGAACCCGATGGCGCGATGGAGGCGGCTTTGGTGGTGGGGGTAAACCCGGATGGTAGCACCACCGGCCTGTTGAACTGGCTGTGGAAACAGACCTAAGCCGACTGATTTTACGAAAATTTATCTAAAATTGCGTTTCATTTTGGCGCAAATACGCCATTGGCGGGCTTTGGGGGAGGTGCGGCATGGCCGCAAAGCTGGGGGGTGCGCCCCCCCCGCCCCTTGTTGGCAAAAGTCACCAATCTAGGCGTGAATGGCCCCATCCCCACACGCCAAAGCCGCTTCGCGCACCGCTTCGGAATAGGTCGGATGCGCATGGCAAGTCAGGGCCAGATCCTGCGCCGATGCGCCAAATTCCATCGCGACACAGACCTCATGGATCAAATCGCCCGCCATCGGGCCAATGATATGCGCGCCCAAAATCCGGTCCGTCGCGGCATCGGCCAGAATCTTTACAAAGCCTTCGCCCTGAAACACCGCTTTGGCGCGGGCATTGCCCATAAAGCTGAACTTGCCCACCTTATAGGCGCGACCTTCGGCTTTCAGCACCTCTTCGGTCGCGCCCACATTGGACACTTCGGGCGTGGTATAGATCACGCCGGGGATCACGCCGTAATTCACATGACCGGACTTGCCCGCCATGATCTCGGCCAAAGCCATGCCTTCATCTTCGGCCTTATGCGCCAGCATCGGGCCGCTGATCGCATCGCCGATGGCGTATAGGCCTTTGATATTGGTGGCAAAATGTGCGTCGGTCTTGATCTGGCCGCGCGGCAGCGTCTCGACGCCCAACGCCTGCAGCCCGAGGCCCGTGGTAAACGGTTTACGCCCGGTGGCCACCAGCACTACATCCGCGTCAAGGCTGACCTCGGCTTCGGTTTTGCGCAGCTTATAGCTGACGGTCGCACCCTTTTGGCCCACAGCCACGCCTTGCACCGCCGCCCCCAGAATGAATTTCATCCCCTGTTTGGTCAAAATCCGCTGGAAGGTTTTCGCCACTTCGGCGTCCATGCCCGGGGTGATTGCGTCAAGATATTCCACAACCGTCACCACCGTGCCCAGCCGCGCATAAACCGAACCCATTTCCAGCCCGATCACACCTGCGCCGATCACCACCATGGATTTGGGAATTGCGCCCAAGGTCAAGGCCCCGGTCGAGGTGACCACCACGGCCTTGTCCACCGTCACCCCCGGCAGGCTGGCGGCCTCAGAGCCGGTGGCGATGACGATATGTCTGGCACTGTGCAGATCGTCGCCCACCTTGACCTGACCGGGGGCCGGAATGCTGGCCCAGCCTTTGATCCAGGTGATCTTGTTTTTCTTGAACAAAAACTCGATCCCCTTGGTGTTGCCCGCCACAACATCGGCTTTATACGCCTGCATGCGGGCCCAATCCACGGTTGGCGCCCCCCCCATCAGCCCCATTTTTTCATGGTTTTCATGCACTTCGTGCAATTGGTGCGTGGCGTGCAGCAGCGCCTTTGACGGGATGCAACCGACGTTCAGACACGTGCCGCCCAGCGTGTCGCGGCCCTCCACTACGGCCACATTCAGCCCCAGTTGCGCCGCGCGGATCGCGCAGACATAGCCGCCGGGGCCGGAGCCGATGATGATTGCGTCATACTGTGCCATGGTGGTTCCTTTTCTCGGCAAAGGCCGGGGGCTGTCTGCCCCCGGACCCCCGAGAGTAGTTGGGCCAAAGTGAAAGGGTTAGATCAACGCCGCAAGCAGCATAACGACCGTCGCGCCAAAACCTAGCGCCCAGATCGCCGATCGCCAAGGGCTAAGCCCGAAGGCATAGGCGGGCACATAAGCCACCCGCGCGCCAAGATACGTGTAGGCGGCGTATTGCGTAAGCTGGGTAGATTGCTGCCCCAACGTGACGACGACCACCGCGATGGTGAACAAGATCAGGCCTTCGAAATGATTGTTCAACGCGCGCTGCAACCGGGCGGTGGTTTTCGACAACGGTCGGGGGGGCGCGGTATCGCGCGGGCCGGTGGTATATTTCGGCGTCAGTTCCACATTGGCGGGCATGGCAAACACCACAAACTGTGCGGCTTGCAGCAGGGCTGCCAGTGCGAGAACGGTTAATTCGGGGGTCATCGGTAAGGGTCCAGTCACAGTTTGGGGCGGATCAGGCTGCCGGGCAGCCATCAACACCAAGGAAGATCTGTCGGATAAGGTCAAGTGGGGCCGCATCGGGGCGGTTTTCCAGATAGCCAGGCGAATTTGACCAAGTGTCCGTTGCGCCGGGCAAAATGGGCGCGTCGCTCCACCACGGGTGGTAAAGGCCTGCGACCAATACCATCTGCACGCCCTGATCCGTGATCGCTGTGATTTGAAAACAGGCGTCGGCTTCGCCTTTTGGCGGGGCGTTGATAAATTGGTCGGTGTCTGCGTCGTAGTCGCGGATGATTTTCACGAAATTGCCGGGCGCGAGATTGGCCATCGGTTCGGCACGGACAGCGGTTGCAAACAGTGCGGCGGCCACAGCAATCACGCAGGCAAACGGTGCCGGGCCGCACAGAATGGCAACGGGGCGCATCATGGTTGTGCCTGATCCGGCGCGGCGCTTTGCGCGGCGGCGGCTTGTCTGGCCAGTTTGCGTTGCATTTGTTTGCGGTTGTCCCATTTTTTACGATTTTCGGGCGTCAGATGGGTTTTGCGGTGCTGATCCAGCCAAGCTTGTGCGCCGGTCATCAAGGGCCCAAGCACCGGATCGGCGGTGTAATCGGCAAGCCGGGCCTGAACAGCGGGCAAATGCGCCTGAATATTGGTGTCGGTCGTGGTGGTGCGTTCGGCCTGCGCCCACAGTTTTGATCCCAACTGGTGGTTGGAATGGGTATAGCCCATGCCATCGCCGCGAATGTTTTTCAGCATGAACACGTCTTCAGATCGCACAAAATAATGATGGATATCGGCAACATCCCAAGTAAAGCGATCATCTTTGACGCCGGAAAAGGTCTCTTTGGTCGGGTGCAAAATCCCACGGAATGGCACCTTTTTACCCGCGCTGTTGCGCACGCGCGGTTCGGGGTTGATCGGGTCTTTTGGCATGTGCCCGGCGATTTTGCGAAACTGGTCTGGTCGGAACATGGATTTGTGAAACATCACCTGATCGGCGGCATTGTCGTGGGTTTGGGTTTGCTCGGCAATCAGGCTGCCGCCGTCCCAGATTTTGCGCCCGCCGCTGGCCATATAGCGCCACGCAAGGGCGATACAGTCTGAATTTCCCGCCACCGCGATCAGATCATTCACCGTCCGGTTGCCTACCGAGACATTCAGAAATTCATCGGCATCAACATGCAGCAGCCATTCCACATCGGCCAACGCTGGGTGATCCTGCACCAGCGCAAGGCCCGCAGTTTGTGGCGAGGTCACCCCCGGCGGCACCACGTTGCGGATGTGGATCAGGGGTTCCAGTTCTGCCAGCCGGTCGGCGATCAGATCGGTGCCATCCTGACAGTTGTTGGTGACCACAAAGACGAGGTCAAAGCCTATTGCGCGGTGATAGGCCACCCACTCGGGCAAAAACACCGCTTCATTGCGCATGCAGACGATGATCGCGCGTTTGGTGCGGGGGGGCGGGTTGGTCATTTCTGTGGCTCGGGGGGTTGGGGAAGGGGGGGCGATTGGCGATGCTAGGATGAAATCCGTGGTCAGGGCAATGCGCCAGCACGGCCCCGGTGTTTGTCCGGGGCCGCATTTGGTTCCGTGTTTACAGATCCATCAACAACCGCCGCGGATCTTCCAGCGCCTCTTTCACCCGCACAAGGAAAGTCACGGCACCTTTGCCATCCACCACCCGGTGATCATAAGACAGCGCCAGATACATCATCGGTCGGATGACGATCTGGCCGCCCATCACCACAGGGCGATCCTGGATTTTATGCATGCCAAGAATGCCCGATTGCGGCGGGTTCAGGATGGGCGAGGACATCAGGCTGCCATAGACGCCACCGTTGGAGATGGTAAACGACCCGCCCTGCATTTCAGCCATGCTCAGTTTGCCGTCGCGCGCTCGCACGCCCAATTCGTTGATCTTGCGTTCAATCGCGGCAAAACCCATCTGGTCGGCGTCGCGCACCACCGGCACCACCAAACCCGTCGGGGTGCCCACAGCGACGCCCATATGAACGTAGTTTTTGTAAACCACATCCTGGCCATCAATTTCGGCGTTCACCTCGGGGATTTCTTTCAGCGCATGGGTGCAAGCGGTGACAAAAAACGCCATGAAACCCATCTTGACGCCATGTTTCTTTTCAAACGCGTCCTTATAAGTGGCGCGGATGTCCATCACGGCGGACATATCGACCTCGTTATAGGTGGTCAGCATGGCGGCGGTGTTTTGCGCATCTTTCAGACGCCGGGCGATGGTGGCGCGCAGCCTTGTCATTTTTACCCGCTCTTCGCGGGCGGCATCACCGGCGGGCACTGGCGCGCGGGGCAGGGCGGCGGGCGCGGGGGCGGCGGTGATCGGGGCTGCGGCCGCCGTGCGCGCGACGTCTTCTTTCATCACCCGGCCATCGCGGCCGGTGCCTTGCACTTGGTCAGGTGATAACCCTGCCTCGGCCATCGCCTTTTTGGCGGCAGGGGCGTTTTCGATGTCTTTGACGATGGGCGCAGGCGCTGCGGGTGCGGGGGCTGCAACGGCGTCGGCCTTGGCGGCGGCGGCGGGTTTGACAGCCCCTACCGCGCCTTCGGTCACAATCGCCAGCCGGGCGTTGGCGGCCACGGTGGTGCCTTCCGGGGCCAATATTTCCGACAACACGCCAGACACCGGGCTTGGCACTTCGACCGAGACTTTGTCGGTTTCCAGTTCGCACAGCATCTCGTCTTGCTTCACCGTATCGCCGGGCTTTTTGAACCAGGTTGAAACGGTGGCTTCGGATACGCTTTCGCCCAAAGAGGGCACCATCACGTCGGTCATTTCAATCTCTCCTGCGCATCGGCGCTTGGGTGGTTGGGGGCAAGGCGGCGCATCAGCCGCCCAAAGCCTCGGCCACAAGGGCCGCTTGTTCGGTTTTATGACGCGACGCCAGACCCGTGGCAGGCGAGGCATTGGCAACCCGGCCCGCATAGCGCGCCCGGCATTGCTTGGCACCGATTTTCACCAGAACGGTTTCCAGTTCCGGCTCAATAAAGGACCACGCGCCCTGATTCTTGGGTTCTTCCTGACACCAGATCACTTCGGCGGTTTTGAACCGCGAAAGTTCGGCCTCCAGCGATTTCATCGGCGTCGGATAAAGCTGTTCGACGCGCAGGATATAAGTGTCGGTCTGTTCGCGGGCATCACGTTCCGCCAACAGATCAAAATACACTTTGCCCGAACACAGGATCACCCGTTTGATCTGGGCATCCGGCTTCAGGATCAGCGCGGAATTGCCCTGCTGGGCGTCATCCCACAACACGCGGTGGAAGGTTGATCCATCGGTGAAATCAGCGGCGGTTGACACCGCCATCGGGTGGCGCAGCAGTGATTTTGGCGTCATCAGGATCAGCGGTTTGCGGAAATCTCGATGCATCTGGCGGCGCAGGATGTGGAAGTAATTCGACGGCGTGGTGCAGTTGGCGACGATCCAGTTGTCATGCGCCGACATTTGCAAAAACCGTTCCAGCCGGGCAGACGAATGTTCCGGCCCCTGACCTTCCATGCCATGCGGCAGCAGGCACACAAGGCCCGACATCCGCAGCCACTTCGATTCGCCCGAGTTTACAAACTGATCAAACATGATCTGCGCGCCATTGGCAAAATCGCCAAACTGCGCTTCCCACATCGTCAGCGCGTTGGGTTCCGAAAGCGAATAGCCGTATTCAAACCCCAGCACCGCGTATTCCGACAGCATGGAATCGATCACCTCGTATCGCGCTTGCCCCGCCCGGATGTGGTTCAGCGGGTAATGGCGTTCTTCGGTGGTTTGATCGACAAACGCCGAATGGCGTTGGCTAAACGTGCCGCGGGTGCAATCCTGACCCGACAAGCGCACGGCAAATCCTTCGGTGGCAAGCGAGCCAAACGCCAGCGCCTCGGCCGTGGCCCAATCAAAGCCCTTGCCAGTTTCGAACATTTTGGCTTTGGCATCCAACTGGCGGACCACGGTTTTGTGTAAATCGAACCCTTCGGGCGCGCGCACCAGGGCTGCCCCGACCTCGGCCATGGTCTCGGCTTTGATCCACGTCTCGCCGCGCTGATAGTTTTCCAGATCCTTGGTGTTCATCGACTTCCAACGCCCATCCAGCCAATCGGCCTTGTTGGGTTTGTAATCTTTGCCGACCTCGAACTCTTCGTTCAGTTTGGCTTGGAATGCCGCCTTCATATCCTCGATCTCGCCCTCGGGGATCAGCCCGTCGGCGACAAGGCGTTCGGTATAGATCTGCAATGTCGTCTTTTGGCGGCGGATGCGGGTATACATCGCGGGGTTGGTGAACATCGGCTCGTCGCCTTCGTTATGGCCAAAGCGGCGATAACAGAAGATGTCCAACACCACGTCTTTGTGGAAGGTCTGGCGAAATTCGATGGCCACTTTGGCGGCATGCACCACGGCTTCGGGATCATCGCCGTTGACGTGGAAAATCGGCGCTTCGACCATCAGGGCGATGTCGGTGGGGTAGGGGCTGGAGCGGCTGTAAGACGGTGCCGTGGTAAAACCGATCTGGTTGTTCACCACGATATGCAAGGTGCCCCCCGTGCGGTGGCCTTTCAATCCCGACAGGCCAAAGCATTCGGCAACCACGCCTTGCCCCGCAAAGGCCGCATCGCCGTGCAGCAAAATCGGCAGCACCTGATGGCGGTCGGTGTCGTTCAACTGATCCTGTTTGGCGCGGACCTTGCCCAGAACCACCGGATTCACGGCCTCAAGATGGCTGGGGTTGGCCGTTAGCGAAAGGTGAACCGTGTTGCCATCAAAGGTGCGGTCGCTGGACGCGCCCAGATGATATTTCACATCGCCCGATCCGCCCACATCTTCGGGCTTGAAACTGCCGCCCTGAAATTCGTTGAAAATCGCGCGGTAGGGTTTCATCATCACATTGGCCAGCACGGAAAGACGCCCCCGGTGCGGCATGCCGATCACGATATCCTTTACGCCCAGACTGCCGCCGCGTTTGATGATCTGCTCCATCGCCGGGATCAGCGATTCACCGCCGTCCAGACCGAACCGTTTGGTGCCCATGTATTTGACATGCAGGAATTTCTCGTATCCCTCCGCCTCGACCAGCTTGTTCAGAATGGCGCGGCGCCCCTCTCGCGTGAAGGCGATTTCCTTGCCATACCCCTCAATCCGCTCTTTCAGCCAGGTCGCCTGTTCGGGGTCGGAAATATGCATGTATTGCAGAGCGAACGTGCCGCAATAGGTGCGTTTCACAATCTCGATGATCTGGCGCATCGACGCATGTTCCAGCCCCAGAACCTTGTCGATAAAGATCGGGCGATCCATGTCGGCGTCGGTAAAGCCGTAGGATTCAGGGTCAAGCTCGGGGTGATTGCCGCGTTCCGTGATGCCCAAAGGATCAAGATCGGCGGCAAGGTGGCCGCGAATACGATAGGCGCGGATGATCATGATGGCGCGGATGCTGTCCAGAACCGCGCGCTGAATTTGCGCATCGGTCAGCGCCACGCCCGCCTCGGCGGCCTTCTCAGTGATCTTTTTGCCCGCCCCTTTGGCATCCGGGATGGCAGGCCATTCGCCGGTCATCGCCGCTGTCAGATCATCGGACGGCGCAGGCGGCCAATCGGCACGCGCCCAAGACGGGCCAGCGGCGGCGCGTTTGGTGTCCATCTCGTCTTCGCCCAAGGATCGAAAGAAATCAGCCCATTGCGCATCAACCGATGTGGGATCGGTGGCGTATTTGGCCGCCAGTTGGTCGATGTAATCGGCGTTGGCGCCTTGCAGGAAAGACGAGGCGTGGAATTGCGAATTTGGGGATTGTTCGGTCATTTGGGTGCCTTACAAAGCGTTCCATGGTGGGTGGGGCCCCGGATCAAGCCCGGGGCGTTCCGGTATTATTTTGCAATCGCCGCCATCACGGCCTCGCCCAACGTCGCCGGGCTGTCCGCCACCACGATGCCTGCGCGCTTCATTGCCTCGATCTTGCTCTCCGCGTCGCCCTTGCCGCCGGATACAATCGCGCCTGCGTGGCCCATGCGACGGCCTGCAGGGGCGGTGCGGCCAGCGATAAAGCCCGCGGTGGGTTTCCAGCGGCCGGCTTTACGCTCATCCGCCAGAAACTGTGCGGCGTCCTCTTCGGCGGCACCACCGATTTCGCCGATCATGATGATCGAATGGGTTTCCGGATCGGCCAGAAACATTTCCAGAATATCAATATGTTCGCTGCCCTTGATCGGATCGCCACCAATGCCCACCGCCGTCGACTGGCCAAGGCCCAGATCCGATGTCTGCTTGACCGCCTCATAGGTCAAGGTGCCAGACCGCGACACCACGCCGACCGAGCCGCGTTTGTGAATGTGCCCCGGCATGATGCCGATCTTGCATTCACCCGGCGTGATCACGCCGGGGCAGTTCGGGCCGATCAGCCGTGATTTGGAATTGATCAACGCGCGTTTGACCTTCATCATATCCAGCACCGGGATGCCTTCGGTGATGCAGATGATCAGCTCTAACTCGGCATCAATCGCCTCAAGAATACTGTCAGCAGCAAAGGGCGGCGGCACATAAATAACCGTGGCATTGGCGTGGGTTGCGGCCCGCGCCTCATGCACCGAATTGAACACTGGCAGGTTCAGATGCACCTCGCCGCCCTTGCCGGGCGTCACCCCACCGACCATTTTGGTGCCATAGGCGATGGCCTGTTCCGAATGGAACGTGCCCTGGCTGCCAGTAAAACCCTGGCAGATCACACGGGTGTTGGAATTGACAAGAACGGACATGGGGTCTTCCTAACTTTTGCGCGGGTTGGTCACGGGCAGGGTGCCGCAACCATCGGTTTATTCGTCGGTATTCAGTGAAACGCCTTGCAAATAGCCGTGTTCGGTTTCGGCATCAAAGTCGCGTTCGTCTTGCAGATAGGGCTGCAAAATCTCATCAGAATTGGCCGGGCAGCCCTGATCTGCCACGTCGGCGGCAAAAGCGATGCCGAAATCGACGTGCTGCAGTTCATGGGCCAGCAATGCCTCGGCCATGCGGTCAAATTCGGCGATGTCTTCGTCGGTCAGATCGGCATCTTCTGCCAGTTCGGGCAAGGTGATGTCGCCGGAAACCGATGTTTCGCAATCGGCCGTCCAGGTGACGTTCCAAGTTGTAAAGGCCCAAAACCCGCGCGGCCCGTCCCGGCCCATCGCGTCTTCAATCTCGGCCAAGGATTCACCTGTCACTTCATAGCTGTGAAAGGTCACATCGGCGTCGTCCAGTGTTTCGGACTGCGCGGTGGCGGGCAGGGTGGCCAAGACTGCGGCGGCTATGATCACACGGCGTATCATGGCGCTGCGTCAAACCGCAAAACCGCCTCGGATGTCGATGCGCAAGCCGGATCATTGCCGCCGCCGGTCAGGGTGGCAATGGTGCCGTCCATTTTGAATTGCGCGCACCCATACTCGTCCTGCCCACTGGCAGTGATGCCAAGGCTGGCCAACTCAGAGGTCAGGGTTTCGGTGTTGAAATCGGTGACCGACACCATGCAAAAGCCTGCGTCCTGATAGAAGATCATATCGGTCGATGCGGTTTGAAAAGCCACCGTGCCGTCAAATTCATCAGCGCGGGTCCAGTTGGCGGCGGTAAGGATGGCGGTAACGGCGGCGGGATCGGTCAGGGCGGTGGTGCAGCCTGTGATCAACGCGGCCAACCGCGTGCCTGGATCAATATTGGCAACCTCATCAGACCACGCGGCTTCGTCCGCAAAGGAGGGTGTCGCAAGAAGGGTGAAGGCGAGTATAAGGCGAAGCATGATTTTCCTTGGTAGCGCGGGAATTACCCCGCTGCGCGACTGGTTTGGCGGCGCAAGCCGCGCCTGACCCACTATCCCTTAACCGCCTTGACGATCTTTTGCGCAGCATCACTCAGATTATCCGCCGCAATCACGTTCAGGCCGGAATTGCGGATGATATCCTTGCCCAGATCTACGTTGGTGCCTTCCAGCCGCACCACCAGCGGCACTTTCAGGCCCACTTCCTTGACGGCCGCAATCACCCCTTCGGCGATCACATCG
>JANPLZ010000082.1:0-40172 GCA_031422555.1 Cypionkella sp. | reverse complement strand
GTAATAGCTTGTCATGGCAAGATATCCTTCAATCGCAAAGCGGCGATGCGTTCGACCTGGGCACAGGCCGTGGCAAATTCAACATCCGTTGGGTTCAGGGTGCGGCTGGCAAAGGCGGCCAATATCCCCGCTTTGTCATAGTCGCGCACGGCAATGATAAAGGGAAAGCGGTGTTTGGCGACGTAAGCCGCGTTCAGGCGCGCGAAGCTGTCGCGTTCATCGTTTGTCAGCGCATCGAGGGCAGCACTTGATTGTTCCTGCGCCGAGGCAGCCGTCAACTGTTTGGCCGCCGCCAGTTTGCCCGCAAGATCGGGGTGCGCGGTCAGCACAGCCAGACGGGCAGCCGGGTCCGCGCCGCGAAACGCCCGGCAAAGCGCGTTGTGCAGGCCTGCCGCACTATCATGCGCGGGACCAAGTTCCAGATCATAGGCGCGCATCGCCACCCAAGGAGAATGTTCGAAAATGCCGCCAAAGCGCGTGACGAACTCTTGACGTGATGCTTGCGAAGGGCGCACCAAGCGCTTGTGCGGATGGGTTTTTGCCCAATGCAGGTAAATATCGCCGCGCGTCGGGAACCACACGTTCTTGTGCGATTTTGCATAGTCCAGAAACCGCATCAGCCCGGCAATCTTGCCCGGCCGCCCGATCAGGCGGCAATGCAGCCCGATGGAAAACATCGCCGCCTGCCCCGCCACGCCTTCGCTGTAAAGCACATCAAAGCTGTCTTTTAGATACTGAAAGAACTGCGCCCCATCGGTATAGCCGGGTGCGGTGGCAAAGCGCATATCGTTGGCCTCAAGCGTGTAGGGAATGATCAACTGGTCGCGCGCGCCCACTTCGCGCCAATAGGGCAGATCATCGTCATAAGCGTCCGATATCCAGTCGATCTGGCCGGTTTGTGCCACCAGATCAACGGTGTTCACCGAACAGCGCCCGGTATACCAACCGCGCGGCGGGGTGCCCACCACTTCGGTATGCAGTGCTATGGACTGCGCGATCTGGTCCGCTTCAACATCGGCGGGCATGTCACGGTGATCGACCCATTTCAGCCCGTGGCTGGCAATCTCCCAGCCTGCGGCCTGCATGGCGGACAGTTGTTCAGGGTTGCGCGCCAGCGCCGTTGTCACACCAAACACCGTCACCGGAATATCCATGCCGGTAAATAGCCGGTGCAGCCGCCAAAACCCCGCCCGCGCGCCGTAGTCATAAAGCGATTCCATATTCCAATGCCGCGCGCCCGGCCATGGCACGGCACCTGCGATGTCCGACAAGAACGCCTCGGACGCCGCATCCCCGTGCAAGATGTTGTTTTCGCCCCCCTCTTCATAATTCAGCACCACGGACACGGCGATTTTGGCCCCACCGGGCCAGGCCGCATCGGGGCGCTGCGCACCATGGCCACGAAAATCGCGGGGGTAGCGGGTCATCGGCGGCTCCGTCACTGTTGCCATTGGGTTTTGCAAGATATCATTTGGGTCATCAAATCGCATGCGATCCGCGTTTCTTGCTTGGCAGAATGGGCGCGGACGGGCAGGTTTGGCAAGGGTTGGATCAATCGCAAAGGATGTATCATGGCGGGTCGGCTGACAACACATGTGCTGGATCAGGCGCGGGGGCGGCCTGCGGATGGCGTCAGGATCCTGCTTTACCGGGTCAGCGGCAACAGTCATCGCAAGATTGCGGAACATCTTACCAATGCGGATGGGCGCACCGATGCGCCGATGTTGACCGGGGATGCGTTTCGCGCCGGTGGATACGAGCTGGTATTTTGCGCCGGGGATTATCTGCGACGCACCGGGCAGGCGGCGGGCGATGTGCTGTTTTTGGACGAAATCCCGATCCGCTTTGGCATCACAGACGCCACTGCGCATTTCCATGTGCCGCTGCTGCTGTCGGCCTATGGATATGCCACCTATCGGGGCAGTTAGCGGCGATTTCGGGGGGGAAGTGGTGGCGAGAGAGAGACTTGAACTCTCGACCCCACGATTATGAGTCGTGTGCTCTAACCAACTGAGCTACCTCGCCACTGGCGCGGTGATTAGATTGCGTGCCTTGGGGCGTCAAGGGCAAATCGCAGCGATGCTGCATGCAGGGGTAGCGTGCCGTTTCTGGACTGCAGCCCGGTTTTGCACCCTGTGCCGCTGCTTGATGTCGCGGCGCAGGTGCAGGGGGTTGCCCCGCCTATTCAACGCGCCACGCGCGGGCGGCCCGACGCAGTGGCGGTGATTGTGGCCTCGATGAACATCGCGCGGCCTTCGATCAGCGCTTCGCGGATATCGCGCGCGGTGGTGATGCGCAGGTCTTGCGCGCCCGCGGTTTGCGCCAGCGCGCTGGCCTCAACGATCAGGGCCGCCTCGACAAAGGCAAAGGCTGCGTCACGGTCGGTAAAATGCTGCAAACCGGCGGGCAAATGCGCGGTAAAGCGGCCCTCGCCGGGGCTGGAGACCAATGCCTGCACCCGTTGGCTGACCTGACCCACCACCGCACCGATGGCATTGGCGACGCCCGCGTGTTCGGGCAGGATCATCTGGCAGCCCAGCCGCGCCCCAACGGCGGGGTAATAGGCCGGGGCCGACGCGCCAAGGCCGATCACCGGCACGCCCAAGCGCACCGATACTTCGGTCACGCCGCGATGTTGTGAAAGGCCCGCGCGGGTCAGCGGGTGGCGGGCAAGCTGATCGGCATTTTGGCCCGCAAAGACCGCGTCTTCGTCAAAGGCGGCTTCCAGCAGACAATCGACGGTTTGATCGGTCAACTGATCAATGATTTGCTGCGCCAAGGTCGGGGAATCGGGGGCAAAGCGGTCACCCGCCCCGGTGCGTCTGCGCCCCAGCAAACGCACGGCCTTGTGCGACGCCGCCGCGTCCCAAACGTTAAGCCGCCCCAAAACATGGCTGGCATCCGACGGGGTGACGCCCGCGATCATCACAAGGCCACGCGCGACCAGCCGTTCCAGCGCGGCCAGTTCCAGCCGTGTGGTCAGGGCAGCGGCCATCGGCATCGGGGCTGCGATCCGCGCCAGCACGGTCGCCTCACGCGCCGACAGCCCGCCGGTCTGGCCCGGCATCGGCACCACAAAGCGGCCATCAAATTCGCCAGACACATCAGACGACAGGGCGCGGTCCAGCGCCTGATGCACCATTGCGCCATGATCGGCTGCCAGCAGCGCCACGGGGATCAACCGGCGCGGGCCAAGGCGAAGGCCGCCAGCCAGGCCCTCGGTAATAAGATGCACTTCGCTGTCACCCCCCAAGCCGGTTGTGCGCATTGCCACCGCCTCGACCATGGTGCGCATGCCGCCGACGCGGGCACCCATCGGATCAATTTCGGGCAAACCGTCGCGCAACAGCGCCACATCTGTCGTGGTGCCGCCAATGTCTGATACCAGCGCATCGGTGGCCCCGGTCAGCCAGCGCGCGCCGACAATCGACGCCGCAGGCCCGGACAGGATGGTTTCAATCGGGCGCATCCGCACCATGACCGCCGATATCAACGCCCCATCACCGCGCACCACCATCAGAGGCGCATCAATACCGATCTGGGCCAAATGCCGCTCGCATGCCGCGACCAGTCGGTCGATCATTCCGATCAGTCGCGCGTTCAACACCGCGGTCAGCGCCCGTTTTGGGCCGTTCAGTTGCGCCGACAATTCGTGAGAGCAGGTCACCGGGCGCCCGCTTATCTGGCGGATCAGATCGCGCACTGCAATCTCGTGGCCGGGGTTGCGAGTGGCAAAGCGCGCGGCGACGGCAAAGCCCATCACTTGCGGGGCCAGACGTTCGATATGGTCTTGCAGCGCCGCCATATCCAAAGGGGCGGTTTGCACGCCGGCATGGTTGTGGCCGCCCGCCAGTTGCACCACCGGATCGCCTTTCAACGCGTCAGTCAGGCCGCCGCGATCAAGATCACCGCCGTCAAAGCCAATGAAAATCAGCGCCACCCGCCCGCCCTGCCCTTCGACCAGCGCATTGGTGGCCAGCGTCGTCGACAGCGACACCAGCGCCACATCGCCCGCCGCCACACCGGCCCCCGCCAGCGCCGCATCCACCGCGCGCCCGATGCCCAGCGCCAGATCGGCGCGGGTGGTCAGCGATTTGGCATGGCCGATCACAAGGTCGGCTGCCTCATCGACGATCACCGCATCGGTGTAGGTGCCCCCGGTATCGACACCCAAGAAATAAGCCATCGCGCGCGCCTTGTGCTGTGATGCGGCACAGAATGCCTGTGCTGGTATCCGGCACAGATAAACCGCCTCTGCCGCCAAGTCAGCCCTTGGGGCGACTTTTTGCGGCCAAACCCGGCGCGAAACGGCTGTTATCTTTGCGTTTTCGCCGCGCAGCGACCGGAATCGCCTGATCTTTGCGGTATTTTGTCACCGTGCGCCGCGCGATGGCCACTCCGGTTTGGGCGGTCAGCAGGGCCGCAAGGTTGGCATCCGACAGCGGTTGCACCGGATTTTCCGCGCCGATCAGCCGCACCAACCGGTGGCGCAACGCAGCCCCCGCCATGACGGCGTCACCGTCCGCGCCGACCGCCGGGCTGAACAGTTTTCGCAGCCACCACGTGCCAAGGGGCGTGTCGATGCTGGCCCCGGACACGATCCGGCTGATGGTGCTTTTATGCACCTGCAGCGTGCCTGCGACCTGCTCCATCGTCATCGGCACCAAGGCGATCGGGCCATGATCCAGCGCTGCCTGCTGGCGGGCGATAATATCAGCCGCCACCCGCAGCAGCGTGGCATTGCGGGCCAAGACCATGCGCTGCAGCGCGCGCGCCAAAGCAAGTTGATCGGCAGACCCTGTGGCCTGCGCGTCAACCTGCAGATCGGGCAAAGCGGACCGGTTCAGCGCCACGGTCCAGCCGCCTCCGGCACCGGGGCGCACGATCAGATCAGGCTCGCGCAGTTGCCCGGTGGCCATCGGGGCAAAATCCGCCCCCGGTTTGGGGTTCAGACTGCGGATCAGGCGAAACCGCGCCATGACGGCTATTTCAGACACGCCGGACAGCTTGGCCAGCCGCGACAAATCCCCGCTGGCCAACAAGTCAAGGTGCTGCAAGATGACCACCATCGGCGGATCCAGCAGGCCCGCATCCAGTGCTTGCAATTGCAGACATTCCGACAGGGTGCGCGCAAACAACCCCGGCGGATCAATCTGTTGCAGCCGCGCCAGCACATGTTCCACCTCGGCCAGCGCCACCCCGGTTTCGGCAGCGATTGTGGCCAAAGGCTGGCCCAGCCACCCCGACGATTCCAGCGCCTCAACCAGCGCCAGCGCGATCGGCTGTTGCGCCGCTGTCAGCCCCATTTGCCCAACCGCCACAGTGACATGCGCCATCAATCCCGGGGCTGCATCGGGGGTTTGGTCGATCACATCCACCACACCGCCCTGATGCAAAACATCGCGCCAGCGCGGCAGCCAGTCATGCAATCCTGGTGCCGGCGGCGGATCAAGCCGCAGATGCGGATTGGTGGCGGCCTGATCTTCCAGATATTTTGTCAGGCCCGCCGCATCGGTGCGCAACAGCTGGATCGACGCGCCCAGCGTGGCGTTCAGCGCCAGTCTTTGGGTTTGTTTCAGCGCAAGCTGCGGGCCAATCCGGGGGCGATCTGACATAGGGAGAACGATACCCCGCAAGAACTGCGCTGTGCAACCGGGTCTGTGCAGGCCATGGCCTTTGACCGAGCCACGGGCTAAGGGTTTATGCGCCCGGCAAAGACTGTCGCAGGGCAGGAGAATGCGATGCAACGGCGGCCCGATTATCCGGTGGTCAAGGACCTTGTGCTGATCGGCGGTGGCCATGCCCATGCGCTGGTGCTGCGGATGTGGGCAATGAACCCGTTGCCGGGGGTGCGCGTCACCCTCATCAACCCCGACCCCGCCGCCCCTTATACCGGCATGTTGCCCGGGCTGATTGCCGGGCATTACCAGCGCGAAAGCATGATGATTGATCTGGTGCGGCTGGCGCGCTTTGCCGGGGCGCGGATCATTCTTGATCGGGCGACGGGGATCGACCGCGATGGCCAGCAAGTGTTGTTGGCCGGGCGGGCACCGCTGTCTTATGATGTGGCTTCGCTGGATATCGGCATCACCTCGGATTTGCCGGATTTGCCGGGATATGCAGCGCACGGCGTCGCGGCCAAACCTTTGGGCGCATATGCAGATCGGTGGGAGGCGTTTCTTGCCCGCGCACTGGCGCGCCCGCAAATGGTGGTGATCGGCGGCGGCGTGGGCGGGATCGAGCTGGCCTTGGCCTCGGCGCACCGGTTGGCGGATGTCGGGGCGGCGGCCACACTCACCGTGCTGGAGCGTGGCGACACGCCTTTGCCAGCCCTTGGTGCGGGCGCACGGCGGCTGATGCGCGCGCAACTTGCAGCGGCGGGGGTGACGGTTTTGACCAACGCCCAACCCGCCGGGGTGACCGCCGACAGTGTTGTGCTGACCGATGGGCGACGGTTGCCATCGGATTTCACCTTGGCCGTTGCAGGTGCGCGGCCCCACGATTGGCTGCAAGACACCGGCCTTGCGCTGCATCAAGGCTATGTCGCGGTCGGGGCGACGTTGCAAAGTTCGGACCCTGCAATTTTTGCCGCCGGTGATTGCGCGCATCAAACCAATGATCCGCGGCCCAAAGCCGGGGTGTTTGCCGTCCGCTCCGCCCCGGTTTTGCTGCACAATCTGCGCGCAGCCCTGTTGGATCAGCCGCAGCACCCCTTTGCGCCGCAACGCGATTACCTGAAATTGATCTCAACCGGGGGCAAATCGGCGGTTGCGGAAAAATGGGGCCTGTCGCTGCAAAGCCCGCTGTTGTGGCGCATCAAAGACCGCATTGACGGCGCGTTCATGGCCAAGTTTGCAAATTTCCCGACGCAGCCCGCCCCTGCCCTGCCGCGCCCGTCGGTGCCCGGATTGGCGGCGGCCGTTGGCGGCAAGCCGTTATGCGGTGGCTGTGGAGCCAAGCTGGCGGCGAACGATCTGGCGGCGGCTTTGGTGGCCTTGCCGAAGCCCGTGCGCGGCGATGTGCTGTCGGGGCGCGGGGATGATGCGGCGATTTTGCGGGCGGCTGCGGGCGTGCAAGTGATCACGACCGATCATTTGCGCGCCTTTTGCCATGACCCCCGCTTGATGGCGCGCATCGCCGCTGTGCATGCGATGGGCGATATCTGGGCGATGGGGGCCGCACCCCAGGTGGCCTTGGCGCAGATCACTTTGCCGCGCATGGACGCCGCCAAAAGTGCCGAGGTGTTGGCCGAAATCATGGCCGAAGCCGCGGCCACCTTTGGCGCAGCCGGGGCCGATGTGGTGGGCGGCCATACGTCGGTGGGGGCCGAGTTGACCATTGGCTTTACCGTTACCGGCCTTACCGCGCGCGCGATCACCAAAGCGGGGGCGCGGCCGGGCGATGTGGTGATCCTGACCAAACCTTTGGGATCCGGCACCCTTTTGGCCGCCGAAATGGCGATGGCGCGGGTGCCGGGGTTGATTTTGGGCGAAGCGGTGGCGCAGGCTTGGGCAATAATGTGCCGACCGCTGGCTGCGGCGTCGGCGCTGATTGCGCCGCATGCAAGTGCTATGACGGATGTGACAGGCTTTGGCTTGGCCGGGCATCTTCTGGAAATGCTGGAGGCGTCGGGGGTGGGGGCTGCGTTGACCGCATCGGCCATTCCACTGTTGCCGGGGGCCGCGATTCTGGCACGGGCGGGTCAGGCATCAAGTTTGGCTGCGTCCAATCATGCGGCCACGGCGGGGCGTATCGACAGTGATTTTGATCCGGCCTTGCGCGCGCTGTTGCACGATCCGCAAACCGCCGGCGGGTTACTTGCAACTTTGCCCGCAGATCAGGCGCAAACAGTGTTATCTGCGTTGCAAGCCTTGGGCGAACACGCGGCAATCATTGGGAAAATTGTCAGCGGTCCGGCGCGTATCGGGGTGCTTTGATCGGACGGCCGCGCAGGCGCTATTGGCGGATCAGCCGATCAATGCTGGCCACAAGATTATCGGCCAAGCGCTGCAACGTCTCTGCGTCAAGCGTTTCAGCCGTCAGCACTTGCACAACATCTGCGCCACGTGCGCGGTGTTTTTCGTAGCGCGGATCATAATGATGCGACATCAGACCGGTCGCCAGATCAACAAAGCCGCCTTGACCGACAAGGGCCAGCCAATCTTCAATCCGCGCCACCGGATGGGCGGGACGAAGCCGCTCGATCACCGCAGTCAGCCGGGCCGGATCGGCGACCATATCGCCATAAGCCCGCACCAAATACTGCGCCCGCGCCGCCACCGGGGCCGCAACTGCAATACGGGGTGCCGCCGCCATCGCGCGCCACAATTCGGGCGGCAACCGGCAATTGCCGACTTTGGAACTTTCAGCCTCGACCACCACCGGGCGGGCCGGATCAAGCGCCCCGATGGCCATGGCCAAGTCACGCTCGAACAGCTTTTGCGACGGCTGCGGCCCCCTCGACCCAAAAAGCGAGCCGCGGTGATTGGCCAGCCCTTCCAGATCAAGGATTTGAACCCCGCGCGCCGCCAGCAAATGCAGCAGCGCGGTTTTGGCGGTGCCGGTATTGCCGTCCAGCACCACAACCGGGGCCGGAAAGGGCTGCGCACACAGGGCCTGCGACACCAAAAGCCGCCATGCCTTATAGCCACCGTCGATGGTTTCCACCCGCCAGCCGATTTGCGCCAGAATGCTGGCAAACGACCCAGACCGCTGCCCACCGCGCCAGCAATAGACCAGCGGCCGCCAGCCCCCCGGCTTGTCGGCCAGCACGGTTTGCAGATGCCGCGCTGCATTGGCCGCAACCAGCGCCGCCCCTTGTTTGCGGGCGGTGAACGGGCTGACCTGTTTGTAAATCGTGCCGATCTGCGCGCGCTCGGCGTCGTTCAGCACCGGCAGATTGATCGCCCCCGGCAGATGATCTTCGGCAAATTCGGCGGGCGCGCGCACGTCGATGATGTCATCAAAGCCAAGCGCTGCTAGGTCAGAGATTTGGGTCAGGGCGATGGCCATGGGCTGTCATAGCCAAACTTGGGCCACGCCGAAAGGTGCGATGGCTAATGCCGCGCTGTGGCATGGCGACCGGGTGTCTGTTGGGGTGGGCGTCTTGACACCTGATCGCAGGCGGCGGGCGTTGTGCGACCCCTACCTGACAGGCAAAGTCATTCTTTGGACCCAAACAAATCGCGCAGTTTTTGGAACGCGCCGGGGGGGGGAGCTGGGGCGGGGCTGACGGGCGGTAGGGGGGCGGGCGCGGCTTTTTCGACGGCCAAAGCCCCGGCCAGTTTGGCAGGTGCTGGATTTGGGTTGATCCGCGGCGGGTTGGTGCGCAGCGCCACCGCGTTCATGAACTTTGCACTATCGCCATCCGCCAGCGCCACAGCCCCGTCCGAGATGCCCCGCATAAGATTGTCCAGCCAATCGCCGTCGGCCTTGGAAAAATCATGTAGCACATAGCCTGCGACCGCGTCTTTGTGCCCCGGATGCCCGATGCCCAGCCGCACCCGGGCATAGCCATCGCCCAGATGGCCGTGGATGGAACGCAACCCATTGTGGCCGGCATGCCCGCCACCTTGTTTCACCCTGGTACGGCCCGGGATCAGATCCAGCTCGTCATGGAACACGGTGATCGCTGCCAGATCGAGTTTGTAAAAATCCAGCGCCGCGCGCACCGATTGGCCCGACAGGTTCATGAACGTCTCGGGCTTTAGCAACACCAGCTTTTGCGCGCCCAAGCGACCTTCGGAAACCTGCCCCAGAAATGCGCGCCGCCAAGGGCCAAAGCCGTGATCGGATGCAATACGGTCCAGCGCCATAAAGCCGATATTATGCCGGTTGGCGGCATATTTCGCGCCCGGATTACCAAGGCCTATGAAAAGTTTCACCGCTGATCCACCCCTGCCGTGCGTGACGTCTAAATGCACATCAATGCGGGGGCGTGCAAGTCTGCTGACTGCGATGGCTGGGGAGTCCGCGCATGACATGTTGCATAGCTGTTTGCTTTGCCCGGCTGAATTTGCGGCCATGGCCATCACTTCCGGCTTGCACTTAAGCCACTTCGCGGCACAGTTTGGCAACACCCGCCCTTTGCAAAAAGTTGCCCCGGCCTTGCGCATCACCATTGTCTGTTCCATGCGAAACGAGGGGCCGTTCATCGTTGAATGGGTCTGCTGGTATCGCATGCTGGGCTTTACCGATGTCGTCGTGGTGACCAACGATTGCACCGACAGATCGCCCGAATTGCTGGATGTTCTGGCGGCGGCGCAGTGGCTGCATCACATCCGCTGTGATGTGCCGTCGGGGCGGCAGATCACCATGCGCAAGCTGCGCCGGGCCAAGGATCACAAATCGGTGCGCCGCGCGGCTTGGGTGATGGTCTGCGATGTGGACGAATTTTTGGTGATCCACAAAGGCGATGGGTTGATCAGCGATCTGCTTGATTTGACCACCCAAACCCCGGCCTATTTGGGCATGTCGATCAATTGGCGGGTGTTTGGCACATCAGGGCGCGCGGCATTTGAAGATAGCCCGGTGCATCGCCAGTTTGTCTATAGCTGCCCGACCAGACACCGGGTGTCACGCTCGGTCAAATCCATCTTCCGCCAGCCAAAACAATTCGCGGGCTTGGCCGAGCATGGGCCGCGCGGCCTCGACTTGGCACATTTCGGCGCGGCTTGGGGCGCGCCGGGGCTGGACTGGGTGACGCCCGAGGGCAAATCCATCCCGAACTGGACGCCGGATGGCAAATATATGCGCGATATGCCGCCAAAGCTGATTTCGCATCAGGTGGCGCAGATCAATCATTACATGGTCCGCTCGGACGAGACGTTCAGCCTTAAGCACAAAACCCTGTCGCCTGTGGCCAGCCGCAACCGCTATACCAAATCCTACTACAACCGGGCCAACAGCGGCGCAGAACCCGATGCGTCGGCGTTTCGCTATTCAGACCGCTTTGATGCGATGCACGCGCTGGCCTGGGCCATTCCCGGCGTGGCGCGGTTGCATTATCTGTGCTGCGCCGATCATTTGCGGCTGATTGCCGAAAAGCATGGCCGCGACATTGCCGATGATCCGCGCCACCGCGCCTATCTGGAGTTGGCGGCGAACCCGCCAGCGGATCCGCTGGGCGAAAATGACAAAAGCGCGGCCGGGTTTCCAGCCGCGCCTGTCATGTCAGCCTGAAGGTCAGGCTTCTTCGGTGGCTTCGACAAAGCCTGCCGGGGCTGCCACGTTGGCAATCACGAAATTGCGCTCGATGGTGGGTTTGGCACCTTCTGGCAGGATCGCGTCATTGATGTGGATGACATCGCCGATTTGCTTGCCGGTCAGATCGACCGTCAAATGATCCGGGATATCGCCCGCCAACACGTTCAGTTCCACATCCGCACGCACAACGGTCAACGTGCCGCCACGCTTCAAGCCGGGGCTTAAATCATGGTTGATAAAGGTGACGTGGATAAACAGGTTGATCCGGCTGTCATCACGCAAGCGCATCAGATCGACGTGGGTGGGCAAATCCCGGACCACGTCGCGCTGCACACCGCGGCAGACCACATGCACATCGCCCATGCCTTCAACCTTCAGGTTGAACAGCGTCGACAAAAAGCGGCCAGCGCGCAAACGCTTTAGCAAAGCATTATAGTTGATATTGATCGGTTGCGGCTGTGCGCCGTCGCCGTATACGATACCGGGTACGTGGCCATTACGTCTGGCTTGACGAGCGGCCCCCTTGCCTGTCCCCGTCCGTACCTCGGCGTGAAGATCTGGGATCTCACGTGCCATAGGTTCTTTCTCCATTTATAAATCCGCCATCCTCCAAGGGTGCATGGCGCGACTTGGGGGCTATAGCGACGAATCAGCGCGATGGGAAGGGGGGAAGATGGGCAGGGCGGATGTGGAAAGGTGGCGCGGTGGATAGACTGGCGCGGTGGAAAAATCGCTGTGTCGGCTGCCTGACGGCGCAATCATCTGCCATCAGGGGCCAGACGTTCGCAATGCGGTAAGGTCTTTGCGCCAAGGCAGCGTGCACAAAACGCCGCCGCACCACAGATCACGCCTTTGAAAATACCGGCACAATGCCGTGTGGGCGACAGCAGATGTCGCGGCTTGGACTGCCGTCGCTGCGGCGGTATCTTAGCCATGGGCGATGATCGAAAACCTGCACTTTTCAGCCCTTGACACCTTGCGGGCCGCCCGCGCACCGCTTGCGGCCTTTGCTGCTATGGGCATCTTGTGGGGCGCATTCGCTGCCAGTCTGCCCGACATCAAAACCATGCTGGCGATTGACGAGAGCGCTTTGGGGGCTTTGTTGTTCATGACGCCGATTGCGGCGGTGCTGGCGATGCTGGTAGCCCCGGCGGTGGGGACGGCTGGCGCTGCCCATGGCCGCGCTGGCGATGAGCGCGGCGTTTTTGCTGCCGGGACAGACGCCGCGAGTGTGGCTGTTTCCGATTGCCATGCTGGCCTGCGGCGCGGGCACCGGGCTGACCGATGTGTTGATGAACGCGCGGGTTTCGGCGTTGGAAACTGCGCGCGGCCAGCCGTTGATGAACCTGTGCCACGCGGGCTATTCGTTTGGCTATGCGGCGGGGGCGATTTTGACCGGCGCGATGCGGACCGCTGGCTGGTCGCCTGCGTGGGTTTTGGGCAGCATGGCGGTGCTGGCGGGCGCGATGGCGCTGGTCTGTTTTGAAAAAGATGGCCGCATCGACGGCCTGCGCAAACCTAAAGGCGCTGCGGCGGCGCATCTGGGCTGGGTGCCGGTGTTTGGCGGTGGTATCGTGCTGCTGGCGTTTTTGACCGAAAACGCCGCTGAAAACTGGTCGGCACTGCATATTGAACAAACCCTGGGCGGATCGCCCAAAGATGGCGCGATGGGACCAGCGGCGATGGCAATCACGATGGGGCTGGCGCGGCTGTTGGGCCAAGGCATCGCGGCGCGCGCCCCCCCGATGGCCTTGATCGGCGGCGGCGCGCTTGTGTCGGCTTGCGGGGCCGTGACCGCCGCCGGGGCAACAAGTGTAGCGATGGCTTACCTAGGATTTGTCGTGATGGGGGTCGGATCATCGGTGATAGCGCCTACGGCGTTCACTTTGGTCGGGCAAATGGCCAACCCCGCAGCCCGCGCCCGCGCCGTGGCCCGCGCCACGTTGTTGGGGTATTTCGGCTATTTCTTTGGCCCGCCACTGATTGGCTTTATCGCCGGACAGTTTGGCCTGCGCTTTGCATTCGTGTTTGCCGCCGTGATGCTGCTGTGCGTGCCCGTGATGGCGCGGGCTCTGTTGCGATTGGGCCGCTAGGGGCTTGGCCCCGGCAAAGTTGGGGGTTTCACACCCCCCCTTGCTGCATTTGACAAGTCAATTGCAGCACCCCCCGTGGGATATTTAAGAACAGATGAAACGCAAATTTTAGATAAACTTTAATGAATTGTCAGGCCCAGTTGCCTTCGAAATCCTGCGGCACCAGCAGGTTTTCGCGGGCGATGTCACCGACCTTTTGCACGCCGCACAGCGCCATGGTGATATCCAGTTCCTTGTGGATAATTTCCAGCGCCTTTGTCACCCCGGCCTGCCCCGCAGCGCCCAAGCCGTAAATGAAACTGCGGCCGATAAAGGTGCTTTTGGCCCCCAGCGCCAGCGCTTTGAACACGTCCTGACCCGAACGGATGCCGCTGTCCATATGCACTTCGGTTTGCGCGCCGACCGCCCGCACGATGCGCGGCAACATCGAAATGGCCGAAACCGCCCCGTCCAATTGCCGCCCGCCGTGGTTCGAGACGATAATCGCATCGGCCCCAAAATCCGCCGCCAGCCGCGCGTCATCTTCGTCAAGAATGCCCTTGAGGATCAGCTTGCCGCCCCATTGATCGCGAATGCGGGCGATTTTGGACCAGTCAAGCTGTGGATCGAACTGCTCATTGGTCCAACTCATCAAACTGGACATGTCATCGACGCCTTTGACATGGCCTTCGATGTTGCGAAAGGTGCGCCGTTTGGTGCCCAGCATGCCCAGCGCCCAGCGCGGTTTTGTCATGATATTCAAGATATTGGGCAAGGTCAGGCGCGGCGGGGCCGACAGGCCATTTTTCAGATCCTTGTGCCGCTGGCCCAGAATTTGCAAATCCAGCGTCAGCACCAAAGCCGAACACTTCGCCGCCCGCGCCCGTTCAATCGCGGCATCGACGAAATCTTCGTCTTTCATCACATAAAGCTGAAACCAGAATGGCGCGGTTGTGTGTTCGGCGACATCTTCGATAGAACAGATCGACATGGTCGACAGGGTGAACGGCACACCAAAGCCTTGGGCCGCGCGGGCCGCCTTGATCTCGCCATCCGCACATTGCATCCCCGTCATGCCTACAGGGGCCAGCGCCACCGGCATCGCCACCGGTTGACCGATCATGGTTGAGGTGGTGCTGCGCCCGGTCATATCCACGGCCACCTTCTGGCGCAGCCGCAGTTTGGCAAAATCATCCGTGTTGGCGCGAAAGGTTTGCTCGGTATAGCTGCCGCTTTCGCAGTAATCATAAAACATCTTCGGCACGCGGCGTTTGTGCAGTTGTTTCAGATCGTCGATGCTGGTGATCACGGCCATGGGCTAACCCTTCGCTTTGGTAATATCTGCTTACCAATAGGGCGGGGTAACTGCAACCGGCGTCACGTCGTGGATTTTACGCCGAATGCGCCCCTGCGGCCAATTCGGCGACAAAAGCCAGCACTTCGGCCACCGGTTTACCAGTGCTGATTTCCTGCACAATCGCCGATCCCACGACGCAGCCATCCGCGACGCCCGCGATGGCGCGGGCCTGATCAGGGGTTGAGATGCCAAAGCCGACGATCACCGGCAAATCGGTCGATGCCTTGATCCGTGCCACTTCGGGGCCAACATCGCCCGCCACCGCCGCCGCAGCGCCCGTGATACCGGTGACCGACACGTAATACACAAACCCCGAGGTATTTTTCAAAACCGTAGGCAGGCGTTTGGCATCGGTGGTGGGCGTGGCCAGACGAATAAAGTTTAGCCCGGCGGCTTGGGCAGGCAGGCACAGTTCGGCGTCTTCTTCGGGCGGCAGATCGACGATGATCAACCCGTCGATGCCCGCCGATTTCGCCTGCTGCAAGAAAAGATCGACACCGCGCGCATAGATCGGGTTGTAATAACCCATCAACACAATCGGCGTCTTATCGTCGCCCGCCCGAAAATCGCGCACCATTTTCAACGTCTTATCCAATGTCATACCGCTTTCCAGCGCGCGCTGACCTGCCAGTTGGATCGTCGGGCCATCCGCCATCGGATCGGTAAACGGCAGGCCCAATTCGATCACGTCAACCCCGGCGCCCGGCAGACCCTGCATCACCGCCAAAGCGCGGTCGACATCAGGATCGCCCGCCATGATATAGGCGACGAAGGCCTTTTTGTTGCGCTGCTTCAGGGCGGCAAACGTTGCGTCGATTCTGGTCATATTCCGGCCCATGAGTGTGAATTCCCCTTCGGTTTGCACGGGCGGGATGGGAAAATCAATGGCTGTCAGATGCGCGGCGCGGCAATGCTTGAACCTTGACGCCGCTGCCCCTAAAAGGCGCGGTGAAATGGGAGAGCGGTCATGGGTTTCAAGATGGGCATCGTGGGCATGCCGAATGTCGGAAAATCGACGCTTTTCAATGCGTTAACCCGCACTGCGGCGGCGCAGGCGGCAAATTTTCCGTTTTGCACTATTGAGCCTAATGTCGGCGAAGTGGCGGTGCCAGATGCGCGGCTGGATACGCTGGCGGCGATTGCGGGCAGCAAACAGATCATCCCGACGCGGATGACTTTTGTGGATATCGCGGGTCTGGTGCGTGGCGCGTCCAAGGGCGAGGGCTTGGGCAATCAATTTCTGGCCAATATCCGCGAATGTGACGCGATTGCCCATGTGCTGCGCTGTTTTGAAGACGGCGACATCACCCATGTCGAAGGTCGGATTGATCCGGTGGCGGATGCCGAAACCATCGAAACCGAACTGATGCTGGCCGATCTGGAATCAATCGAAAAGCGGTTGGCCAACTTGGCGCGCAAACTGCGCGGTGGCGCGGACAAAGACGCAGGCGATCAAGACCGGCTGCTGAAGATGGCGCTGGTAGCGCTGGAAAAGGGCCTGCCGGCGCGGTCGGTCAAAGTGGTGGAAGAAGATCAGCGGCAATGGCGCTTGTTGCAGCTTTTGACATCAAAACCGGTGCTTTATGTCTGCAATGTCGAAGAGGCCTGTGCCGCCAACGGCAATTCGCAATCGGCGCGGGTGGCGGCGATGGCGCAGGCCCAGGGTGCGGCGATGGTGGTGATCTCGGCCCGGATCGAGGAAGAAATCAGCCAACTTGCCAATGACGAAGCCGCGATGTTTTTGGAAGAAATGGGGCTGCACGAGGCTGGTTTGGACCGGCTGATCAAGGCGGGCTATGCGCTTTTGGGGCTTTCAACTTATTTTACCGTGGGCCCCAAAGAAGCCCGCGCCTGGACCATTCCCAAAGGCATGCTGGCCCCGCAAGCCGCCGGCGTGATCCATGGCGATTTTGAAAAGGGCTTTATCCGATCAGAAACCGTCGCCTACGACGACTATGTTGCGGGCAACGGCGAGGCGGGCGCGAAAGAGGCGGGCAAGTTCAGGGTTGAAGGCAAGACCTATGAGGTCAAAGACGGCGACGTGTTGCATTTCTTGTTCAGTGGCTGAAATCCATCACCTATAAACTTGTGGACCCGCGCGGCGTTCTTGGTAATCTGATCCGATATATTACACGATTTGATTGGAAAATTTCATGGCGTCCGAAAAAACCAGACCAACGAATAATTTTCATTGCTTTGAAGGCATGGGCAGACCGTTCTGGCAATCTATCGCCAAAGGCATGAAACCCAGCGGTATTTCGATGGGGCCGATGGGGGCTTCGGTTGATCTGATCGAAGAGGGGGACGGCTTTGCCGTGCAGAACGGCGGAATGTTCAGCCCGCAGGAAACCAAGATGCATCCGGGCGTCTATTTTCGCTTTTTCGGAACGATTGCGCACAATCGGTATGGGGCAAAGTCGTCAATGGCGGGCGGCTGGTGGATTGACTATGAAAATGCGCTGGCGATCAGGGATTGGGCGCTAAAGTTTGACCTGTCGTTGGCACGGGCCGCGCAGGCCTTGTTGGTGATACCGCCCGGTTGGCATGATTGCGGCTATGTCGGGCGTGGACGGCTTCTAAAGCCGATGAAGGCCTGGGTTGGCCATGGCAAGCCCGCCACCGGAACCCTAAGCCCGGACAATGCCCAAAGACGAAGCGCCGGGGTGCCGGTGCAAGTGGCACCGCCGGCACAGTCGCTTAAGCAGTATTTCATGCCCGGAGACCGCAGCCTGATTGCGTCCGTGTTCGATTTTGATCAGCCTATACAGGTGATCGCCAAGACCATATTTCCATCAGGATTGTAGCAAAGTTTGCGGTGGCCCCAGCAACAATGTTCGGCTTTCCCTCTTGCCCCCAAAAGCGCGCATTGCTAAACGGAAATCAACGGAAGCGTGGCTGAGAGGCCGAAAGCACTCGGTTGCTAACTGAGCGTGGGTGGAAGCCCACCGTGGGTTCGAATCCCACCGCTTCCGCCAAAAACTCTTGATATGCCCTCGCCCCCAACCCTTCCGGAAATTGCGCTTGCCCGGCGGATGCCGTGGGCGGTATGTTTTGGGGTGGGTCAAAAGGGGGCACCGTGTGCATATGCGACGCAGAGCAGTGTTGGGATTGGCGGCGGCCACGTTGATGGCCGGGCGCGCGCCTGCAGCGGCGGTGGTGCCTGTGATTGCCGCCGCGTCTGATTTGCAGTTTGTGCTGCAAGATATTGCCACCGGGTTTCGCGACACCAGCGGCATGGACGTGGCGCTGTCTTTTGGATCAACCGGGAATTTCGCCCGCCAAATTCGCCAAGGCGCGCCATTTGAGATGTTTATGGCGGCGGATGAGGATTTTATTCTGGATCTGGCGAAGGATGGCTTTGCCGTTGATCAAGGCGTTTTATACGGCATTGGCCGGATTGCGCTGGTGGTGCCTGCGGGATCGCCGCTGATGGCAGACGGCACGCTGACTGACCTCGCGGCGGGGCTGCGCGACGGGCGGGTGACGCATTTTGCCATCGCCAACCCGGACCACGCGCCATACGGGGCAAGGGCGCGCGAAGCGTTGCAGCACCAAGCCTTGTGGGACACCATTCAACCAATGTTGGTTTTGGGCGAAAACGTCTCGCAGGCGGCGCAATTTGCCCTGTCGGGCAACGCGCAAGGCGGAATTATCGCGCAATCGCTGGCGCTGACACCTAAACTGGCCGCCGCGGGCAAATCCGCCCTGATCCCCGCCGATTGGCACAACCCGCTGCGCCAACGCATGGCTCTGATCAAGGGCGCGGGTACGGTGGCATCGGCGTTTTACGCCTATTTGCAGGGGCCAGCCGCCCGATCCGCCTTTGATGCGGCAGGATTTACTTTGCCAGTGGCGGGATAGCGGATGGATTGGGCAGCACTTTGGCTGTCGTTACAACTGGCAGCCTGGACGGTGGCGATTTTGCTGCCGGTTTCGGTGTTTGCGGGCCGATTTCTGGCATACCGCCAGTTTCGCGGCAAAGGCATTGCCGAGGCGTTGGTGGCGTTGCCATTGGTGCTGCCACCGACGGTGTTCGGATTTTATTTGCTGGTGGCGTTCGGGGCGGGCTCTCCCATTGGTGCGGCATGGGCCGGGGTGTTTGGCCAGCCACTGGTGTTCAGTTTTGAAGGTCTGGTGCTGGCCTCGGTGATTTTCAACCTGCCCTTTGCGATCCAGCCCGCCCAGCGCGGGTTTGAGTCCATCCCGTTGGCACTGCGTGAGGCTGCGGCCTGTTGCGGCATGCGCCCGATGACGGCCTTGGCGCGGGTGGAACTGCCGCTGGCATGGCCCGGCGTGGTTACTGCGATGGTGTTGTGTTTTGCCCATACGTTGGGCGAATTTGGCATCGTGCTGATGGTGGGCGGGTCGATCCCCGGCCAGACCAAAACCATCGCGATATCTATCTATGACCGGGTGCAGGGGTTCGATACCGCCGGGGCGGGCGCGATGGCGGCGGTGTTGCTGGTGATATCGCTGACCACGATTTCGGTCACGTTCTGGCTGTCGGCGCGGTTTGGCCGCAGGTTTACGTGATGGCCCTTCAGGTTGATTTGCAGGCGATGTCGCCGATCCCGCTCAACGTGGCGTTTGAGGTGCAGGCCGGGCAGATTTTGGCGCTGGTCGGGCCGTCGGGGTCGGGTAAAACCACCGTGTTGCGGGCGGTTGCGGGGTTGTTTACGCCCAAGACCGCCAAGATTTCCGTCAACGGCGCGGTCTGGACGGATACGGCGGCGGGCGTTCACCTGCCGGTGCCTGCGCGGCGGATTGGGATGGTGGCGCAATCCTATGCTCTGTTTCCGCATATGACTGCGGCGCAGAATGTGATGGCGGCACTGGGGCATCTGACAGCACCTGCGCGCCTGGCCGAGGCACTGCGGATCCTTGCCTTGGTCGATCTGCACGATTTGGCAAACCGGCACCCGGCGATGCTGTCGGGCGGTCAGCAACAGCGCGTGGCGGTGGCGCGGGCTTTGGCGCGGGGCCCGCAAGTGTTGCTGCTGGACGAGCCGTTTTCGGCGGTAGACCGCCCGACCCGCGAAGGGCTTTACGAGGGCATCCGCAGCCTACGGACAGTGCTGAACATGCCGGTGGTTCTGGTGACGCATGATATGGACGAGGCCCAGATGCTGGCAGATACGGTGGTGGTTTTGCAGGCCGGGCAGGTGGTGCGCGCCGGGCTGGTGGCCGATGTTCTGGTTGATCCTTTGGCGCTGCGCAGCATTGGTCTGGCCGAGGTGGGGGCCACCCTGACGGCCGTGGTGGTGGCACAAGAAGACGATGGCATCACCCGGTTGATGTGTTCAGCGGGGCCGCTGTTTGTGCCGCGCATTGAGGCGGCCATCGGCACCACCCTGCGGCTGCGGGTGCAGGCGCAAGACGTGATGCTGGCGCGCAGCCGCCCCGAAGGCATCTCGGCGCTGAACATCGTGCCGGTGACGGTTGTGGCGGTGCGCGGCGGCGATGGCCCCGGTGTGCTGGTGGAGCTGCGCGCAGGCAACGATCGGCTGCTGGCCCGCATCACGCGGCGGTCGGGCGAAAATCTTGGCCTTGCCCCGGGGGTTGGCTGTTTTGCAATTGTCAAATCCTTGTCATCGACGCGGGTGGTGATTGCGGCGCAAAACCTGCCTGTTTGATCAGCAGTCCCAGCCGTTTTGCCCCCCGACACAGCAGAATGCCTGCCCGATCTTACAAATCGACATAACGTCGTAACGCCGATCCGGCAAATATGCCTTGCCTCTGCAACCTGCGGTCTTAGTGTCGGGACATATCCGTGGCACAAGGCCACGCAATCAACAAAGGGAGGTCTTTAGATGAAAAAGCACTTGCTACTTTCCACGATCCTTGGCTTTGCGCTGACCGGTGCTGCACTGGCGGAAAAGCACCCGGTGACGGGCGAGGAATTGGCGGCCAACCAAGCCTATTCCTATTGGATGCTGGATGCGATCAAGTCGATTGATCCGCATATTCTGGCCTCTGTCGAAGACAGCGATGTGGCCCGGTCGTTGTTCGAAGGGCTTTATGACGAAGACGGCGACGGCAATCTGGTGCCAGCAGGCGCTTTGGAGAACACCGTTTCCGAAGATCTGACCACCTACACCTTCAAGCTGCGCCCCGAGGCCAAATGGTCAAACGGTGATCCGGTTGTGGCGCAGGATTACGTCGACGGCTGGCAGCGGCTGGTCGATCCGGCCACAGCGTCGGAATACGCATGGTATATGGAACTGATGCAGGTGGTGAACGCCGCCGAAGTGATCGCAGGCACCAAGCCGCCGGCAGAACTGGGCGTAAAGGCCATTGATGCCAACACGTTAGAGGTCAAAATTCTGGCCCCCCTGCCCTATTTCACCAAAATGCTGACCCACCCGTCAACCTTTCCGTCCAACAAGGCCAATGAGGCCAAATTTGGTGCCGACTGGACCAAGCCAGAGAACCTTGTCGGCAACGGGCCGTATCTGCTGAAAGAACATATCCCGGGCGAAAAAGTGGTGATGGAAAAATCGCCAACCTACTGGGACGCCGCATCGGTGATCATGTCGCCAATCACGGCGCTGACGATCAATGACGAAAACGCCGCGCTTGTGCGCTTTCAGGCAGGCGAACTGGACCGCACCACGGTGCCCGCAGGCCAGTTCCCGCGCCTGTCGGCGGAATTCCCTGATGAGGCAAAATCGACGCCTTATTCCTGTTCTTACACTTACATCATGAACCTTGGCGAAGGTGTAGGTAACCCGGCGCTGAAAGACGTGCGGGTGCGCAAGGCGCTGTCGTATGCGCTGGACCGCGATATCGTGGTGAACAACATCCTGCAGGGGGGGCAACGGCCCGCCTATAACTGGACCCATTGGGCGCTGAACGGCTTTACCGTTCCGGTGATCGACTATTCGACCTGGACTCAGGCCGAGCGCGACACCAAGGCCGCCGAACTGCTGGCCGAAGCGGGCTTTACCGCCGAAAATCCGCTGAAGCTGACTATCAACTACAACACTTCCGAAGCGCACCAGAAAATCGCCGTGGCGGTGCAGCAGATGTGGAAGCAAAAGCTGGCGGTCGAGTTGACGCCGCAGAACTTTGAATGGAAAGTTCACACAGACAAGATGAAAGCGGGCGATTTCGAGATGGCCCGTTACGCGTGGTGCGGCGACTATAACGAAGCGTCAACCTATTTGGACCTGTTCACCCAGTATTCCGGCCAGAACGACGCCAAGTTTGCCAATGACGCCTATGATGCCTTGCTGAAAGAGGCCAAGACCTTGGCCGATCCAAGCCCGAACTACACGAAGGCCGAGGAAATTCTGGCAGCCGAAATGCCGATGATCCCGATCTACCACTATGCCAAGGTTGATATGATCAAGTCCGATATCAAAGGTCTGCCCGAAAACAACGTGCAGCAAACCTGGTATGCAAAAGACCTTTACCGCATTCAGAAGTAAACTCTGATCCCGCAACGCCGGGCGGCCCCCTATCTTGGGGGCCGCCTTTGGTCGTTGCATATGTGGTGAGGCCAATCATGCTGTCTTTCATCTTCAAGCGGTTGTTGGTGGCCATTCCAACGCTGTTGATCCTGATCATGCTGTCGTTTTTGCTGATGCACGCCGCCCCCGGTGGGCCGTTCACCCAAGACCGGGCCATTCCACCCGAGATTTTGGCCAATCTGAACGCCAAATACGGGCTGGATCAACCGCTGTGGCGGCAGATGATCACCTATGTCTGGGGCATTGTGGCGCATTTCGATTTTGGCCCGTCGTTCATCTACAAAGACCGCACGGTGAATGAAATCATCGCCCAAGGTTTTCCCGTCACGCTGACCTATGGCGCCTATGCCTTTGCGCTGGCGGTGGTAGCCGGGGTCAGTCTGGGGGTAATGGCGGCGATTTTTCACAACACCTGGGCCGATTATCTGGCGGTGGGCATATCCATCGGGGCGCAGGTTTTGCCGAATTTCGTGATGGCCCCGATACTGGTGGTGGTGTTCACGCTGTGGCTGGGCTGGTTGCCGGGCGGCGGCTGGGAGGGGGGCAAGTGGCCCTATGTGATCATGCCGATGATCGCGCTGGCCACCGCCTATATGGCGTCGATTGCCCGCATCACCCGGTCGTCGATGCTTGAGGTGCTGACGTCGAACCACATCCGCACCGCGCGGGCCAAGGGCCTGCCGACGTGGAAAGTCATCACCCGGCACGCGCTGAAACCTGCGCTGATCCCGGTGATTTCATATCTTGGACCGGCGTTTGTGGCGATGATCACCGGGTCGGTGGTGGTGGATATGTATTTCTCGACCGGGGGTATCGGCAAGGCCTTCGTCGATGCCGCGTTGAACCGTGACTATGCGGTGATGATGGGGGTGACGTTGTTGGTGGGCTTTTTGACGATCGTTTTCAACCTGTTGGTCGATGTGCTTTACGCCTGGATCGACCCGAAAATCAGGTATTAATCATGGCCCTTACCATCGTTGATTATCAGGCTTTGGCCACAAGACTGGCCACTTTGGACGAAGTCAAAGGCCGCTCGCTGTGGGCCGATGCGCGGGTGCGGTTCATGCGCAACAAGGCGGCGGTGGTTGGCGTGTGTCTGCTGATCTTTGTGACGTTGTATGCGCTGTTTGGCGAATATCTGGCGGCCTGGGCCTATGAAGATATTGACTGGGGCATCATGGGCAAGGCCGCCGACATGGGGCAGCCATCGCTGGCCAATGGCCATTACTTTGGCGTCGATGATCTTGGCCGCGATCTGTTCGCCCGCGCCGCACAAGGCACCCGGATATCGCTGATCGTCGGGTTGATCGGCGCGTTGATTTCGGTGGTGGTCGGCACCTTGTATGGCGCGATTGCGGGCTATGTTGGCGGACGCACCGATCTGATAATGATGCGGATCGTCGATATCTTGTTGGCGATCCCGTTCATGTTTGTGGTGATCTTGCTGTTGGTGATGTTCGGGCGGTCTTTGTCGATGCTGTTTTTGGGCATTGGTTTGTTGTCGTGGCTGTCGATGGCGCGGATCGTGCGGGGCCAGACCCTGACCTTGAAAGGGCGCGAGTTTATTGAGGCCGCACGCGCTACCGGCGTGCCCACATTCATCATCATCACCCGCCATATCGTGCCAAACCTGCTGGGCATAGTCGCGGTCTACGCCACGCTGTTGATCCCCGAGATGATCTTGCTGGAAAGTTTCATCTCGTTTCTGGGCTTGGGGGTGCAAGAGCCGCTGACATCGCTGGGACGGCTGATTTCCGAAGGCGCCAGCACGATCAACTATGGCACTTTGTGGCAACTGGCCTTCCCGCTGTTCTTTTTCATCGTCACCATGTTCGCGTTTTTCTTTGTCGGCGACGGGTTGCGCGACGCCCTTGATCCGAAGGACCGCTGATATGGCCCCAACTGACACGACACTGCTGGATGTGAACGATCTGGGCGTTCGGTTTGCCACCGGCGACGGCGAGGTGAATGCGGTCAATGGCGTGACGTTCACGCTGAACCGGGGCGAGACATTGGGCATCGTCGGCGAAAGCGGGTCGGGCAAAAGTCAGTTGGCCTTTGCCATCATGGGGCTTTTGGCCAAGAACGGCATCGCGCGCGGATCGGTGCGCTTTGAGGGGGCCGAGATTTTGAACGCAGCCCTGCCCACGATCAACGCGCTGCGATCCAACCATATCGCGATGGTATTTCAAGATCCGATGACGGCGCTGAACCCCTATATGCGGGTGTCGGATCAAATGGCCGAGGGGCTGATCCATCACAAGGGCATGGGCAAGGCGGCCGCCGTGGCCGAATGCGTGGCGATGCTGGACGCCGTGAAAATCCCCGACGCAAAGGGCCGGGTGCGGCTTTATCCGCATGAATTTTCCGGCGGCATGCGCCAACGCGTGATGATCGCCATGGCGCTGTTGTGCAAACCGGATTTGTTGATCGCTGACGAGCCTACAACCGCACTGGATGTCACGGTGCAAGCGCAGATCATGCAACTTTTGGCGGATTTGCAGCGCGATCTGGGCATGGCCACCATTTTGATCACCCATGATCTGGGCGTCATTGCCGGGTTCTGCCGCGAAGTGATCGTGCTTTACGGTGGCCGCGTGATGGAGCAATCGCCGGTGGACCCGCTGTTTTATGCGCCATCGCACCCCTATACACGGGGCTTGCTGAAATCCATTCCGCGCGTCGATCAGCAAGGTGGTGACCTTTACAGCATCCCCGGATCGCCGCCCAACATGACCAAGGCGCAAAAGGGCTGTCCTTTCGCGCCGCGTTGCGATTATGCGGGGAACGATTGCCGCGACCATCTGGACCCGCTGGTTGAATTTGAACCGGGACGCAAGCGCGCCTGCAACCGCAGCATCGGGGAATTGGCATGACCGCTTTGCTAGAGGCCCGCGACCTGCGGGTGACGTTTCATATCGTGCGCGAAGGCGACATGCCCTGGACCAAACCGCGGGCTTTGCGGGCGCTGAACGGGGTGGATTTTTCGCTGAAGGCGGGCGAGACGCTGGGCATCGTTGGCGAGTCCGGCTGCGGTAAATCCACCCTCGCGCGCGCGCTGATCCAATTGGTGCCCGCGACGGGGCAGGTGATCTGGGATGGCAAGACCGATCTGTTGCAACTGTCGGCCACCGAAATGCTGCCCTATCGGTCTGATATCCAGATGGTGTTTCAAGACCCGCTGGCCAGCCTGAACCCCCGCATGACGGTGGGCCAGATCATAGCCGAGCCGCTGCGCACCCATCATCCGGGCTTGTCCGCCGCCGAGATCAAGGCGCGGGTGCAGATCAGCATGGACCGCGTCGGCCTGCTGCCCAACCAGATCAACCGCTATCCACACGAATTTTCGGGCGGCCAATGTCAGCGCATCGGCATCGCGCGCGCGTTGATTGTGGAACCCCGGTTGCTGATCTGTGACGAGCCGGTTTCGGCGCTGGACGTGTCCATTCAGGCGCAGGTGATCAACCTGCTGGCCGAATTGCAGCGCGAATTGGGGTTGGCGATGATCTTTATCGCGCATGATCTGTCGGTGGTGAAACATATCTCTGACCGGGTGATGGTGCTTTATCTGGGCCGGGTGATGGAAGTGGCCGACAGTGAAGATATCTTTGGCCGCGCCCAGCACCCTTATACCCAAGCCTTGCTGTCATCGGTGCCGATCCCCGATCCGGTGGCTGAACGCGCCAAAAAGGTGATCGCGTTGACCGGCGATTTGCCGTCACCGATGGCGCCGCCGTCAGGCTGTGTGTTTCGCACCCGCTGTGGCCATGCCACCGATATTTGCGCCAGCGACGTGCCTGCCCTGATCGGCCAAGGCCATCAAGTGGCCTGCCATCATGCGGCGGTGCTGGCCTAGGGGAGAGGGTGAGAGGCTGAACACGACCCAAACGGGACTCGTTACGGCTGCTTCCTTCCGGACCTGACCGGGTTGGCGAGGCGTATGCCCGCGCCAACCTCTCGAACGCACATATAGGCGGGGTATGGGCGTTTCGCAAGCTGGCGATGGTGTAAATACCGCGACTATTCTGGCCCTAAATCACCAGCCCCGCCGCCCGCGCGCCTGCAACAATGTCCTGCGCCAGATGATGCGCCCAGCGACCATCGCTTGGCACCACGTCGGGCACTTGCACCACAACACAGCCCGCGCGGTGGGCGGCTTCGGCCCCCGCCTCGGAATCCTCGAACACCAGACAGCGGGCAGGCGTCAAACCCAACCGTTCGGCAGCCAGAAGATAGGCATCCGGGGCAGGCTTGGCGCGGGCGACATCATCAAGGGTGATCACCAGATCAAACGCCCAGGCGATCCCGGCCAAAGCCAGTTTGCGATGCGCCTCGGCGCGGCCCGACGAGGTGACCACCGCCATCGGCAGCAACCGCGCCCGCAACAGATCGGTAACGCCCGACTTTACCGCCAACCCGGCATCCGACGTGGCCGCCAGAAACCCCTGTCGCCACGCCACATGCAGCGCGGTTTGATCCAGCGTCGGGTGCGCCGCCGAAATGATGGCCGCCGACGACGGCAGATCAATGCCAACCAAACTGTGCAAAAACGCCAGATCAACCGTTACCCCAAGGTCTGCAAACGACTGCAGCCCAATGCGCAAGGCAACGCTTTCGGTATCAATCAACGTGCCATCAAGATCGAAAAGGATTGCATCAAACATCATGGCCGCCTGCGGTTGGGTATGTTCTGACCCCGATAGCGGATCACAAATGCAGGCGAAAGCGGTGAAAGCCGTCTGGCCGCCGATGCAGCGGGTCCAGTCGCAAATGCGGCACATCCGGCAACGCGGCAATGGCGCGCGGATCGCAATCAAACAGCACCGTCGTGCCGGGCTGAGGCACAAAGCCCCAATGCGGGGCCGCAGGTTTTGGCAACTGGCCGTCCGATTGAAGAAACGCCTCGACAAGGCTTTGGTTGGATTGGAATGACTTGAAAATCACCTGATCAGGGCGCATTTCGGCAAACCCGCTGCCGCCAGCGCAGCGATAGCTGTTGGTGGCCAGCACGAAACTTTGATCCGGGGCAATGGGGGCACCGCGATAGCAGGCATCAACGATGCGGCAGGCCCTTGGGGCAACTTCGGTGCCGCGGCGGTCAAACCGGGCGGGTTGCGTCAGATCCACCCGGTATGTCAGGCCATAGATCACGTCAAAATCATAGCTGGGGAAATCCGGGTTGATCAGATCGGCATCTTGCGCCCCCGGGGTGATTTTATGGAACAAACTGACCGAGCGTTCCAACCACCGCAGCACCGCATGGCCGGGCAGGCACAGCGCCACAAGACTGTTTGGATGCACGTAAAGATCGCTGGCGTTGCGTCGCACCAGCCTGCCTGCCGGAATCGCGGTGTAATTTTCCGGCCCGCCGCGCCCGCCCGCCTTGAACGGGGCTACGGCGGACAGCATTGCAAGCCCTGACTGGGGCGTGGCGGTCAAGCCTTGCATCAGGGCCTGCAATTGCGCCTCTGCGATCAGATCAAGCGCCGGGCTGGCGGTCAGCAATGCGAAAAAGCTGTGCAGGGCAATCGGCGTCGTGCCGATGGGATGGTCAGACCACGCCCGCAAATCGTCATGGTCTTGCGCCACCAGCGCCACCAAAGCCGGATCATCCGCCACCAACGCTACGGGGTGGCCGCTGGCGGCGTCGCGGGCGGCAATGGGCCGGGTTTGGGTGCGAAAATCTGCAATCCGCCAGCCCGTTGTTGCGTCGGCCAACTTTTGCAGGGTCAGGTCTATCACTCCAAGATGCGAGCCGAAAAAGCCCGGCATAACCGCCGGTTTGCCAGCCAGATCATCGCCGCCCGGCGTTGGAAAAATCGTATGGGTATGCCCGGCAACGATCACATCAAGGCCCGCAACCGCCGCCAAGGCCAGACTGACATTTTCGGCAAACGGGTCGGATTGATCGCCGCCAATCCCCGAATGTGACAGGGCTATTACCAGATCGGCCCCGGCGGCGCGCAGTTGCGGGATCAGGTCGTGCGCGGTTTGAACGATGTCGTCCACCTCGGCCTGTCCGTGCAGATGCCGCTGTTCCCATATCGTGGTTTGGGGTGGCAAAAACCCGACCACCGCGATGCGCAATCGCTGGATATGCCCCGCATCATCGATCAGATCGCGGGTCAACAGCAGGCTGCGCACGCTGATTTCGGCAGCGCCCTGCGCCGTCAGCCGCAGATTGGACGCCACAACCGGAAACGCCGCATCCCGCAAACTGCGGGTCAGCGCGCCCAGTCCGTGGCTGAATTCATGGTTGCCCAGCGTGGCGGCATCATAGCGCAGATGGTTCATCGCCGCGATCATCGGGTGCAACCGGGCGGTGTTCCCCGCCCCCTGACCGATATGCGCGATATGGTCGCCCAGCGCGCTACCGTTCAGAAAATCGCCATTGTCGAACAGCAAGGAATTTGGCTGCTCAGACCGCGCGGCGGCAATCAATGTGGCGGTGCGGGCAAGGCCGCGCGACGGGCAGATTTTATTGGCGTGATAGTCCCAAGCCAATATATTTGCGTGCAAATCCGACGTGGCCAGAATACGCAGCTGCAGCACCGCCGCCGCGATTGATGTTGCACGATCAGTGGAATCCGCGTTTTGTTCGGCCTGACCCAAAGCAGCGGTTTTTGAATCGGTCGCCAAAATCCCGTTGCCTCCAATCCGGTGCGCTTGGTCACATCCAACGCAGGATCGCGCAAAAAGGAAAGACCGCGCGCGCGCCATGCGCACATTTTTCTCGCATAAGTTGCAAATATCCTGAAGTGACGCAAGATTTGCGGCGGCCACCGCAACGTGGCATCAAGCACGGGGCAAGAGAGGGAAGTTAACATGCGCCATGCAGAAGAGGTGACTTTCGCCGGATCGGGTCTGGACCGCTGTGCCGCGCTGCGCAATGATCCGGTGGCGATGGCCAACCATCTGGCGCAAGGCCGGGTCTTGCCGGTCTGGCGTGGCAAGCCGCTGTTTGGGGCGGACGCGGCGCTGGCTTGGGTCAATGCGGACCATGCGGTTCTGGCCACGGGCGGGCCTGCTTTGTTTTTGGGGCTTGAGGATGGCATCGCCCGGTTTGCGGTTGATATTTCCGGCTGGATCCCGGCCGCTGTGCCCGGCGATGATATGGTGGGCGGTTTTCTGGACGAAAGCCTGCAACGCCACCCTGCCCTGCCCGCCCATCAGTCCTTTCAGGATTTGCGCGGGCAAATGGCGCATATGACAGCGCGGGATGCGGAAATGGCCGCCACCGCGAAGGCGATGTTGCACTGGCACCGCAGCCACGGGTTTTGCGCGGCATGTGGGGCTGCATCGCAGGTCAGCCATGCCGGGTGGCAGCGCAGTTGCCCGACTTGTGGCACCCATCACTTTCCGCGCACCGATCCGGTGGTGATCATGCTGGTGGTGCGCGGCAACAGCCTGTTGTTGGGGCGGTCCGCGCCTTGGCCTGCGGGAATGTATTCGCTGCTGGCCGGATTTGTGGAACCCGGCGAGACGCTGGAGGCGGCGGTGCGCCGCGAAGTGGCCGAAGAAACCGGCGTGTCGGTGGGCGATGTGCGCTATCTTGCCAGCCAGCCCTGGGCCTTTCCGGCATCATTGATGATCGGCTGCATCGCCGAAGCCACGTCAGAGCAGATCACCCTTGACCCCACCGAACTAGAGGACGCGCTGTGGATCAGCCGCGAACAGCTGGTTGCGGTGTTTGCCGGGCAACACCCCACCCTTAAACCAAGCCGAAAAGGCGCGATTGCGCATTTCCTGATGACCAACTGGCTTGCGGATCAGCTGGAATAAGGTCAGATTCAGCCCAAAGCAGACAAAAGTGCCGGGGACGCAGCCAAAAGGCCATCCCAAGGCACCAACGGGCGGGCCAGATGAGATTTACCACCAAGCAAGACATCGAAGCCCCGGTTGCTTTTGTGTTCAAGGCCCTCAGCGATTTTGACATCTGGGAGCGGGCGGCAATGCGGCGCGGCGCGGAGGTGGAACGCACCGATGCCCTGACGCACGCAGGTGTCGGCATGGCGTGGAAATCGCGCTTTGCCTACCGTGGTCGCCCGCGCATGATTGATCTGCAACTGGTGACATTCGACGCGCCAACGCAGCTGGCTTTTACCGGTCAGTCGCTGGCGGTCGAAGGCAGTGCCAATCTGGATATGATGGAAATGTCGGCGCGGCGCACCCGTATTCACGTTGTGGCCGAAGTGACCCCGCGCACGCTGTCCGCACGGTTGTTTTTGCAATCGTTGCGGTTGGCCCGCGCCCGCATCGACCGCAAGTTTGAACAGCGCGTGGCGCAACTGGCCGCAGATATCGAACAACGTTTTCGGGCGGTTCGCGGTGCCTAAGGCCTAGGCGCGGCGGCGGTCGGCGGGGTAGACGCCCAGAATCTCGATCTGGGTGGTGAAATACGCCAGTTCTTCCAGCGCCCGTTTGACCGGAGCATCGTCGGGATGGCCTTCGATGTCGGCATAAAACGCGGTGGCGGTAAAGCTGCCGCCGACCATATAACTTTCCAGTTTGGTCATGTTGACGCCATTGGTGGCAAAGCCGCCCATCGCCTTATACAGCGCCGCCGGAAGGTTGCGCACCCGGAAGGTGAAGGTCGTCATCATGTGATCGGCGCGGCGCGCATGATCAGGATGCGGCGCCATCACCAAAAAGCGGGTGGTGTTGTTGGATTGGTCTTCGATCTTGTCGGCGATCACGTCCAGTCCGTAAATCTCGCCCGCCAGCGCAGATGCAAGGGCTGCCAGTTTCGGATCGGCACGTTCGGCGACGATTTTGGCCGACCCCGCCGTATCGGCCCCGGTCAATGCGCGCAGATTATGGGTTCGCAAGTAGTCCCGGCATTGACCCAGCAAGACGGTATGGCTCATCGCGGTTTCGATCTGCGACAGATCGGCACCAGGCACCGCAAGCAAGGCGATATGCACGCGAACAAAGGCCTCGTCGATGATGTGCAACCCCGATCCGGGCAGCAAAGAATGAATGTCTGCCACCCGGCCATAGGTAGAGTTTTCCACCGGCAGCATGGCAAACGCAGCTTCGCCCGATTTGACCGCTTCGATTGCGTCTTCAAAGGTGCGGCAGGGCAGCACGTCCAAACCGGGCCGGGCCTGACGGCAAGCCTCGTGCGAATAGGCGCCCAATTCCCCCTGAAACGCGATCTTTGCGGGCATTTCGATACACTCCGACGTAAAAACCCAGCGATAGGGGCGATTGGTCGCGCTACTACACCTTGAAACCCGGCGGGGGAAGCGGGTAGATAGCGCGTAACACAGACTTCTCGGGCGCTTTGGCCGAATGGAAAGCACGATATGCTGAATACAATGACAATCACAAAGATTTTGGGCGCGATTTGCGGGTCGTTTTTGGTGTTTTTGTTCGCCACATGGGCGGCGGACTCGCTGTATCACACCGGGGTCGAAGCGCATGGTGACGAAGAAGTGGCGCAGGCCTATATCATCGACACCGGTGCCGCCGAAAGTGAGGACGTCGCTGTCGAAGAAGGCCCGGCGTTTGATGTGGTTTATGCCGCAGCTGACGCAGCTGCGGGCGAGAAGGTTTTCAGCAAGTGCAAAGCCTGCCACAAGATGGACGGCGTGGATGGCACGGGGCCGCATCTGAACGGTGTGGTTGACCGCGCCAAAGCCAGCGTCGGCGGTTTTGGCTATTCCGAAGCGTTGGTTGCCATGGCGGGCGATGCGTGGTCACCGGAAAATCTGAACGGGTTCCTGACCAGCCCGAAAGCCTATGCGCCCGGCACCAAGATGGCGTTCGCGGGTTTGCCCAAAGTTGAAGACCGCGCTAATGTAATTGCCTATTTGGCCTCGGTTAAGTAACCCAAGCCAAATTGCGCCAAAGGCCGTCCGCCCGGGGCGGCCTTTTTCATGTGACGCAGTTGTTATCGGATGTGGCTTTACATTCGCAGCTTGTGGCATGGACAATTTCCGAATTAGCATAATGTTAGAGACATGCGGCAATGTCGCGCTTTGTAGGAGACGGGCTATGGCAAGACAGCTTAGGGCGCAGGTTCTGAACCGCGGCATCTGGGCGTGGCAGTTGGGCAGCGGGGCTTTGGCAATCGCTGCCGCCCTTTGCGTGACGGCTGCACGCGCGCAAGACCAGACCCCCATCGTGGCACATGGTATTTCCACCTTTGGCGCACTGAAATATCCCGCCGATTTCGCGCATTTAGGCTATGTAAACCCCACCGCCCCCAAGGGTGGCGAAATTTCGGAATGGCGGCCCGGCACGTTTGACAGCGTGAACCCCTATTCGGTCAAAGGCGTCGGCGAGGCCTATGCTGCCCTTGCCTATGAAAACATCCTGACCGCGCCCAGCGACGAGATCGGGTCAGCCTATTGTCTGATGTGCGAAACGATGGAATATCCGCAAGACCGGTCTTGGGTGATTTTCAATCTGCGCAAAGACGTCAAATTCTCGGACGGCAGTCCGATGACCGGCGAGGATGTGATTTTCAGCTATAATCTGTTCCGCGAAAAGGGCATTGCCGAATACCGCGCCGTGGCCAATGAAAAGTATCAGTCGGTCGAACTGCTGGACCCCTACCGTGTGAAATTCACCTTCACCCCCGGCACCAATTTTCGCGATATGCCGGCACAGGCGGGCGGTCTGACCATCCTTTCCAAAGCGTTCTACGAGGCCAACAAGCAAGATCTGGAAGACTCCAGTCTGGTGCCCTTTCTTGGCACCGGGGCCTACGCGCTGGGCAGCCTGAAAGCCGGGCAACAAGTGATCTACAACCGCAACCCCGACTATTGGGCGCAAAACCTGCCCTGGGGCATTGGGCGCAACAATTTTGACGCCATCCGCATCGAATATTTCGGCGATGACACCGCCGCATTGGAAGCGTTCAAATCGGGGGTCTACACCTTTCGCAATGAAAATTCGTCGAAAAATTGGGCCACGGCCTATGATTTTGAAAATCTGAACAACGGCTCGGTGATCAAAACCGAATTGCCCAACGGCAGCATCGCCTCTGGTCAGGCGTTCTTGTTCAACTTGCGCCGTGAAAAGTTCCAAGACTCCCGCGTGCGCGAAGCGATCGGGTTGATGTTCAACTTTGAATGGTCGAACCAGACGCTGTTTTACGGGTTGTATGCACGGATCAATTCGATCTGGGAAAACACCGCGATGGCCGCTGTTGGCCCTGCGACCATCGCCGAAGCCGCGGTTTTGCAACCGTTGATCGACGAAGGGCTGCTGCCCGCGACGATTTTGACCGATGATCCGATCATGGGGTCGGTGTCATCGGCCGAAAAGGGGCTTGACCGTGGCAACCTGCGCCGTGCGTCCGCCCTGTTGGACGAGGCGGGCTGGCCTGCGGGCGATGACGGCATGCGCCGCAATGCCAAGGGCGAGACGTTGAAAGTTGAATTTCTGGAAGACAGCCCGACGTTTGAACGGGTGATCAGCCCCTATGTGGAAAACCTGCGGGCGCTGGGGATTGATGCGTCGCTGAACCTTGTTGACCCGGCCCAGTTAAGCGAACGCATCGACCCGCCGAACTTTGACTTTGACATCATCGTCGGCAACGCCATCAATGGCGGCTACGAGCCGGGCAGTGAGTTGAAGCAAGGCTATGCGTCAACCACGGTTGATAATTCAACCCGCAACCGTGCGGGCGTTTCGAACCCCGCCGTCGACAGGCTGCTGGACCTTGTTGAAGGTGCCAAGACCCGCGAAGATCTGGATGTCACGGTGCGGGCCTTGGACAGGGTGTTGCGCACGCTGAAATTCTGGGTGCCGCAATGGTATAAAAACACCCATACGGTTGCCTATTACGACCAATACGAACACCCGGAATCGCTGCCGCCCTATGATCTGGGCGAGATTGATATCTGGTGGTTCAACGCCGAAAAGGCCGCCAAGCTGAAAGCTGCGGGCGTGCTGAAGTAACCTATGGCAGCCTATATTTTTCGTCGTCTTTTGCTGGTGATCCCGACGTTGTTCGGCATCATGGTGGTCAACTTTGCCCTGACGCAATTCGTGCCGGGGGGGCCGTTTGACCAGATCGAAGCGCGGCTGGAAGGCGAAGGCGATGTGATCGGCAATGTCAGCGGCGCGGGCCAAGGCGATGCCGGCATCGACAAGGATCAGGGCGGCTATGTCGGCGCACGCGGCCTGCCGCCTGAATTTCGCGCCAAACTGGAAGTCGAATTCGGCTTTGCCCGCTTTGTCTGCCCGGCAGGCTATGAGGGCACATTGGCCAAGCAGGCCAAGGATTGCGAAAAGGAAATGATCCCGGCGGTTGAACGTTTCGGAATCATGATGTGGAAATTCGTCCAATTTGACTTTGGCCAAAGTTATTTCCGGTCTGCGGGGGTGTTGGAACTGGTGGTCGAAAAGATGCCGGTTTCGATCACGCTGGGGCTGTGGTCCACGTTGATTGCCTATATGATCTCGATCCCTTTGGGCATTCGCAAGGCGGTCAGCGATGGGTCAAGTTTTGACAGCTGGACGTCTGGTATCATCATCGCTGCCTATTCGATTCCCGGCCTGTTGGTGGCCGTGCTGTTGCTGGTGCTGTTCGCGGGCGGGTCGTATTACCAGATTTTCCCGCTGCGGGGGCTGACCTCAAGCAACTTTGACGATCTGTCCGTCATCGGTAAGGTCGGGGACTATTTCTGGCACATCACCTTGCCGGTGCTGGCATCAACCATCGCGTCCTTCGCCACCCTGACCCTGCTGACCAAAAACAGCTTTCTGGACGAGATCAAAAAGCAATATGTGATGACGGCGCGGGCCAAGGGGTTGTCGGAACGATCCGTGCTTTATGGCCATGTGTTCCGCAACGCGATGTTGATCGTGATTGCAGGCTTTCCGGCGTTGTTTATCAGCGTTTTCTTTGGCGGCAGCCTGATCATCGAGACGATTTTTTCCTTGGATGGTCTTGGTCAGCTTGGCTATAAAGCGGCGCTGGAGCGCGATTATCCGGTGATTTTCGGCACGTTGTTTGCCTTTGGGCTGATGGGTCTGGTGGTAGGGATAGTGTCGGATCTGATGTATGTCTGGATCGACCCGCGCATTGATTTTGAGCGGAGGGGGTAGATCATGGCCCTGTCGCCGCTAAACAGCCGCCGCTGGCGCAACTTCAAATCGAACCGCCGCGCCTATTGGTCACTGATCCTGTTTTCCATTCTGTTCGGCATCACGCTGTTTGCCGAAGTGTTGGCCAATGATCGGCCCCTTTTCGTTACCTATCGTGGCGAATGGCGGGTGCCGTTTTTGAAATTCTATTCCGAAGCCGATTTTGGTGGCGATTTTCGCACCGAGGCGAACTACAAATCTGCCGAAGTGCAATGTCTGATCAAAACCGGCGGCTTGCTGGATTGTTTCGACAATGCCACGCCGATGATCGCGTCGGTTGACAGCGGCGCGTTCGACGATGCGACCGAGGGTTTTGTCAAAGGCTCTATCCTGTGGCCGCTGATCCCGTTCAGTTACAACACCATCAATGATCTGGGCGGGGCTGCCGCGCCGTCGGCACCGGATGGCACGCATTGGCTGGGCACCGATGATACCAGCCGCGATGTGCTGGCGCGGGTAATTTACGGGTTCCGGCTTTCAGTGGCGTTTGGATTGATCGTCACCGTGCTGACATCGGTGATTGGCATCACGGCGGGGGCGTTGCAGGGCTATTTTGGCGGCAAGGTTGATCTGATCTTTCAACGCCTGCTGGAGATTTGGGGCGGCGTGCCGGAACTTTACTTTATCATAATTGTGTTTTCGGTCTGGCAGCGCAGTTTCTGGATTTTGATCACTATCATGGTGTTGTTTGGCTGGACCCGGTTGATCGGCGTGGTGCGGGCGGAGTTCCTGCGGGCGCGTAATTTCGAATATGTCCGCGCGGCAAAGGCCCTGGGTGTGCCTGACCGGGTGATCATTTTCCGCCACGTGCTACCCAACGCCATGGTGGCAACGCTGACCATGCTGCCGTTTGTGATTTCGGGCACCATCGGATCACTGGCCAGTCTGGATTATCTGGGATTTGGCCTGCCGGCATCGCTGCCGTCGTTGGGCCAGCTATCGCGTCAGGCGCAGCAAAATCTGCAAATGCCGTCGCTGGCCTTCACCACGTTCTTTACCTTTGCCATCATGCTGTCATTGCTGGTGTTCATCTTTGAAGGGGTGCGCGATGCGTTTGACCCCAGAAAGACCTTCAGATGAGCGTGGTTTTACAAGTCAGCGATCTGAACATCAGCTTTCGCCAAGATGGCCGCGATATCCATGCGGTGCGCGGTATCAGCTTTGCCGTCGGCCGTGGCGAAACCGTGGCCATCGTCGGGGAAAGCGGATCGGGAAAATCGGTGACGGCGCTGTCAACCGTGGGCCTGTTGCCCGACAGTGCCGGGGTTAGCGGATCCATCACCTATCTGGGCCGCGAAATGGTGGGTGCGGCGCAGGCCAGTTTGCGCCGTGTGCGTGGCAACGATATCAGCTTTATCTTTCAAGAACCGATGACGTCGCTGAACCCTTTGCACACAATCGAGACGCAGATCGGCGAAAGTCTGGGCCTGCATCAGGGCCTGAAAGGCGACGCGGCCCGCGCGCGGATCATCGAGCTGTTGAACAAAGTCGGCATCCGCGACGCGACCAGCCGCCTGACGGCCTATCCGCATCAGTTGTCGGGCGGTCAGCGTCAGCGCGTGATGATTGCGATGGCCTTGGCCAATGGCCCAGAACTTTTGGTCGCGGACGAGCCTACAACCGCGCTGGACGTGACCATTCAGGCGCAGATCCTGGACTTGCTGGCCGATCTGAAACGCAGTGAAGGCCTAAGCCTTTTGTTCATCACCCATGATCTGGGCATCGTGCGCCGCATTGCCGACCGGGTCTGCGTGATGCAGGGCGGCAAGATTGTGGAACAAGGCGAGACGGCGGATATCTTCAGCAATCCGCGCCACCCCTATACCCAAAAACTGCTGGCGGCCGAACCCAAAGGCCAACCGGCTGCAGTGGCGGCAAATGCGCCCGTCGTGGTGGAAACGGATAAACTGCGCATCTGGTTTCCAGTGCAGCGTGGGTTTTTGCGCAGCACCGTTGGCCACATAAAGGCGGTGAATAATGCCACCTTGTCGGTGCGGGCGGGGGAAACCTTGGGGATTGTTGGCGAAAGCGGATCTGGCAAGACCACGCTGGCGCTGGCGCTGATCCGGTTGATCGCCTCGACCGGGCGGATCACGATTTTGGGACGGGACATGTCAACCCTGACCGGGGCCGCCCTGCGCGCCCAACGCCGCGAGATGCAGATCGTGTTTCAAGACCCGTTTGGCAGCCTGTCGCCGCGGATGACCGCCGCTGAAATCATTGCCGAAGGCTTGGGCGTGCATGGCCTGCAGCCGGGGCGCAACCGGGCCGATATGGTGGCCGATATGATGACCGAAGTGGGCCTTGATCCGGCGATGGCCGCCCGCTATCCGCACGAATTTTCCGGCGGCCAGCGCCAGCGCATCGCCATTGCGCGTGCGATGATCTTGCGCCCCAAACTGGTGGTGCTGGACGAGCCTACATCGGCGCTGGACATGACGGTGCAAGTGCAAATCGTCGATTTGCTGCGCGATTTGCAGGCCAAATGGGGGTTGGCTTATGTGTTCATCAGCCATGATCTGCGGGTGGTGCGCGCGCTGTCGCACAAGGTGATGGTGATGAAAGACGGCGATGTGGTAGAAGCCGGGGCCAGTGCCGATTTGTTTGCCAACCCGCAGCACGCCTATACCCGCGCTTTGATGGTGGCGGCGTTTGGGGCGGCGGCAGTTGGCGCGGGTGGGGCGGCACAAGGGGGGGCGACGGGGTGAAAATCCTGTTCGTGCATCAGAACTTTCCCGGCCAATTCCTGCATCTGGCGCCCGAACTGGCCAAACGCGGCCATGACTGTCTGGCGCTGACCGATCACGGCAACACCCGCGCCTCGGCCATTCCGGTGTTGCGCTATAAACACGACCCCGCAACGGTTGATCCTGCCGCCACCCGGTTGGGCCGCAACTATACCCTGATGTCTGATCGCGGCGTCACGGTGGCCCGCGCCGCCCTGCAACTGCGCGACGACAAAGGCTATAGCCCCGATGTGATCGTCGGCCATTCCGGCTGGGGCGAGACGCTGTTTTTGAAAGAGGTCTGGCCGCAGGCCAAATTGATCGTCTATGCCGAGTTTTACTACAAAGGCCGCGGCGCGGATGTGGGGTTTGATACCGAATTCGGGCCAGCCAGTTTTGATCAGGTGATGATCGCCCAGGGGCGCGCCGGCCATCTGGGGCAGGCACTGGTGCATGCCGATGCGGGTGTGTGCCCGACCCAATGGCAGGCCTCGACCTATCCGGCCAGCATCCAGCCCATGTTGCGGGTGATCCATGACGGGGTGGATACCGATGTAATGGTGCCGAACCCTGCTGCCAGCTTTGCGCTGCCCGATGGCGGGGTTTTGCGCGCGGGCGACGAGGTGTTGACCTTTGTAAACCGCAATCTGGAACCTTACCGTGGCTATCACATTTTCATGCGCGCCCTGCCCGCCGTGCTGCAGGCCCGGCCCAATGCGCAAGTGGTGATCGTCGGCGGCGATGAGGTCAGTTACGGCGCGGCCCCCAAAGGAGAAAAGGGCTGGAAAGATCGCTTTTTGTCAGAGGTGCGCGATGATCTTGATCTGCCGCGGGTGCATTTCATGGGCAAAATTCCCTATCCCGGCTTTGTCGCCTTGATGCAGGTTGCGCGGGTGCACGCCTATCTGACTTATCCCTTCGTGCTGAGTTGGTCGATGATCGAGGCGATGGCGGCGGGATGTCATGTCGTGGCGTCAGACACTGCCCCGGTCGCCGAAGCGATTGCGCAGGGGGTCAACGGCACGCTGGTGAATTTCTTTGACGTGCCGGCGTGGTCGGCTGCTTTGACGCTGGCGCTGGCCGATCCGGCGCGGTTTGATCCGCTGCGGGCGGCAGCGCGCCAAACCGCGATTGACCGCTATGATCTGCGCAGGGTCTGTCTGCCGCGCATGGTGGCCTATGTTGAAGGCATCGCGGGTTAGGGCGCTGGCGGTGGCTTGGCGTTGCGCCAACGCTGGCGCGGGCAGTGGCGCGGCGTATCAAGGCTGATTGGGGGGGGCAGATGGCAAACACAGCGCGGGTTTTTCCGGGTATTCATTGCGTGCTTTATGCAATGTTTGACGCCCACGAACGGCTGGACCGGGCTGCGATGGCCGCGCAGGTGGCTTACGTGCGCGCCCAAGGGGCCGATGGCGTTACGGTATTGGGGCTTGCCACCGAAGTGGCAAAACTGACCTTTGAAGAACGCACCCAAATCATCATCTGGGCGCGCGCCGATGCGGCAGGCCTGCCCTTGTCGGTGACGATTGCCGGCAATTCGGTGGCCGAACAACTGGCGCTGATTGCTGTGGCCGAAGGCGCCGGGGCCGATTGGCTGATCTTGCAACCGCCCATCACGGGCAGCTACAGCGCCGCCGAATATGTCGATTTCTTTGCCCGCGTGGGTAGCAGCACCCGGTTGCCCTTTGCCATCCAGAACGCACCGCAATATCTGGGCCGGTCGTTGTCGGATGATGACATCGTGGCGTTACGAGCCCGCTGCCCCGGTTTTACCCAGATCAAATCGGAAACCGGGGCCACCGATTTGCATGGCCTGATTGGCCGGGTGGGCCATGATATTGCCGTGCTGAACGGGCGTGGGGGCTTAGAGATGACCGATTGTCTGCGTGCAGGCGTGCAGGGGTTTATCGTGGCCCCCGATGTGCTGCCCGGTGTTGTGCGGTGCTGGCAGGCGTGGGCTGCGGGGGATGTGCCGCAAGCCGAGGCCGCCTATGCCGCGTTCCTACCCGCCGCTTTGTTTGGCATGCAGTCGCTGGAGCATCTGATCTGTTATGGCAAGCGCATCTTTGGCGAACGTGCGGGGTTGGACATCCACGACCGCGCCCCCGCAATGCGGCCGACCGAATTTGGCTTGTCGCTGGTAAGGCATTGGGCGCAAAGCCCCTAAGATGCGAGGGCGCAGCGCAGTGTCAGAACACGTCGGTCATATACAGCAGAATGATGATGACGACGGGAA
>JANPLZ010000081.1:0-2681 GCA_031422555.1 Cypionkella sp. | reverse complement strand
AATGATCGACGTCGCCCTTGCGCAGTTGCACGCCGCCGCCAATGCCGACTATGCTGCCTATGCCGCCGCCTATCACAAGGTAGAGCGCCCCTATCTGGGCATCAAAGTGCCGCTGATCGAGGCAATGGCGGATGAATGGCGCGCTGATTGCACGCTGGATCAACGCCTGACGCTGGCCGCGGATCTGTGGGACAGCAACATCCACGAGGCCCGCGTGGCGGCGGCCAAACTGCTGACCCAAGCCCGGATCAAACCCGATGATGACGGCGCATGGGCGTTGATCCAGACTTGGGTGCCGCAGTTTGACGCCTGGGCCATCGCCGATCACGCCTGTATCGCCGCGCAAAAACGCCTGACCGCCGATCCGGCGCGCCTAGAGGCGGTCGAAGTCTGGACCACCGCCCCAAACATGTGGCAACGCCGCGCCGCATTGGTGGCCACCCTGCCCTTTACCAAGCAGAACTTTCCCAAACCCCAGGAGTTGGCTGTGCGCGACCGGGTGCTGGGCTGGGCCGCAACCCTGGCCGATGACCGCGACTGGTTCATCCAGAAGGCGGTGGCGTGGTGGCTGCGCGATCTGTCAAAACATGACGCGCCCCGGGTCGCGGCGTTCCTTGAAACCCATGGTGCGCGGCTAAAACCCTTTGCCCGCAAAGAAGCGGCGCAATATCTGTGACAGACGTCGCCGCTGATACCCCCAACCCGCGGTAAATCGCGGCCTTGTGACGCCCCTGCACCGCATTCGCCCCTTGCAGCACGTCCGCACCATGCCTACCCTGCAAAACATGGAAAATGCCCCGCTGATAGACCCGTTTGCCCGCGCGATTTCTTATCTGCGCGTCTCGGTCACTGATCGTTGCGATTTCCGCTGCACCTATTGCATGACCGAACACATGACGTTTCTGCCCAAGGTCGATTTGCTGACGTTGGAAGAACTGGACCGGCTGTGCAGCACGTTCATCGGTATGGGCGTGCAAAAGCTGCGTATAACCGGGGGTGAACCGCTGGTGCGCAAGGGGATCCTGACGTTCTTTCAGGCCATGTCACGGCACTTGGCGACCGGCGCACTGCGCGAGTTGACGCTGACCACCAACGGCTCGCAATTGCGCAAATACGCAGCCGATCTGGCCGCCTGCGGGGTGCGGCGCATCAACGTGTCGTTGGATACGCTGGATGCGGCGAAATTTGCCCAGATCACCCGCTGGGGCCGCCTTGACCAAGTGCTGGACGGCATTGCGGCGGCAACCGAGGCGGGGCTGGCAGTCAAGATCAACACGGTGGCGCTGAAAGGGTTCAATGAAGATGAACTCTTTCGCCTAACCGATTGGTGCCATGCACAAAACCATGATCTGACCTTTATCGAGGTCATGCCGATGGGTGAGATGGGCGACATCACCCGCCTTGATCAATACTGGCCGCTGAAAGCGCTGCGCGCAACGCTGGCGAGCAGATATACCTTGCACGATCTGCCCGATCAGACCGGTGGCCCGGCGCGCTATGTGCGGCTGGCGCAAACCGGGCAGCGGGTGGGTTTCATCACGCCGCTGACCCATAATTTCTGCGAAAGCTGCAACCGGGTGCGGCTGACTTGCACTGGAGAGTTGTACATGTGTCTGGGTCAGGAAGACATGGCCGATCTGCGCACCCCGCTGCGCGCCAGCCTTGATGACGGGGCGCTGACCCATGCGATCCGCGCCGCCATTGCGCGCAAACCCAAAGGCCATGATTTTGACTATTCCCGTCAGGCGGTTGCGGGCCAGATGACGCGGCATATGTCACATACCGGCGGGTAACGCCCAAGAGGCAGCCGCCACACGCGTTCCGCCCCGCGTTCATTTTGGTAAAAATACTCAAAACCCGGCCTGTCCTCACCCGCCGCGGTGCCAGACCAGCAACCCCACTGCCCGGCAAAGGCGGCAGCGCCGCCCGCGACGGGCAGTCCGCCGCGCGGGATTCAGGCCGCAGGCATCCGCGCCTCAATCATGCCGGCATACCAGCTTGCGCCAAACGGGATCACCGCGTCGTCAAAATTATAGGCCGGGTGATGCACCATTGCGGTGTCGCCGTTGCCGACAAAAATATAGGCGCCGGGCCGGGCGTTCAGCATATAGCTGAAATCTTCTGCCGCCATCATCGGGGCCACGTCGGTATCAACACTGCCCGCCACGCTGCGGGCCACGGCAGCGGCATAGGCGGTGTTTTGCGCCGCGTTCACCGTCACCGGGTAGCCGCGCCGATAGTCGATGGCCGCCACCGCGCCAAAGGTGGCGGCGGTGCCCTGCACGATCCGTTCAACCCGGCGCTGCGCCAGATCGCGCACGGCCTCGGTCATCGACCGGGTGGTGCCCCGCATTTTCACCACTTGCGGGATCACATTATGCGCGGTGCTGTCGGTTTCCATGGTGCAAACCGACACCACAACCGATTGCAAAGGATCAATATTGCGCGCAGCAATGCTTTGCAGAGCCACCACGATATGGGCTGCCACCAACAGCGAGTCGATGCAGTCTTGCGGTTTGGCCGCATGACCGCCTTTGCCGGTGACGGTGATGTCGAACTGATCGGCCGCCGCCATCATCGGGCCGGGCCGGATGGCAAACTGGCCCACCGCGATGCCCGGCATATTGTGCATGCCGTAGACTTCGTCGATGCCGAACCGCTCCATCATACCGGCCTCGACC
>JANPLZ010000080.1:0-8713 GCA_031422555.1 Cypionkella sp. | reverse complement strand
TGGCGGATGGTGACGCCCATCAGGAACACCAGCGCCGCAATCAGCCAGTTATAGGGCGTGGCAAAGATCAGCGGGTAGTGGTTGGACAGCATCAAAAAGATCACCGGCAGCGTCAGGTAATTGTTATGGGTGCTGCGCTGTTTAGCGATCTTTCCGTATTTCGGATCGGGTTTGCGCCCCGCCTTCAGATCGGCGACCACGATGCGCTGATTGGGCATGATGATCATGAACACGTTCGCGCTCATGATCGTGGCGGTGAACGCGCCCAGATGCAGCAAGGCAGCACGGCCGGTAAAGACTTGCGTATAGCCCCAGCTCATCGCCACAAGGATCACGTATAGCATCATCATCAACCGGGTGTTGTCATCGCCAAAGCGGCTTTTGCAAATCTGGTCATATACGATCCAGCCAAAGGCCAGACTGCCAAGCGAAATCGCAACCGCCTGCACCGCCGTCAGATCGGCGACAGCGGGGTCGATCAAATAAAGCTCGGACCCCAGATAATAGACAAGCACCAGCATGGCAAAACCCGACAACCACGTCGCGTAGCTTTCCCATTTGAACCAGGTCAGATGCTCGGGCATCATATCGGGGGCGACAAGGTATTTCTGGATGTGGTAAAACCCGCCGCCATGCACTTGCCATTCCTCGCCATGCGCCAAGGGCGGCAGGCTGGGGGTTTGACGCAGGCCAAGGTCCAGCGCGATAAAGTAAAACGACGACCCGATCCAGGCGATGGCGGTGACGACATGCAACCAGCGGACGCCGATTTCAAGCCACTCCAGAAGGATGATCCAGTCAAGCATGGGGGGCGGGCGTCCTGATGGTTGGGGGGTAAGTCGGCGGTCAAGCTAGAGGGTTGCAGCACCGCTGTGTCAACCGGGATTTATCGCGGGGTGGATAAGGGCCGACTTTCGGGCGGCGAAGGTGGCAGCCGTGACCTGCGTTGGATGGGCGCGCGCAAATGGCTCGCACCGCGCGGGCCGGGGGCTTGGGGCAAAACGCACAGCGACACTGGCTTGCACCGGAGCGGGTGTGGTCAGGGGTTTGCCAAAACCCCCTCCAATCGTTGCATGAAACAATCCAAATTGGCCCGGCTGAACACCCTGAGCGGGGCGCAAGGGCTTACACGGCACCGACCGGGGCCTTGGGACAAAACGCACAGCGATGGTCGAGGCCCCGGCCTGCGCCGGGGCAAGTGGGGTTAGGCCTGCACCAGAACCCCCTCCAACCGTTCGATGAAATAATCCACATTCTCCCTACTGAACACCAAGGGCGGGCGAATTTTCAGCACGTTGGCGCGGGGGCCAGAGGATGATATCAGCACCCGCGCATCGCGCATCCCATTGACAATGCGGGCGGTTCTGGCGGCATCGGGCGTCAGGGGATCGCCGTCGATCACATCCACCCCGATGAACAGGCCCGCGCTACGGATCGCGCCGATGCAGGGGTGGGATTTGGCCAGATCGCGCAAGGCAATCTCAAAATAGCCCCCAACATCATGGGCGTTTGCTTGCAACCCCTCGGTTTGCACCACTTGCAGCACCGCCATCGCGGTGGCAGCCGCAACCGCGTTGCCGCCGAAAGTATTGAAATAGCGCGCTTTTGTCCCGAAAGCCGCCAATACCTGCGGCTGCACCACCAGCCCCGCCACCGGATAGCCATTGCCCATCGGCTTGCCCATCGTCACGATTTCAGGGATCAGGCCGTGGCGCGCATAGCCCCACATCGCATCGCCGGTGCGGCCAAACCCCGCTTGCACTTCATCCGCGATAAACACGCCCCCCGCCGCGCGGATCGCCGCAACCGCAGGCGCCAGAAACCCCGGTGGATCGGCAAAGATGCCGTCTGACGAAAAGATCGTATCCACGATCAGCCCCGCCGGTTTGATGCCGTGACGCCGCATATCGTCGATGGCCCGTTGCACCGCACCGGCAAACGCGCAGCCAAGATCGCCCGGCATCCGTTGGGGATCAGGCGCTGCGATGGTGCGGATATGCGCGCCCAAATCCACCCCCGCCCCCAAAGACGGCGACAGGCCCGCGATGGCCTCGGTCACGCCGTGATAGGCATTTTCGGTCACGATAAAGCCGCTTCCGCCGGTATGGGCGCGCGCGATGCGCAAGGCCAGATCATTGGCTTCGGAGCCGGTGCAGGTGAACATCGCGTTTGAAAGGCCGGGCGCGTGGGTGGCCAGCAAAGCCTCGGCATAATCCAGCACGGTGTCATGCAAATAGCGGGTATGGCTGGCAAAAAGCGCCGATTGCCGTGCGGTGGCAGCCACAACGGCCGGGTGGCAATGACCGACCGAGGCCACGTTGTTATAGGCATCAAGGTATGCATCACCATTTGCATCATAAAGCCAAACCCCGTCACCCCGCACCAGATGCACCGGGGATTCGTAAAACAGCCGGTAGGCGGGGCCAAGGGCTGCGGTGCGGCGCGCGACCAGCGCCTGATCACCGGGCGACAGGCTGCCCTTGCCCGGCTGATAGGCGTTTGGCATCGCGCCGGTCATGGTCATGGCAACTCCGTTGTCAGTGCAGTGCGAACATGGTTACTGTTTAGCGCGGCCATCGCGCAAAGACCATCACGCGCGGCGGCGAAATTGCGCAAGATATAAGACGCGTTCTGCGGAAAGGCCGCCGCGCGGGCCGAAGTGATGGCAAGCGTGATCACCATCCGGGTGGCGATCAGGTCTGGCAGCACGTGCAGTTCGGGTTTGGTCAGGGGCAAAACCGCGTGATAAGCGGCGGCAAAAGTCAGCAGGCTTTGCAAGGCGGCGGCGGGATTGATCTGATAGCTGGCGGTGATGGCCACATCGCAGATCAGCGGCGTGTGCACCAAATCGCCGAAATCCAAAATACCGATGATGGTGTCGGGGTTGGCCATATCCGTCAGCACATTGTGCGGATTCAGATCATTGTGCACCACCTGTGCGCGCAAGGTGGCCAAGACGGGGGCGATATCGGTATCGAACCGATCAAGGCTGCGGGTGGCCAGTGCGCGCAAGCCGGGATCGGGTATGGCCGCCAGCAGCGGGCGCACTTGGCTGGCGTGCTTGATATCCCATTGCAGGATGTGATGTGCCGCAGAGTGGCCAAAGCCTTGCAAGCCAAGGCTTAAGCGCGCGGCCATCTGCGCAAGGTTACGCGCTTGGGCGGCGGTTCTGGCAGTGGCATGCTGCGGTGTGCCATCAAGATAGGTCAGCAATCGCAGTGTGCCGTGCGGTGTGATTGCCGCCGTCTGCCCGTGCAAAGTGCGGATCACGCGGGGGATGGGCAGGTTTGTGGCCGCCAGATACAGCAGGGCTTGGGTTTGAAAATCGGTCAGGATTGCAGGCTCGGCGCGGTTGGGCAATTTCAGCACATACCGCGCGGTGGCGGCGGTCAGGCGGATGTTCAGATCACGTTCGGATGTCAGGCGGTGCAGGGTGCCTGAGATGCCAAAATGTTGCTGAGCAAGCTGGGCCGCTTGATCATCAGTCAGGGAGGGTGGCGGGCAGCCAAGGCTTGAGGGCAGCATTGCGATGGTGAACCGGGGGGTGGTTGGGGTATATTGATCGGTTCCAGTCTAGGGCGGGGCGTGTCCGGCGCCAGATGTATTTGTGGGGCGGGGGCGGGATTTGCGGGGTGGTTTGGGATGCCCGCGGTTTGAAAGGCGCAGCGATGCTTGCCCCAGCCGATGCGGGACGCACAATAACCCGGTCCACCCACGCCGCCCAAACCCCGCGCTATGCAGCCGCAAATCCGCCTGCTAGCATCGCCTCAGGAGGACCGCCGATGACCCAGTTTACCAGCCCTTTGCCCGATGTGCCGATCCGCGATATCTCTATTACCGACTGTTTGTTCGCGGCATTGCAACAGGCCCCGGACCGCGTGGTGCTGATTGACGGGCCGACGGGGCAGCCCGTGACCGGGGCGGGCCTGATGGATGATATCCGCCGGCTGGCGGGCGGCCTTGTGCAGCGCGGTTTTGGGGCGGGCAAAGTCGTGGCTTTGATGGCCCCGAACATGCCCGAATATTGCACGGTTTTTCATGGCGTTGTTTATGCGGGCGCCACCATCACCACGCTGAACCCCACCTACACCGCGCATGAAGTGCGGCATCAGTTGACCGACAGCGGCGCGACCATGCTGATCACCATCCCCGATTTTCTGGCCACCGCGCGGGCGGGGGCCGAAGGCACCGCCTGTAACACCATCGCGGTGATTGGCGGCGCAGACGGGATGCTATCCTTGACCGACCTGATGGGCGCGCCGCTGCCCGCGCAAGCCCCGGTTGATCTGGTGACTTTCGCCGCCGTGCTGCCCTATTCGTCGGGCACAACCGGTTTGCCCAAGGGCGTGATGCTAAGCCACCGCAATCTGGTGGTGAACGTCGATCAGGCGCTGGCAGTGATCCGCATCGTGCCGGATGAGACCTGCATCGCGTTTTTGCCGTTTTTCCACATTTACGGCATGAATGTGCTGATGAATGCGCATCTGGTGGCGGGAGCGCGGTTGATCACCATGCCGCGCTTTGATCTGGCGGCGTTTTTGGCGCATATCCAAAGCCATGCCGTGCGGCTGGTGATGGCGGTGCCGCCGGTGGCGATTGCGCTGACCAAACATCCAATGGTGGCAGACTATGATATCTCCAGCCTGAAAGTGTTCGTCTCGGCCGCGGCGCCGTTGGGGGCGGACCTGTCGCAGGCCTGTGCGGCGCGGCTGAACGCCCAAAGCATTCAAGGCTATGGCATGACGGAACTTAGCCCGATTTCGCATTTCTCGAACGAGGCGCTGGCCAAACCGGGGGCGGTTGGGGTGACGGTGCCCAACACGCTGTGCAAGATTATCGACGTCGATACCGGGGCGGCTCTGGGGGTGGACGGCGAAGGCGAGTTGTGCATCAAGGGGCCGCAAGTGATGCTGGGCTATCTGAACAATCCCGAAGCCACCGCCCGCACCATCGACGCCGAAGGCTGGCTGCACACCGGCGATATCGCCAGTTTCGATGCCGATGGGCAGTTGTTCATCAAGGATCGCCTGAAAGAGTTGATCAAGGTCAAGGGTTTTCAGGTGGCCCCGGCCGAGGTTGAGGCCTTGTTGCAGACCCATGCGCATGTGCTGGATGCGGCGGTGATTGGTATCGCCGACGATGAGGCGGGCGAAGTGCCGCTGGCCTTTGTGGTGGGCAAACCGGGCGCGGATGCGGCAGATATTCTGGCCTTCTTGCGCGAACGGCTATCAAGTTACAAAATCCCGCGCCGGGTGGAATTTGTCGAGGCCATCCCAAAATCGGCGTCGGGAAAAATCTTGCGCCGGGTGTTGAAAGACCGCCTGTCGCAGGCGCTGGGATGAGGTGGGTGGCAGTTGGGACTGAATGTGGGATGACCGCTGCTGCCCTGTTCGAAAAGCGACGGCGATGATCATCCGCCCGCCAACTTTGGCGGATCGCGCCGCATGGGACGCCCTTTTCGGCGGGTATGCCGAATTTTACCGGGTGACCCAAACGCCCGCGATGCGCGATACGGTCTGGGGTTGGATCCATGACCCTGCCCATCAAACCAAGGCGCTGGTGGCTGAAACCGCAGGCCAATTGACTGGGTTTGCGCATTTTCGCCCCTATGCGCGCCCGCTGTCGGCCAGCATTGGCGGCTTTCTGGATGATCTGTTTGTCGATCCTGCGCGGCGCGGATCGGGGGCGGCGCAAGCGCTGATAGACGCGGTTTGTGAACATGGGCGTCAACGCGGCTGGAGCGTGATCCGCTGGATCACCGCCGAGGACAACCACCGCGCGCGGGCTGTCTATGACAAGATGGCTACGCGCACCCCATGGGTGACCTATGATATCAAACTGTAAGGGCTGCGACTTGCCTGCCTAGCGTGTCTCATCCTTGTCGGGCGTCAATCCATAGCGCGCCACCAGCCGCCAGACATGCGCCGGCACCATATTCTTGATCCGCGCGGGATGGCTGCGGCGCAAGTGCAAAACGGTTTCCACCGCTTTCATCTCTACCCTTGCGCGGGCGAATTCCACCCCGCGCGGCCCGATGCGTGGTTGCAGGTAACTGACAATCGGGCGCAGCCAGTTGGGCATCCGGCGCAACGGCATGCCGCCCGCCGCCCGCGCGGTATTTTCCATAAAGCCTTTCACCGCGCCCAGGCGACTACCTTTGTCATTCAAGGGTTTAAGCGCCAATTGCGGCGCAATCAGCGCCAGCAACTCCGCGCCCCGGTCGTTGCGCACAATCAACCATTGATCGCCATCGCCACCCATGTAACCCACGGTGATGTCAGCCAGACGGTTGGTGTAATCAACGCAGGTTTTGCAGGTCAGCGGAAAGAAATCGGCGGGCAATCGGCTGATGGGCAGCGACAAAAACGGGATTAACCGGGGCTTGCGACCATCCTCAAAGCGCAGCTCTACTTTGAAGTCGGTGCGAAACTCCAGATAGCTGACGGTATCGGGCTTGGCGTCCAGAAGGTTCAGAAAAGTATGGAAATTTTCAGTGGTAGTGTTGTCAGAACAGGGTGTGCCGATCACGTAAATCCGTTCAAACCCCAGCTGCGCCTCCAACGCGCGCAAGGCGTAAACCTGACAGGGAATGCCGATAAAGGCGATACGTTTGTGCCCTGCGGCGGCTGCCGGTTCCAGCAGCGCCACCGTGGGGCCAAAGCCCATGCGCATGCCGCGCACGGCGGCCATGGCGGCGGGATCAGTGATGATCACCGGCAGCGGCTTCCACTTGTCAGCAGGGTCAGGTGCCACGCACAGCACCGCATCCACCGCCCCAGACTCAAGCAACCGCGCGGCGATGGTGGTGGTTATACCGGTCCATTGCGCACCGGGGGCTTCGGGCACCAGCCTTGCGCGCAGCATGGTTTGGGTCACACCGAAAAACTGTTCTTCGCCGCGTGCCGGATCAGCGATACGGCCATGGCTGCGCGTCTCGAGCGTCTCATAGTCGGGCTGAATGAACTGGCAGGCGCGGCCACAGTCTTTGCCATCACCAAGCCGCGACACGCCACAATCGGTGCAAAGCCCGGCGCGGGCAGACCCCGCAAGCACGGGCGCGGTCAGGCCTGAAATGGGGCCGGGGATGGGGGGCATGGAGCGTCCTTGAATGGCTTTGGCGCAAGATCACAGATCGGACGCGGGCTTGCCAGTGCTTTGTTACAGGCCAACGGGTGGGGGCGCGCTGACCACCCACGGCACCGCAAAGCGATGTTCCTGCAGATTTGGCGCGTCCCCGATGCGGTCGATCACCGCAAACAGCCCCGGCGCATGCAACGGCGTCAGCACGCCATGCCAAGTGCCGCGATGCAGATTGATGCCTTGCGCGCCGTTGGTCAGAAACGCCCGCGGGGTATGGCCGGGCGTTTGCGCAACGATGACCAGAAACGGGTTTTGCGTCATCGGGATAAAGGCCTGACTGCCAAGCGGGTGGCGTTCGATCAGATCGAAAGTGTATGGCAAGGCGCGGGCTTGGGCGTGAAAAACCGAGATGCCGGCGTGCGCGCCGCTTGTTTCCGGGCCAAAGTCCGTCTTTGCAAGATCATGGAAACGCTGGCAAAGGCCCGCATTGATCAGGCGGAAATCGCCCGTGGCATCCAGCACATCGCCGAAAGGCGCGAAGGCCGCAGGCGTCAGGGGTTCGGTCTGGATCGCGGTCATCGGTGCCCCCGCGGTTTACCGGGCGCCAAAAATTTTAAGCTAAAATTTTTGCGAGCAAGATGAGTATTTAGGCCAAAATGAAACGTCACAGGCTGGGCCTGTACCCACCGGGGCCGCGCAAGGTGGCATGGCGGTTGACGTCTTTGTAAAGCAGATAGCGGAACGGGCCGGGCCCGGCGGCATAGCAGGCTTGCGGGCAATAGGCGCGCAGCCACATGAAATCACCGGCTTCGACCTCGACCCAGTCGCTGTTCAGCTTATACACTGCGCGGCCCTCCAGCACGTATAACCCGTGTTCCATGGCATGGGTTTCCTCAAACGGGATCACGCCCCCGGGCTGAAACGTAACGATATTGACATGGGCATCATAGCGCAGATCGCTGGGGTCAACAAAGCGGGTGGTGGCCCAGACGCCATTGGTGTCGGGCATGGGCGACGGCGTGATGGTCTTTTCGTTGGTCACAAAGGCGGGTGGCAGGTCAACGCCGCCCACGGGTTCATAAAGCTTGCGGATCCAATGAAACCGCGCCGGGGCATGGCCTTCGGCGCGCAGAGTCCAGTCGGTATCTGGCGGGATATAGGCATAGCCGCCGCTGTCCAACTCATACCCCGCACCGTCGATGGTCAGGTTGATCAGCCCGTCCGTCACAAACAGCCAATGTTGCGCGCCCGCCTCGGCATCGGGGCTGTCCGAGCCGCCGCCGGGGGCCACCTCCATCACATACTGGCTGAAGGTTTCGGAAAACCCCGACATCGGCCGCGCGATCAGCCATAGTTTTGTGTGATCCCAGCCGGGCAGATACGATGTGACGATATCGGAAAAGCAGCCCTTCGGGATCATCGCATAGGCGGTGGTAAACACCGCACGCCCCGTCATCAAGGCGGTTTGCGGCGGCAAGCCACCGGGGGGGGCGTAATAGCTTGTCATGGCAAGATATCCTTCAATCGCAAAGCGGCGATGCGTTCGACCTGGGCACAGGCCGTGGCAAATTCAACATCCGTTGGGTTCAGGGTGCGGCTGGCAAAGGCGGCCAATATCCCCGCTTTGTCATAG
>JANPLZ010000079.1:0-25894 GCA_031422555.1 Cypionkella sp. | reverse complement strand
ACCTTCCAATACCACTGGGTGTAGATGTTGGCGGGCAGGTTCATGCGGGCCAATTCGCGGGCCAGTCCCTGCTGCGGGTCGCCGTCGGGGCCGGTGGTTGACAGCATCGCCTCGTAATTGTCATAGGCGCGGTTGGCGTCGGATTTCAATATCTCCAGCACCCGGGCGGATTCATCGCCGGTTAAGGTTTCCCCCCTACCCTGATTGTTGACGACCGATTGGGCGGCCAGATGTTCGGGGGCGGGAATGTAGAACTCACGATCCAAAATCGAATAGCGCGCGGAATATTCGTTGACGTTGGCGGTGCGGTGCCGGATCCATTGGCGCGCCACGAACACCGGCAATTTGACGTGCAGCTTTATCTCGCACATCTCAAACGGGGTGGAATGCCAATGCCGCATCAGATAGCGGATCAGGCCTTCATCGTTTTGCACATGCTTGGTGCCCGCACCATAAGACACCCGCGCGGCCTGCACGATGGCCGCGTCATCGCCCATATAGTCGATCACCCGGATAAATCCGTGGTCCAGCACCGGATGGGCGCGGTAAAGATGCGCCTCCATCCCGTCACTGACGGCGCGCAGCGTAATGCGGGGCGTGGCCCGCTGGGCGTCAATTTCGGCAAGCTGGTCCGGGGTAAGCGGCATAAAATGGGCCTTTCGTGCAGGGCATGGGTCAACAGCGGGGGGCGGGGGTCATAAGTGCTGGGCATGAGTCGGGACATGAGTCGAACACGACTATATCTGGTGTAACGCATTTGCGAAACGGCCAGATACGGCGTGATGCAGGACAGCATCATCCCGCCACCGCGCCAGCCAAACTGCGGTTCTGCTTTGACTTCCCCCTACGTTCGGGGCAAAGCTGACGCAGTTCTGGTAACGATAGGCTGGCGGACATGAAACCGATCACTCACGCGCTGTGGATGGCTTTGCTGCTGGCGGCTTGCGGCGGCAACCCGTTTTTGCCCGATGGCGACGGGTCGGGCAACGGTCCGCCCGGCACCGAAGGCGGCGTCAACGACGCGAACGATCCTGTCACGCGCACCGAACAAATCACCGCGACGGGCAATGGATACGCCGAAGGGATCACCTTGAACACCGGCGCAGACCCGGATGATCCCGGCGATGATACCTTTGAAGTCGATGGTTTGGCGTTTGACGGCGGCAACGTATATCAGCCCGGTGCCACAATCGGCCCGTTCCAGATCTATGAGGCCGACAGCACCTACCAGGACGACGTGACCGGTAATAATATCGACCAGGACCTGTACCGCGCCATTTACGGCGCGTCGGTGACCGGCAAAACCAACTTTGCGATCGTGCGCACCGGGTCCTATATCAACTATGGTTTTGGTGGCTTTGTTTACAAACGCACGGGCGGGGTGACCTTGCCGACAACGGGTCAGGCCGGGTATCAGGGCGATTATGCCGGTTTGCGCGATTTTAACGGCGTTGCCGGGCTTGAATTCACCAGCGGCGTGATGACGTTATCGATCGACTTTGCCGATTTCAACACCGGGGCGGGCGTCAAGGGCTCGGTCTCGGAACGGGTGATTTACGATGCCGACGGCGTTGATATCACGGCCGATGTCAGTGCTGCGATTGACGCCGAATACGGCACCTCCCTTGGTGGTGCGATGCCGGTGTTGACTTTTGTAGTCAGCAATTCGTTGAAAGCATCGGGTGAAGCAACCGGCAATGTGATCAGCAAGGCCGGCAGTGACACGCTTGAAACCGGCAAATATTACGCGCTGATTGCCGATACAGATGCGTTGAATGCAGGCGAGGTTGTTGGCGTCATCGTGGTTGAATCGGATGATCCGCGCGATGGATTTGAAAATGTCAAAACCCGGGAAACCGGTGGATTTATTGTCTACCGTGCGCAAGAAGAATAGGCGGGCGGCTTTTCTTGCCGTCCCTGCGTCGCTTGCGCTGTCGCTGTTTGTTATGTCCGCTCAGGCGGAGACCATCAGACTTGGCGTCGATGCGATGCGGCAGCTGGCGTTCACCGCCTTGCAGGCAGGGTTCGCGCAGCAGGCGCTGACCTATACCGACGCACTGCTGACGCGTGATCCGGCCGATACCACCGCTTTGATCATCCGGGCGCAGGCATTGCGGGCGTTGGGGCGCGCGCCCGAAGCACGTAGCGTCGCCAAACAGGCGTGGGATTTGGCCGATACCGACAAAGCGCGGTTTGGTGCTGCGATGGCGATGGCGCAAGCCCTGTCGACGATGGACCGGCGCACGGCGGCGCAGCTTTGGTTGCGGCGCGCGGTGCAAAATGCCCCGAACGACCGCGCCCGCGACATTGCGCGCCGTGATTTTGGCTATGTCAAATCGCGCAATCCTTGGATTTTGCAGTTTGACGGCACCGCATCGCCGTCGTCCAACATCAACAACGGCAGCCGCCAAACCCAGATGTCGCTGTCGGGTCTGCCCATCCTGTTCGAAATTCCGGCACAAAATCAGGCGCTGTCGGGGTTCGAGCTGGGGTTTGGCGTGACCTCGACCTACCGTTTTGCGCCAACCGACCGGGCGATGACCGAAGCGCGGTTTGCGTTGAACAGCCAGATTTCCGCCCTGTCACCCGCAGCCAAAGCGGCGGCCCCGTTGGCACGCAATGCCGATTACACTTTTGCCGCCGCCGAAGTTGGATTGCAGCAGACCCGAAAACTGGGCAGCCGCGATACCTTGGCTTTGCGGCTGTCGGGAACCTTGGGGCATAACTGGTATGGCGGTGATGATCTGTCAGATTATCTACGTCTTTCCATGGGGTTGGATCAAAAACTACCTAACGGCGCATCGCTGAGGTTCGGCGTATCGGCCGATAAAACCGCGCGGCTGGACAGCCCGTTGCAATCGTCGGACCGCGTGGCGGTGACGCTGGGATATACTTTGGCCGTGGGTGCCGCCGGGCAGGACCGGCTGACTTTCGGGCTGGAGGCCGCAACCACGACATCAGCCTCGGCCGAAGTGCGCAGCACCGCGCAAACCGCATCGCTGGAATGGACCCGCGCCGCACCGATTGCAGGGATCGCCCTGTCAGCCGGGCTGCAAATCGGCAGCCAGCGTTTTGCCGACAGCGGCTATGTCAGTGGCGGTCGCGACGATCTGAAACTGTCGGCCAATCTGTCGATGACGTTTCAAACTATTGACTACTACGGGTTTTCGCCGGTTCTGACTTTGCAGGCGTCAAAAAACCGCTCTAATTCCGCGCTGCATGACAGCGAAAGTTTTGGCATTGCTTTGGGCATTCAATCGTCTTTCTGATCGCGCCCCCTTCGCCTTTGCCCCCCGACCTGCTAGTCTTGCGGCAGCAGTCAAAAGGGGCAAAGGATGAGCATTCACTATCTTCACACCATGGTCAGGGTTCTGGATCTGGAAAAATCCCTCGCGTTTTATGCGCTGTTGGGGTTGCAGGAAACCCGGCGGTTTGAAAACGAAAAGGGCCGCTTTACGCTGATTTTCATGGCCCCGCCGGATCAACCGGACTGCCCGGTTGAGTTGACTTATAATTGGGATGGCGACACCGGCCTGCCATCAGACAGCCGCCATTTTGGCCATCTGGCTTACGGCGTTGACGATATTTACGCCACCTGCGCGCATCTGGCGGCCCACGGCGTGGTCATCAACCGCCCGCCGCGCGATGGCCACATGGCCTTTGTGCGCAGCCCTGACAATATCTCGATCGAGTTGTTGCAAAAAGGTGCCGCCCTGCCCGCCGCCGAACCTTGGGCGTCAATGCCAAACACCGGCAGCTGGTAGGCCTAGGTCAGCGACCACAGGCTGTAGCAATCGCCGCCGATCTGTCGGGTTTCGCGCAAGGTCAGACGCGGCGCATCGGCCAGGTCACCAACGCCAAGCGGTGCCAAAGCCGCTTGGCCATCGCCGCCAATCACCACGCCCGCGGTGAACAGCGCCAGATCGTCCACCAGACCGGCCTGCAGCAGTGACGCGGCCAACCGCCCACCACCTTCGCACAAAATCCGGGTAAGTCCAGCAGATGCAAGCGCTTGCAACGCGGCCTTCGCGTCAACGCGACCCGACAAATCGCCAGCAACTTCGATCAAATGGGCACCTTGATCCGCCCAAGCCTGCCGCGCACCCTTTGGCGCAGCGGGGCCGTGCATCATCCAGACCGGACTGTCGCGCGCGGTGCGGCCCAACCGGCTGTGCGGGTCATGCGACAGGTGGGTGTCAATCACCACACGCAGCGGTTGGTGGCTGGCCCCCAGATCGCGCACCGATAAATCAGGGTCGTCCGCCCGCGCCGTGCCTGCACCGATCAACACCGCATCATGCGTCAGCCGCATCAGATGCACCGCGCGGCGGGCGTCAGACCCGGTAATCCAGCGGCTTTGCCCGGTCTGTGTTGCAATGCGGCCATCCAGACTGGTCGCCAGTTTCAGCGTCACAAAGGGCAACCGCTGCGTCACCCGCTTCAAAAACCCGGCATTGGCATAGCGGGCCTGACCTTGCAGCACGCTTTCGGTGACCGCAATTCCGGCCTCTTGCAGCATCTTGTGCCCACGGCCCGCCACCCGCGGATCGGGATCTGTCAAGGCGGTGACCACGCGCGCAACCCCCGCCGCGATCAGCGCCGCCGCACAAGGCGGGGTTTGGCCGTGATGGGCGCAAGGTTCCAACGTGACATAGGCCGTGCCGCCGCGCGCAGCAGCGCCGGCTTGGGCAAGTGCCACAGCCTCGGCATGCGGACGCCCCCCCGGCAGGGTCCAGCCCCGCCCGACGATCCGCCCTTGGTTGACAATCACGCAGCCCACCGCCGGATTGGGCCAGACCCGGCCCAAGCCCCGCGCTCCAAGCGACAGGGCATGGGCCATATGTAAATCGTCGCTCACTCTTCGGGTGAGGTGCCGGGGCGCAGTTCCGACACGAAACGGTCAAAGTCGTCCGCCGCTTGGAAGTTCTTGTAAACGCTGGCAAATCGCACATAGGCCACGGTGTCGATCCGCGCCAGTGATTCCATCACGATCTCGCCGATCACTTTGGACGAGATGTCGGTATCACCCAGACTTTCCAGCCGCCGCACAATGCCCGAAATCATCTGATCAATCCGTTCCGGATCAATCGGGCGTTTTTGCATGGCAATCCGGATCGAACGCTCCAGCTTTGTGCGGTCAAAATCTTCGCGTTTGCCCGAGGATTTGATGACCACCAGATCGCGCAACTGGACGCGTTCGTAGGTGGTGAACCGCCCTCCACACGCCGGGCAAAATCGCCTGCGCCGGATCGAGACATGATCTTCGGCGGGGCGGCTGTCTTTCACTTGGGTATCAACATTACCGCAGAATGGGCAGCGCATTGGCCACCTCCTTGATTTGTTTGTTCCTGCCATCGTTCCCGGATGGTGCCCCCGGGTTGCGCAAACCCTAGCGCAGGCCCACAGCCTATCGCCACAAACAAATGCAACACACTGCATATAGGGCGGCAACTGTGGCGGGCAGGACTCAGGGACCGATGGCAGCGGGACGCTAGATATGGTGGTTTGCCAGACGCAAAAGCCTTAGCGCCCGGTCAACCAGTTGCCAATCTTGCCCAAAACCGACGGACCCCCGCCGCGGTGTTCGGCCCGGTCGGCCATGTTCAAAAGCTGATACATGCCGCGCACCCCCAGCCAACGCAGCGGCTCGCGCTCCCAGTTGCGCACGCGGCGGTTGACCCATGGCAGTGTGGTAAGCGTCGTTTGCCGCCCCAGTGCAAGATCGCACAGCGTGCGGCCCGCAAGGTTCGAAGTGGATACCCCTACCCCCACATAGCCACCCGCCCAGCCCATCCCGGTGACCGGATCAAGCCCCACTGTCGCGCACCAATCACGCGGTACGGCCAGCACACCGCACCACGCGTGATCAATCGAGTAGGGAATTGTCGCCGGGAAATGCCGATGCAAAATCGCAGTCAGATGCGCTGTGGTGGCAGGGTCTGGCACGCCGTTGGTGTCAATCGCCGAGCCGTATTTATACGGCAACCCGCGCGCGCCCACGGTGATGCGCCCATCACGGGTGCGCTGACAATAGCAGTAGGCATTGTTGAAATCGCCAAATATTTCATGGCCTTGCCAGCCGATCTGATCCCAGACCTGTTGTGGCAAAGGGGCGGTTGCGATCTGCGCCGAATTCAGCGGCAACCACTGGCGTTTCAACCCCGGCAGACCGGCGGTGAACCCTTCGGTGCAACGCAAAATGATCGGCGCGCGCACCAGACCGCGGTTGGTGGTCACAAGGCCGGGCGTGGTGGACAAAACTGCGGTGCCTTCGGCAATCTGCACGCCCAGACGTTCCACAGCCTCGGCCAGACCCCGCACCAGTTTGGCCGGCTGAATGCGCGCGACACCAGACACCAGCATGCCACCCAACACGCCGGGGATATTCAGCCGCGCGCGCGCCTGATCGGCGGTGATCGCCTGCACCCGTTCGGCGTCGCCCCAGTGTTGGCGATGCAGCACTTCGGCGTGCATCCGCGCCAGTTGCGCCGGGTTGGTGGCGACCATCAATTCATCAGTGCGCAAGATATCGGCGTCGATGCCGTAGGCCTCAGCCACCCGGATCACCTCATCCACCGTGCCGTTCATGGCATCAACCATGGCACGCACCAAAGCGTCGGAACTGCCCTTCAAATAGCGGTCATGGTTCCACGCAAAGCCCCCGGTCAGCCAGCCACCGTTGCGACCTGATGCACCAAAACCTGCGAATTCCTTTTCAAGAACCGCAATTTTAAGCGCCGGATTTGCAGTTTTCAGATAATAAGCGGTCCAAAGCCCGGTATAGCCTGCGCCGATAATACAAATATCGACATCTATGTCCCCCGCCAGCGCCGCGCGCCGGGTTGGCAGGCCGATGTCGGCATACCAGAACGAAACTTCGCCCAGTTTGGTGCTGTGTGTCATCGCGTCAGGGTGTCAAAGCGTTGGGCCAAAAGCAAGGGGGTTTGGCCCAAGGGCATGGCGCAGCCGCCTTGCACGCAATTTCAGCCGGGGGGTGAGGCCGCGCCGATTTCTGCCGCCAGCCAGCCTTGAAACGACGCCAGCGGCGCCCGGGGGGCGGGGTCTTTGGGCCAGACCAAAGCATAACTGCCGTGCGATTTTATCGCAGCGCCATAGGCGGCGATCAGGCGACCTTCGGCCAACTCTCGTTTGATCAAAAAAACCGGCAGCAGGGCAATCCCCAAGCCGTGAACCGCCGCTTGGGTCATCGTGGCGAACTGATCAAACAGCATCGCGGGCGGGCGCAGCCCCGGGCTGCCATGATGCGCCAGCCACCGGCCCCAATCACCGGAGCGGCTTTCCAGTTGCAACAAGGGATGGCCAAGGATGGCTTTGGCCTCGGGCAGCGGTGCCGCCAGCAGGCCGGGGGCCACAACGGCCAGCAGGTCTTCGTCCATCAACGGCAGATAATGCACCCCCGGCCAATCCTGGCGGCCATAGTGAATCGCGGCGTCAAAAGGACTGGTGGCAAAATCAAATGGCTTTAACCGGGTTGACAGGTTGACCGTGACTTCGGGGTGTTGGGCAGCAAAGCGCGCCAGTCTGGGGGCCAGCCAATGCATGCCAAAAGCCGGTAAAATCGCAAGGTTCAGCGCCCCGCCGGTTGGATTGGCGCGCAGCGTCAGCGACGCCGCCGACAGGGTTTGCAACGACCGGCGCACTTCGCGCACGTAATCTTTCGCCGCCGGGGTCAGGCGCAACCGCTGTTTGTCGCGGACCAGCAGCGTCAGGCCCAACTGATCTTCCAGCACTTTCAATTGCCGCGATATTGCCCCTTGAGTCAGGGTCAATTCCACCGCCGCCGCCGAGGCAGAGCCCAGCCGGTCAACGGATTCCAAGGCCAGCAAAGAAGCCATCGACGGCAGATAGCGGCGCGGCAACATATGAGTTTTCCTCATGGGTATGTGAGGCAGTTTAGATGGAATATAGCCGATATTTGTGCGATAAACAGAAAAAGTCACCCAAGCGCATGAGATTTTCGCGCCATACCAAAAGGGGCTGTCATGTTGGACACTGTCACCAAGCCAAAGCTGAAAGCCAAAGACGCGCCGGATCTGGGGCGGTTTGATTGGCAAGATCCGTTCCGCATGGAAGATCAGCTGACCGAAGAGGAACGCATGCTGCGCGACGGCGCGCGCGCCTATGCGCAAGAAAAGCTGCAACCCCGGGTGATCGCCGCCTACCGCGAGGAATCGACCGACCCTGCGATTTTTCGCGAAATGGGAGCGATGGGCCTGTTGGGCACCACCATTCCCGAAGAATACGGCGGTCTTGGCGCGTCTTATGTGGCCTACGGTCTGATCGCGCGCGAGGTCGAGCGGGTGGATTCGGGCTATCGCAGCATGATGTCGGTGCAGTCATCGCTGGTGATGTATCCGATCTACGCCTACGGCACCGAGGCGCAGCGGGTCAAATTTCTGCCCAAACTGTCATCGGGCGAATGGATTGGCTGTTTTGGTCTGACCGAACCCGATGCCGGGTCTGATCCGGCGGGGATGAAAACGGTGGCGCGCAAAACCGCCACCGGCTATGTCATCAACGGCGCGAAAATGTGGATTTCCAACGCGCCGATTGCCGATGTTTTTGTGGTCTGGGCCAAATCCGAGGCGCATGGCGGCAAGATCAAGGGCTTTGTGCTGGAACGCGGCATGGCGGGGCTGACGACGCCCAAAATTGGCGGCAAGTTGTCATTGCGCGCGTCGATCACCGGCGAAATTGTGATGAACAATGTCGAGGTCGGCGACGACGCCTTGTTGCCGCATGTCGAAGGGCTGAAAGGGCCGTTCGGCTGTTTGAACCGGGCGCGCTATGGCATTTCATGGGGGGTGTTGGGGGCTGCCGAATTTTGCATGGCTGCCGCGCGGCAATACGGGCTGGACCGCAAACAATTTGGCAAGCCTTTGGCGCAGACCCAGCTTTATCAGGTGAAACTGGCAAATATGATGACCGAGATTTCGCTGGGCTTGCAAGCGTCCTTGCGGGTCGGGCGGTTGCTGGACGAGGCAAACGCTGCGCCCGAGATGATTTCCATCGTCAAACGCAACAACTGCGGCCGCGCGCTTGACGCGGCCCGGATGGCGCGCGACATGCATGGTGGCAACGGCATTCAGGAAGATTACCAGATCATGCGGCACATGGTTAATCTGGAAACCGTCAACACCTATGAAGGCACGCATGATGTGCATGCGCTGATTTTGGGCCGCGCCATCACCGGGTTGCAGGCGTTTTTCTAAAGCAGGTTACAAGGCTGCATCAATCTTTTGCGCGGCGGCGATGATGGCTTCGGCATCAATGCCGCCGATCAGCAGAAATCCATAGCCATCGCGCGCCCATGCCACGGTTTGCAACCCCTCGCGCACGCCAACACTCGGGGGCTGCGCTGCCTGACGCGCATCTTGCAGGATGCAAAACGCCACTGGCGTGCCATCCGCCGCCTGAAACGCCAGTTGCACCAGCAACGCGCCATCATAGCCCAAAACCTGACCCCGCCGGTAGCGCAGCGTCGGGTCGACCCGGACCGCGCCCAGATCAAGACCCAGCCGTGCCGAAAGTGCGGCCAGTTGTGCGGTGGCCTGCGCCTCGGTGGGTGCGACATCTGCCAAGGTTGCCGGCACATAGAGCGCCTGATAGGCGGCGACAAAATCCATCCAGTCGCGCGGCTGCGGGCGCAGCGCCCACGCAGTTGCCCCCAAAGTGGTGGCCAATACCACGGCAGCCGCCAGCCCGCGCCACAGGGCGGGGCGCTGGCGACCGGCATCTTTCAGGACAGGCAACGCCGGTGCCTGACGCAACACATCGGCAAAATCCGACCGCAGCGCGCCCATTGGCAGCCGCAACGCCTGCAATCGCACGGCAAGCGCCGGATCAGCCGCCAGCGCCGCTGCAATCGCGCCCATGCGGTCTTGCGGCAGTTCGGCGTCCAGATAGGCGGTCAAATCTTCATCCGTGTAGATGTTTTGATCGGTCATTCCAAATCTCCACCGGCACCGTGCTGCAAATGCCCAAGTTTGGCCCGCGCTGTGGCAAGCCTGCTCATGATCGTTCCCACCGGCACATCCATTATCCCGGCTGCCTCGCGGTAACTATAGCCTTCAATGTAGACCAACAAAACCGCCAGACGCTGCGCCTCGGGCAGGGCCGCCACGTTTGATAACACTTCAGTGCTGAATAAATTCGTTTCCGCCGAAAGGCCGTGCGATTGCAGCCCCGCCTCTTCGACAGGGATCAGCCCCATACCGGTGCGCACCCGGCGCGACCGCAGATCATTGCACCAGATCGACCGCGCAAGGGCAAACAACCAGCGATCAAGATGGGTGCCGGGGGTAAACTGATCGGCCTTTGCCAAGGCGCGTTCACAGGTGGCTTGTGCCAGATCATCCGCCCAGTCGCGCCGCCCGGTTGTGGTCAAAGCGTAACGCCAAAGACGCGGATAAAGCGGTGCCAATCCTGCCCGAACATGGTCTTGCGAGGTTTTTTTGCCAAAGAACCGAATAGAACCGCGCCTCCGCGTGTTTTGACTATGGGTTGGGTCAAACGCCACCCCAGTTTTAACAGCAATGGGAGAATCCGAATGAAGTCAACGCTTGCTTTGGTCACCGCCGCCATCATCGTTTTGTCGATGCCGGTCGGGGCCGGTGAAACACCCCGCGCCGACGGGGCGATGGTTTATTTCGTCGAGTTGCGCGATGGCGACAGCCTGAAATCGCCAGTCAAAGTTGTTTTCGGCCTGTCCGGCATGGGGGTAGCACCGGCTGGCACGGAAAAGGAAAACACCGGGCATCACCATCTTTTGGTTGACCGCGCCCCGATTGGCGAAGGCGAACAAGGTGCTGAAGAGTTCGACTATGGCCTGGCGCAAGATGACAACCATCTGCACTTTGGCAAAGGCCAGACCGAAACCGTGCTGGAACTTGCGCCGGGCAAACACACGTTGCAACTGGTGATGGGCGATCTGGGCCACGTGCCGCACAACGCGCCGCTCTATTCCGAAGTGATCACGATCACCGTCGAATAGGCCCGCTCGACTTTGGCTTTGCCCTAAGGTTGGCCCGGAACACTCCGGGCCAAAACCCCCTATATCATGGCCTCTTCGGCGCGGCGGCCCTCGGCCTCGCGAGTCAGTTGCAGGCGTTCTTTGCGGCGGCGGTTGATTTCATACCAGATCGCCATGCCCAGCGTCACCAAAATCAGCAACAGCGCCAATGCGTTGATGGTGGGGGTGATCCCCGAGCGCACTTTGGAGAACACATAGACCGTCAGCGTATCGGCGCCGCCCCGGGTGAACAGGGTGACGTTAAAGTTTTCAATCGACTGAAAGAACGATATCGCCGCCCCGGCACCGATTGCCGGATACAAATGCGGCAGCAAAATGCGCCGCATCACCTGACCGTGGCTTGCGCCCAGATCAAGGGCAGCTTCTTCCAGCGCCTGATCAAAACTTTGCAGCCGCGCCAGCACCAGCAACATCACAAAGGACGCGATATAGCTGACCTGCCCCAGCACCGACAAATGCAGCCCCGACCCCACCGACAAATGGTTCCAGAACAGCAAGGTCGAAATCCCGATCACCACACCGGGGATCAGAATGGGGGCCACCATCAACCCATATAGCAACGACCGCACGCGGCCCGAGATTGAATTGACCAAAATCGCCGCCGCCGTGCCCACCGGCACTGCAATTGCCGCCACCGCCACCGCCACCAGCAGCGTGTTGCGAAACGCGCCCCAGATGCGTTTGTCATTCCACAGATCAACGAACCAGCGGTCGGTCCAGCCCTTCCATGGAATCACCGTCGGCAGCTTGCTGTCATTGAACGCAGCCCCCCCCATCACCAGCAGGGGGATGAGCAGATAGGCCAGAAACAAGCCCATATAAAGGTGGAACAAAAAGTGACGATTGGTTTTCATCGCTGCCCCCCCTATTTCGCAATGTCGGAAAGTTTAACACCAAACACCCGCATCGCCAGACTGACAAACAAAGTGCAAACGATCAGCAGCATAAACGCAAAGGCCGCCCCGGTGTTCCAATCCTGACTGTCCAGCATGATGCCCTGAATGGTTTGGGTGAACCACCCCGATGTGGTTGACCCCAGCAACGACGGCACCAACAGCGACCCTGCCGACAGCATGAACACCATTACCGCCCCCGACGCGATGCCGGGTTTGGCATGCGGCAGGATCACCCGCCAATGGGTGCGCCACCACGGGCTGCCCAAATCCTCGGCGGCTTCAATCTGGTTGCTGTCCAGCGATTGCATGGCGTTATACAACGGAAACACCATGAACAGCACATAAGTATAGACCAAGCCGATGATCACCGGACTAAAGCCTGCGATCCAGCGGATCTCGGTGTCAATCACCCCCAACTGCATCAACACGGCGTTCAGCGGGCCTTTCAGCGCCAGAATGATCCACCACGCGAACGACCGCAGGATTTCCGACACCCACAGCGGCACAAACAACAACAAGAACAGCGTTGGCAGCGACTTGGGCGAAACGATCTTGGCCAGATAATAGGCCAGCGGATAGGCCAGAACAAAGGTGATCACCGTGACAACGGCCGAATAAAAGATCGTCAGCAAGAATACCTTTACCCGCACCGGCACTTGGAAAACCACGCCGAAGATGGAAAACCCCACCTCATTGCCGAACACTTTCATATAGTTGCCCAGCGAATAGGTATCCAGCGGCCCGCCTTCGTCTACCTTGGCCAGATACGGGCGAAATGAACTTTCCAGCATGGTAAAGTTAGGCAGGATAACCAATATGGCCAGCCAAAAGAACGTCAGGCCGATGAAAACACCCGTCAGACCCGTGCCATAGCGGCGCAGTAAATCTTGCATCGGATCACCCTTTCACAGTCGCGGAATCGGGCAAAATCGACGCCAGATTGGCGTCAAAACTGATATGCATCTGACTGCCGGTTGCGGGCACGCTGGCCATCCCGTCGTTGCGCAACTCTGCCGTCAAAATCGTGCCATTGGCCGCAGCGCCCTGCACCGCGATAAAGCTGCCCTCAAAAGACACCTCGCCAATCGTCACCGGAACCGAGTTTTCGGCCCCTGCGGTTGCCGACAGCGTCATATGTTCGGGGCGCACATACAGCTTCATCGCGCCCCCCCCCGACACATCGCCCAACCGGGCGCGCAGCAGGCCGACCGGCGTGTCAAAGCTGGCCAAACCGGCGTTGGCGTTCTGCACGGTGCCGGTCAGAATGTTATTTTCGCCGACAAAAGATGCCACAAAGCCATTGGCCGGATTGTTGTAGACATCGCGCGGACTGGCGACTTGTTGCAGGCGGCCCTGCGACATCACGCCAACGCGGTCTGACATGGCCAATGCCTCGCCCTGATCATGGGTGATATAGATAAAGGTGACGCCGGTGCGTTTCTGGATGGCGCGCAATTCGGCCCGCATATGCTGGCGCAGCTTCAGATCCAGTGCCGACAGCGGCTCATCCAGCAGCATCACCGACGGTTCCACCGCCAAAGCCCGCGCGATGGCGACGCGCTGTTTTTGGCCACCGGACAATTGACTGACCATTTTATCGGCGGCATCGGGCAGATCGACAAGGGCCAGCAATTCTTCGGCGCGCGCCCGGCGCTTGGCGCGGTCAACGCCGCGCACTTCAAGCCCAAAGGCGATGTTCTCCCAGATCGGCATCAGGGGGAAAAGAGCCAGGTTTTGAAAGATCAATGCCGTTGGCCGCTGGTTGGGGCGCTGGCCTGCCATATCCTTGCCGCCAATGCGGATGGCGCCCGAAGACGGATCGGTAAACCCCGAAATCATCCGCAAGATCGTGGTTTTGCCGCATCCAGACGGCCCAAGAAACGAAAAGAACTCGCCGGGTTGAATGGTGACGTTCACGTGATCAACCGCACGGAATGTGCCGAAATCACAACTGACATTCTCGAGATCAATCCCGGCGCTCATAGATATATCCTTCCCCTTGGACGTTTTTATCGTTTTCAGAAAGTTTAACAGCACAACTGCGTCATGCAATGCTTATTGCCAGATCGCGCGGCCCCGGCCTTGGCACAGTTTGGGCAGCGCATGGCGCGTTGATCGCTTGGGACACGGTCGTGCTGTGGAAAATTAGGCATAAAAAAACTCGCCGGGCCAAATTTGACCCGGCGAGTTCTTTAGTCAGCCAACCTTAAGAGGCCTTATACTTGTCGGAATATTCGCCGCGCTTGGCCACGAATTCTGCCGACTGGTCTGGCCACCACCACAATGCCGCCAACTTGGCGTCATCGAAGGCAGAGTTGTAATACGTGGCGACGTCAGGGTTCATCAGGGATGCGGCGTCTTTGCCGACGGCGTTGGACGAGAACGCACTTGCCCAGCCTGCGGCACCTTCCGGCGACGATACCCATTTGGCAAATTCATGCGCCTGATCGACGTTCACAGCGTTCTTCATCAGCATCAGACCCTGATGCCAGGCGAAGGCGCCTTCGGCGGGGGCAGCATAGCCATAACCGTCATTGCGCAGATTATAACCGGTTGAATCCCAGCACAGGCCCACGGTGGCACCGTTTGCCACGAAACCAGCGTTCGCTTCGTTTTCGCCGGCCCAGAACTGCACAACGTTGCCTTTGGCCGCAACGCAAGCGGCAAGGGCGATGTCCCACAATTCGGTCATTGCAGCCATGTCGGTGTAGCCGTCAATCCATGGGCGCGGCAGTTTGCCTTGCGATTCCAACAGACGACCCATGGCGGTCAGGGCCGAACGCGGACGCACGACAACCTGGTTGGCCGGATCAAACAGCGCGGCCAAGCTGGGCGCATCGCCCATAACGGCCTTTTCCTTGTTGTAAACCAGCGCTTCGGTGCCCCAGTTCGACGGCACATACAGCAGTTTGCCGTCTTTGCGCGAACGCTCGCCCGCGGCACCATCGGCAAGACCCGGCAGATAGTTGCCCATCGCCAGCTTGGATTCGTCCCAAGCGCCGGCAATACCGTTGGTGAAATACTGATCAACCGTGTCGATAGTTGGTTCCATCACGTCGATGCCACCGGCTTCGGAGGCGATCTTGGCGGCGGCGAAAATGCCGTCGTTGTCTGGTTGCTCGGTGAAGTTCACCTTGATGCCAGTGGCAGCGGTAAAGGCCGGGAAAACGGTTTCGCCCAAGGCCGGATAGCCAGCCCAGCCGGTAAAGTTCAACTCGCCCGACGAGGCCAGCGCCTTGGACGAAATCAATGCGGGTGCCGCAAGGGCGCCAACGCCTGCCGCAGAGGTCTTCAAAAAGCCGCGGCGGCTGTAGGTTGTATCGTGGTTTTTCACGGGTAGTCTCCCTGATGTTGATCCGTAAACACGGATGGCAGCAAGGCGCTTTGGGAAGCGCCCGACATGGTATGGGCAGAAATTTCACAGTTTCGTAACACCAAGGTGACACATCCTGCCAACCCCGCCCCTGACAAAACATTAGTCCGCGCCGGGGGCTATCTGTCAACTAAACTTGTGTCACAAAACTTTCACATTTTGATTCAGCGCAGCAAATCGCGCATTTTTCCGCATCACGGGCACGTTAAAACGTCTTTGGGTTGCAAGATCACGCAGGCACCCGGCATCGCCGTGGCATCGGGCGAAATTGCCACGAAAATAAGATCGCCCGGCGCCGGATAAGCAGAGGCAAACCGCTGCTGCACCGACTCAGGCGTGACTTTGGCCAGCATGGTCTCCAACTCCAGAACCACCAGCGGGCTGTTGCCATCGGTCATCGCCTCCAGCATGGCACTTGCCCGGTTGGCGGGATCATTTTTCACCGCCGCCAGACTGGTGGCCAGTTGCGCGGTCCAACGGGCAAGCCGGGCTTTGTCAGGGGCTTGCGTGGCCATTTGCCCATAGCTGTCGATCACCGAAGCCAAAGTGGTCGTGATCTGGGTGGGGGATATCTGGCCCGACATCACCAGAATCCGGTTCTGGCGGCTGAACGCATCTATCGCGGCCGCAAAGGGCACCGGCGCGCCAAGCTGGGCTGCCAGATTGGTTGCCAACAGGGCCTGATCATCGCCACCAAGAAGATAGGTGCCGATGATGTCGTCCATTTCGCCCGCGTCGCCCGTGGGCGGCATCGGCGCAATCACCGCCAGCGTGGTGGTTTGCGCCGCAGGCACATGCAGCAAAATCCGCCGTGGCCCAAGGTTCATCGGCTTCACCACTGCAAGGGGGGCTGCGGTGTCGGGCAGGCCTGCAAGCAACATATCCACCGCCCGCCCGGCAGCGGCGGCGTCAATCGGCCCGGCAACCGCGATCAAGGCCCCTTGGCCGACAACGGTTTGCGCGTGCCAGCGTTGAACATCGGCCAGCGTCACCGCTTTGATCAGATCGGTATTCGCAAAGGACAGGCTTTCCGAATAGGTCGGCTGATCTTGCATCACCGCCATCCGCAACGCCAAAAACGCCTGTTCCGTCGGGCGGGCGTAAATCTCGGTCTGGCTTTGCACCGCCGCCGCGCGCACCTCTTCCAGAACGGCGGCAGGCAACGCGGGCTTGCGCAAAAGGCTGTTGGTCAGCGCCAACGCAGGTTCAAGGTTTGCGGTGGGCGCGGTCACCGCGGTGCGCAAAGTAACACCCGATTGCACCAGATAGGCTTCGGCCCCCAGTTTTGCCATCGCGGCTTGCAGGTCTTGCGCCGCCAGATCAGTCGTGCCGCCGAACAACATCATCTTGACCCCCAGATGCGACACTGCCGGGTTGTTGGCGCCGTCCAGCGCCCAAGGCATCGGCCAGATCACCTGCACCGACACTGCCGTTGCGTCTGGCAGCGGCAAAAACGCAAACTGATGCCCGGCGGGCGAGGTTTGCAGGCCATTCTCGACCGCGTCGTTACAGCCGATCAAAACCATCGTGGCCAAAGCCGTCGCGAACAGGCGCAAAAATTGCATCGTCAAATCTCCGTCTGGCAAAGGCATGGCGCGGGTCTGGGCGATGTTGTGGCACAGCTTGTCCCCCGCGAATAGCACCGTCAAATCTGCGCGGGCCAAGGCGCGGTCTGAAACGCAGGCGGCAATTACCGACGGTAAGGTGCGATACGCTCGGCATAACTGGCCTCTACATCGCGCTGGCGGCGGCGGATTTTTTGCACCGACAGCATGTCGGCCAACAGTGCCTCGACCGCGGGGCGGTAGCGGTCAATCGAGGTGTCAATGCCATCTGCCACATTGCGCGCTGCGAAATAATCGGGCGTGTGGCGCGCCAGGGCCTCGGCCCCAACCGCCACCGCGCCGCGCCCGCGCAAACCGCGCAGCAAGAAGGCGTCATAGGTTTTGACCGCGTAATGATTGTATTGCGCCAGGCGGTGCGTGATGTCGCGCGGCGCACAGTAGCGCAGACATTTCCACAGTGGCACGTTTGGCGGCACTGCAAATCTGGTGCCATCGCCGCGCATCACCTGCACGTCCCGATCAGCGCGCCAGCCCACCATCGAATGATTGTGGATGGCCTTGAACCGCGACGGCCCGCGCGTCAGCGATTTGAAGGTGCCGTTGGATTTGTGGTTTAACGCCAGCCGGTGGGTGAACTGCGCACACACCCGCCCCGGCTGCCAATTCAACAGGGGCGCATCGGTAAACCCCATCGCGCACAGCGCAATCACATCGACATCCGGCGCGGCCCAATCCGTCAGATCGCGCACAAGGCCGCTGCCGGTATGCACGTTCAAAAACTCATCCACGTCCAGCATCATCAGCCAATCGGCGCTGTCGATATCATGCTTGCGCCGGATACGCGCATAGCCTGCATGTTGCGGAATATCACCCGGAGCCAGCACATTGGGCACATGGTGGATATAGCCCGCCGCATCCAAGGCGGCCAACAGCCGGTCCGATCCGTCACTGCAATCGTTCGAGGCCACATAAATCGCGTCGAACCCGGCCGCCAGATGATGCGCCACCCATTCCAGAATGAACGGGCCTTCGTCTTTCATGCTGGAGATCAACACATGCCGCGCGGCTGTCATCGGGGTCTTTCACCACAAATTCCGGCCCTATGAACCGCGCAGGCCGCAGCACTGTCAAGCGCCGCTTGCCGGACTTTCGCCGTGATCATCACCGTGCCTAAAAGCGAGTATGGTGATAACCGAAACAGGAATATCGGAAAATGCGGTCGGGTGAAACGAAAGGCAGCGATTTCCGGTCCGATAAAACCTGAACCGCCCCTAGCCCAAAAATCCCGGCTTTTGCGCCCAAGCCAGCGCATCGCGGATCATCTGCGGCAAGCCAGACCGAGTGGGCTGCCAGCCCAGATCGCGGATCGCCCGGTCCGATCCGGACACCAGCGATGCCGCATCACCGCCCCGGCGCGCGCCGATGATCACAGGCACTGCCCGGTTGGTAACGGCGCGCGACGCCTCGATAACCTCGCGCACAGAATAGCCCCGGCCCGACCCCAGATTGAACACCCGATTGCCGCGACCATCCAACAACCAGCGCAACCCCAGCACATGCGCCGCCACCAGATCGCTGACATGCACATAGTCGCGCACGCAAGTGCCGTCCGGGGTGGGATAATCCGTGCCATAGACCGTCAAGGCCGGTCTGCGCCCGTCGATGGCATCCAGCATCAAGGGAATAAGATGCGTCTCGGGGCGGTGCTGCTCGCCGATTTCGGCGGCGGGGTCGGCCCCGGCCACGTTGAAATAGCGAAAGATCACGTGTTGCAGCCCGGCAGAGACCGAGAAATTCTGCAACATCGCCTCAATCGCCAGTTTGGACGCGCCATAGGCGTTGGTCGGGCGTTGCGGGGTGTCTTCGGTCAGCATGACACCGTCCTGATCGCCATATGTGGCGCAAGTTGACGAGAACACAAAGTTCAGACAGCCCGCCGCCAGCGCCGCCTCGATCACGTTCAGCGCGCCCAGCACATTGACCCGCCAATAGCGCCCGGGATCACCCATCGCATCGGGCACAATCGACAGTGCCGCAAAATGCATCACGGCAACCGGGCGATACTGCGAAAACGCCTGATCAAGGCTGGTGCGGTCTTGCAGATCAGCTTGCACAAAGGGGCCGAATTTTACCGCATCGCGCCAGCCTGTTGACAGATTGTCAAAAGCCACCGGCACAAACCCCGCCTCAGCCAATGCTTTGCAGGCATGCGCGCCGATATATCCGGCACCGCCCGTCACCAAAACATGCTGTTTCATCGCAATACCCTGCCCCGTTGTCGCGGGCCGCTTGCGGGCCTCTGCGGCCCCGGTTTGACCTGTTTTATCCTGCCCCGTCCAGTGCAAAGCGCATCCGCCCCATGGCCAGCCAATGTGCAGGCGCCGCAGTCAGAACACGAAATCCGCGTCGGTAAAGGTTTGGGTGGCCAGTGACGCCCCGTTGGCCGAGGTCAGGATCAGGCGTTCGACGCCATAGGCAATCTCGGCCCCGGTGGGGGTTGCGATGACTGTCAACGCATCGCGGCTGTAAATGCGGCCCCAATCGGACAGATCAATCCGGTCAACGCCGTCTTCAAAATCGGTGATCCGGTCTAGCGCACCATCGCGGGCAAAGACGAACACATCGGCCCCTGCCCCGCCAGTCAGCACATCCTGCCCTGCGCCATCATGCAGCCAATCGGCCCCGGCCCCGCCTTGCAGTGTATCCGCCGACGCGCCGCCAAGAATACGGTCATCCAGCGCGGTGCCAATTGTCGTGCCGCCTGTCGCCTCAAACCTTGTGCCAAGATTGTTCAAGGAAAGTTCAAACTGCTGCAGCCTGTCGCCGCGCGCATCTACGATAAACAACACCACCTTATCCGCCATCACCCGGCTTTCGATGCCGGTCACCGCCGCCAACCCCGCCCCGGTTTCCAACGCGAAACTGGCAAAGGGCATCAACTGCCCGCCGGGCAAGAATTCCAACACGCTCAGGCCCGCATCGGTGCCACCTGCCACCACGAACACCCTGCCGCGCGCGACAAACATCTCCAGCGCCGTGATGTCGGCAAAGCGGGTGGTGCGGTCATCCATCAGATGATCGGTGGCAAACATCACCCCCAGTGGATTGATCCGCACCACCGTCAACGATGACGACAGTGTCGACGCCAACACGGCATAGTTTTGTCCCGCCATCGCCACGGTCTGCATCTGCGCCGGGCCATTCACCGCCAAGCCGTTTTGCGCGCCCAGACTGTCGATCCATTCGACCGCCCCGCTGGCAGAAATGCGGTAACTGCTGATGCCATTTTCCCGCGCCGAGGCCACCAGCAACATCCGGTCTGCGCCAACCTGCACCGACGCCATATCGCTGATTCCCGCGAGATAAGCCTTGGGGCCGTCTGTTAGCTGACCGATTTGCGTCATCGTCCCGGTATCACCCAAGGCATAAAGCGTAACGCCATCAACACCGCGCCGCGCGATGACGGCGATGTCGCCGCTGGCAAAATCCAACACCTCCATCGCCACAACCCCCGTCAACCCCCCGGTGTTAGGGGCGGCAGGCGTGCTGCTACCAGGTTGACCTGTGACGGTCAGCGGGCTGTGCCGCAGCGGGCCTGCATAGTCGGAAAACGCATAGACGCGCGGAGCGGCATTTGGGTTCTGCACCGCCAGTGCCGGTCCGAACACCGCCCCAATCGTCGGGGTGCCGACCGGCAGCGCCAGCGGCGTCTGCGCACCAAGATCAAGCGCGCCCAGTTGATTATCACCGCGCGCCACCAGCAACAGTTGGGCATAGCCTGCGGTTTCCACCACCGCCAGACCGTCTGATATGGCCGAAAACCCCAGCGATTGCGCCAGATATGTTGTCACCGCCCGAAGCTGCATACCAACCCAAACCCAAAACCCACACTGCGCCAGACTGCTGCGGGCATGGGTCACGGCTGCGCAAAAAGTCAGGCGCAAATGCGGTGTTTGCCGACAGTTTGCGACAAATCCGAAAAGCACAAGTTTTGCGCTTAAGGCTTTGTTCACATCCTTGCCGCGATCCTGATCCTTGGGAAAAGCGGGGGATGTGATGGGGTTGATTTCGGGCAACGGCACGCCGGTGACTGGCCTTGGCGGTGCAGCGGGCTACGGCGAGACGGCCTTGGGACGCGCCGATGAGGGCAGCTTTGCCGTTGATGCAAGTGCGGTGTTTCAATCCGGGTTCATGATCGGCGGCACGTCTTATGCCGCGTCAAACCTGTTTGTCGGCATCGACGGGATCGTGTCCTTTGGCACCGCCATCACTGGCTTGCCCAAAAATCCCGGCACTTTGACCGCGCCCTTTGTCGCTCCGTTTCTTGCCGATATTGACACCAGGCTTGACGGCGAGGGCGCGGAAAGCGGGCCGGTCTGGGTGGATGTCGACCCCATCAGCGACGTGGTGACGATCACCTGGCAAGAGGTTGGGTTTTACCGCCGCAACGCCGCCCTGACCAACACTTTCCAATTGCAGCTTTACGATCAGGGCGGCGGCAATTTTGACGTGGTGCTGCGCTATGGCGCGATCAACTGGGTGTCGGGCGATCTTGAAGGCGGTTGGGGCGGTCTGGGCGGTGCGGCGGCGTTTGCAGGCTATGATCTGGGCACCGCAGCCGCGCCCGTGACATTGGCGGCGTCAGGCAATGAAACGGCGCTGCTGGCCTTGCCGCAAACCATCGGCAACACCGGCGTGGCGGGGCTTTGGGTTTTCGGCTTTGGCGGCGCGGTGCCCGATCCCGTGGGTGACGGCGCGGATACGCTGGCAGGCAGCGCTGGCGCGGATACCCAAGCGGGCCTTGCGGGCAATGATGTGCTGTTGGGCAGCGGCGGCGCCGATCTGCTGGATGGCGGCACGGGCGCAGACACTGCCGATTACACCGCTTCGCCCAGCGCGGTGGCGGCTGATCTGGCCCAGCAGTCGGGCAGTGCGGGGGATGCGGCAGGGGATGGGTTTATCAGCATCGAAGCACTGATCGGTTCGGCGTTTGACGATCTTTTGGGCGGCGATGGCGCGGCCAATACGCTGTCAGGCGGGGCAGGATCTGACACTTTGTCGGGCATGGGCGGCGCGGATGCACTGTTTGGCGGCGCAGGGTGGGATTGGGCCAGCTATGCCACGGCAGGGGCGGCAGTAACCGTAGATCTGGCAAATCCGGCGGGCAATCTGGGGGACGGCGCAGGCGACAGTCTGACCGATATCGAGGCCGTGCAAGGGTCAGCGCACGCCGACAGCCTTGCAGGGGACGGACGCGCAAATTGGCTTGATGGCGGCGATGGCGCGGATATTCTGGCGGGGCGCGGCGGCGCAGACACCCTGCGCGGCGGCGCGGGCACGGACACTGTCAGCTATGCAGATGCGGGCGCAGGCGTTGCCGCCGATCTTGCCGCGTCCAGCGCAAATACCAATGACGCGGCAGGTGACGCCTTTGACAGCATCGAGGCGCTGTCAGGCTCGGCCCATGCCGATATCCTGGGCGGCGATGGCGGGGCAAATCTGCTGTCAGGCGGTGCGGGCGGCGATGTTTTGCTGGGGCGCGCGGCGATGGATATTTTGGCCGGTGGCACCGGTGATGATACGCTGATCGGTGGCGCAGGGGCCGACCGGCTGGACGGCGGTGACGGCAGCGATACCGCCGCCTACAGCGATGCCGCATCGGCCATCACGCTTGATCTGGCCACGCCGGGCCTGAACGGCGGCGATGCGGCGGGCGATGTGTTTACCGGCATCGAAGCCTTTGCCGGATCCGGCTTTGACGACACGCTTGCGGGCGACGGCGCGGCCAACCGGCTGGCGGGGGGCGGTGGCGCAGACATGCTGCAGGGCCGCGCGGGGGCTGATCTGTTGGCGGGTGACGCAGGCGGCGATACGCTGGACGGGGGCAGCGGGGCCGATACGTTGATCGGCGGCGATGGTGCGGATTATGCCAGCTATGCCAGTGGGTTGGCCATGGTCCTGGCCGATCTTGTCACGGCTGGCCTGAACAAGGGCGACGCCGTGGGCGACGACTACAGCGGCATCGAAGGGCTGATCGGCACCGCCTTTAACGATGATTTGCGCGGCGATGGCGGCGACAACATGCTGATCGGGGGGGCGGGCGGTGATCTGCTGGCAGGCCGGGCGGGCAACGATGTGATCTGGGGCCAAACCGGCGCGGACAAGGTGTTTGGCGATGCCGGGGCCGATCTGATTTATGGCGGCGACGGGGCCGATACCCTGACCGGCGGCACCGGCAATGATACGCTGACCGGCGGTGCGGGGGCCGACAGTCTGGTCGGCGGCGATGGGTTGGATGTGGCGGGCTATGGCACCGAGACCGCCGCGATCACCCTTGATCTGACCACGGCCAGCCAGAACAAGGGCGCGGCCTTGGGTGACCGGTTCTTGTCGATTGAAGGTGCGACAGGGGGCGCGGGCGGCGACAATCTGCGCGGCGATGCGGTGCCAAACCTGCTGGACGGTGGCGCGGGTCAAGACCAACTGACGGGGCGCGCCGGGGCCGATACGCTGATCGGCGGGGCGGGCGACGATACGCTGGAAGGCGGCACCGGGGCCGACCGGCTGGACGGTGGCGATGGCTATGACTGGGCGGTGTACACGGCTGCAACCGTTGCGGTGCGGCTGGATATGCTGGCACCCAGCCTGAACTCCGGATCTGCGCTTGGCGACATCCTGATCAGCGTTGAGGCCGTGCAAGGCAGCGCCTATGCCGACAATCTGGCAGGAGATGAAACCGCAAACCGGCTGGAGGGCGGGTCTGGCGCAGATTTTCTGGCCGGGCGCGGCGGCGCTGACACGCTGTTCGGTGGGCTGGGGTCGGATACGCTTTATGGCGGGGCGGGCGGTGACAGCCTGTCGGGTGGCAACGATGCCGACCGGCTGTTTGGTGGCGCGGATGCGGATGCGCTGTTTGGCGGGGCGGGCAACGACACGCTGGACGGCGGTGTTGGCGCTGACAATTTCTCGGGCGGTCTGGGCGTTGACTGGGTCAGCTATTCCGCGGCACTGGGCGCGGTGTTGGTCGATCTGGCCACGCCCGCCGCCAATCTGGGCGAAGCCGAAGGCGATGTGCTGGCCGAGATCGAGGCCATCGCCGGATCAGGTTTTGCCGACATCATGGCAGGAAACGCGCTGGCAAATACGCTGGATGGCGGTGCGGGCGCAGACAGTCTGGACGGGCGCGCGGGAAATGACACGCTGCGCGGCGGCGCAGGCCGCGATACTTTGACCGGCGGCGCGGGGGCTGACAACTTGTCGGGCGGCGACGGTTTTGACACCGCAAGCTTTGCCAGCGCCACCAGATCGGTGCACGTGCAACTGGCGACGGGGGGCACGAAAACCGGCGATGCGGTGGGCGATGTGTTTTTATCCATCGAGGCGATCACCGGCAGTGCGTTTGCCGATGATCTGACCGGCGACGGCCTTGCCAACGCGCTGGATGGTGGCGCGGGCAATGATGTGCTGACCGGGGGGGCGGGGGCGGATACGCTGATTGGCGGCTTGGGCGATGACACGTTGGAAGGTGGCAGCGGGGCCGATCTGCTGGACGGCGGCGATGGCTTTGATTGGGTCAGCTATGGCCGGGCCACGCTGGCGCAAACCATTGATCTGGAAACCCCGGCGCGCAACAGCCCGTCGGCTGCGGGCGATGTGTATGTGCGCACCGAAGGGCTGCGCGGCAGTGGTTTTGGCGACGGGTTGTCGGGCAACAATGATGCCAATCATTTTGACGGCGGCGCGGGCAATGACACTTTGTCGGGCCGCGCCGGGATGGATACGCTGTCGGGCGGCAGTGGCAACGATGTGGTTTACGGTGGGGATGACGCCGATTGGCTGGCGGGCAACAGCGGCGCAGACCGCTTGTTCGGTGAGGCAGGCACGGATGGGCTGTCGGGCGGCGACGGCAACGATACGCTTGACGGTGGCGCGGGCGATGATGTGCTGACCGGCGGCGCAGGGGCGGATCAGTTTCGCCACGATGGCAGTGGCACCCTTGGGATGGACTGGGTCACAGATTTCAGCGCAGGCCAAGGCGATGTGCTGCAATTTATGCCCCTTGGGGCGACGCGCGCGCAGTTCGCCGTCAGCTTTGGCGTGGCCGAAGGTGTCGGTGGGGCCGAAGGTGTCGGTGGGGCCACAGCCGAAGCCTTCGTCACCTACCTGCCGTCGGGGCAGCAAATCTGGGCCATCACAGATGGCGCAGGCATGGCCGACCTGATCTTGCGGCTTGGCACCACGTCTTATGACCTGCTTTGATCCACAAGGACTAGGCAAGGTTGCAGCGTCGCCCTATAAAGGGGCCGGTATCAGGAGAATTCCTGCAACCATCTGAAAGTTCTGTAACAATTATAGATATGGCCGATATGACCAAGATCACTCCTGTGTTGTTATGCGGCGGATCCGGCACAAGGCTGTGGCCTTTGTCGCGCAAAAGCTATCCCAAACAATTCGCCAAACTGACCGGCGAGATATCGCTGTTTCAACAGGCAGCCACCCGATTGGCGGGGCGCGATTACAACCGCCCGGTGATCCTGACAAACACCGATTTTCGGTTTATCGTTGTGGAACAACTGGCCGCCGCCCGCATCGACCCAGGAGCCATTTTGATTGAACCGCAGGGTCGCAACACCGGCCCGGCGATTTTGGCCGCAGTGCTGCAGGTGTTTGCCACCGATCCCGATGGCTTGGTTCTGGTGGCCCCCTCTGATCATGTGGTGCCCGATGTTGCGGCGTTTCACGCGGCGGTCGCCGCCGCCTTGCCCGCCGCGCGCAGCGGACGGATCATCACCTTTGGCATCACGCCCGACCGTGCAGAAACCGGCTATGGCTGGTTGGAACTGACAGCCAAGCCCGCGGCGGGGGCGGTCGCACCCATTGCCCTGCACCGTTTTGTCGAAAAACCTGATGCCGCGCGGGCCGAACAAATGCTGGCCGCAGGAAATTTCCTGTGGAATGCCGGGATTTTTCTGTTTTCGGCGCGCACCGCCCTTGCGGCTTTTGAAAC
>JANPLZ010000078.1:0-10303 GCA_031422555.1 Cypionkella sp. | reverse complement strand
CGACGGTCGCGGCGGCTGTTGGCACAGACCGCGATGCCTGGCTTTGACGGCGGCTGCGTCGGCGGCTTTGACGGCGGCTGCGTCGGCGACTGCATCTGCAACTGCGGCGAACTGAACCAGAACGGCCTCTTTCGCCGGATCATCAACGACGATACACCTACCTAAATTTGCAGAGGAACAGCCATGGCCGAAGACGGAGTGAACAGCTTTATGACCGGGCCGGATGAGCAGGGCCGCTTTGGCCAGTTCGGCGGCCGGTTTGTGTCGGAAACGCTGATGCCGCTGATCCTTGATCTTGAGGCACGTTATGAATTTGCCAAGACCGATCCGACGTTCTGGGCGGAAATGGATGATCTTTGGAAGCATTACGTTGGCCGCCCCAGCCCATTGTATTATGCCGACCGGCTGACCAAACATCTGGGCGGGGCCAAGATTTATCTCAAGCGCGACGAGTTGAACCATACCGGCGCGCACAAGATCAACAATGTGCTGGGTCAGATCATTCTGGCGCGGCGGATGGGCAAGACCCGGATCATCGCCGAAACCGGCGCGGGCCAGCACGGCGTGGCGACGGCCACGGTCTGTGCCAAGTTCGGGTTACAATGCGTGGTCTACATGGGCGCGCATGATGTGGAACGCCAAGCGCCAAATGTGTTTCGGATGAAGTTGTTAGGCGCCGAAGTTATCCCGGTTACCTCGGGGCGTGGCACCTTGAAAGACGCGATGAATGATGCGCTGCGCGATTGGGTGACCAACGTGCGTGATACGTTTTATTGCATCGGCACCGTGGCGGGCCCGCATCCTTACCCCGCGATGGTGCGCAATTTCCAATCGATCATCGGCAAGGAAGTGCGCTGGCAGTTGGCCGAACAAGAGGGCGCGGGCCGCCTGCCCGACACCATTATTGCGGCTATCGGTGGCGGGTCGAACGCGATGGGGCTGTTTTATCCTTTCCTTGACGATCCAACGGTCAATATCATTGGTGTCGAGGCGGGCGGCAAAGGCGTGGACGCACGCATGCAGCATTGCGCCAGTCTGACCGGCGGGCGGCCCGGCGTGTTGCATGGCAACCGCACTTATCTGTTGCAAGACCCGGACGGCCAGATTCTGGAAGGCTTTTCGATCAGCGCCGGCCTTGATTATCCCGGCATTGGCCCGGAACATTCATGGCTGCACGATATGGGCCGCGCGCAATACGTCAGCATCACGGATGCCGAGGCGCTGGAGGCGTTTCAACTGTCGTGCAAGCTGGAAGGCATCATTCCGGCGCTGGAACCCAGCCACGCGCTGGCCCATGTGATGAAGATCGCACCGGGGCTGCCCGCCGACCATATCATCGTGATGAACATGTGCGGGCGTGGCGACAAGGACATTTTCACCGTGGCCAAACATCTGGGTGTGACGATGACGGTCTGAGGCTTTGTTAAAATTCAATGAATTGGCCCGTAAACCTTCGTTTATGGGCCATTTTCATTGCTGTAATCGCGGCTGCAAACTTTTGGCGGATGGTGGTTTTTGCCGGGCTTGGCACTTTAACCCGTGGCCATCAGATCGAATCATCCTGCCCATGTCGGGTTCAGGCAACGCGGTTGGCCAGTGCCTGTAACAAGTGCGATGTGTCAGTCGATGTTTTTGAGTGCGAGTATCTGTTAAGTGTATGAGTGTTTCCGGTCGCTGCGTTGGCGCTGCTGTCTTTGATCGCAAGATCACGGCAACCGGCATCAACGCGGCCCTGGCGACAAAAAGGTCTGTGCAGCGGCGCAGTGGTCTGTATGATCGTCGCCGCCGGTCTGTTGAAGGTTCGGCAATATTTTGGATTTGATGGTGAACAGTGTGAAACGGCTGGCTTTGGTTTTTGCGGTGGTCATCGGTTGTGCGGGCCCCGGCTTTGCCGATGCCATATCAGACCGCGTCGTTGCCCTTTTGCGCGCGCAAGGTTTTGAGGTGATCCAGATGGACCGCACTTGGCTGGGGCGCATCTGGATTTTGGCCGAAAGCAAGGATGTGCGGCGCGAGATCGTTTTCAACCCCGCAACCGGAGAGATTTTGCGCGACTATGCGGTGCTGCGCACGGCACCACCACCGCGCGACCGCAGCGACCAACCGTCTGACCCGCAGGTTGCAACCGGCGGTGGCACGCAAACCGGGGTGCAGTCGGTGGGCGCAAGTGGCGTGGTGGCAGCCGCAGACCCTGACGCGCTGCCGCCACCTGCCGCAAAGGACTGGCTGTCGCCCAGTGCTGGCAGCGGCGCGAACGCAGCGGCAGACGAATTTATGCTTGACCCGGTGAACCCGATTGCGCCCCAATGGGGCGATGACGTCACCAATTAAGTCCTTACCGCATACAGGCCGTGCATGACCCGGGCGACGGCGTTTTTGCTGTTGCTGGTGGTGCAGGCCGCGTGCGTTGGCGTTTTTATCCTTGATTTGTTGATGTCGATCTTTGGCTTTTATCCGGTTCCTTTGGCGTGGAGCACGCGGGAATTCATGGAAATGGGCGCGGGGGTCGGGCTGTTACTGGGGTTGATCTTTGGCGGCTTGCTGGTGTGGCGGGCCTATTCGGAATTGCATCTGGCGACATCGCGGCTGAACCTTGCCGCATCGGCGTTCGGCGAATTGCTGGATGCAAGATTTCGGGAATGGGGCCTGACGGCGGCGGAACGTGATGTTGCCCTGTTTGCGATCAAGGGTCTGAACGTGCAGGAAATTTCGCAACTGCGTGACACGTCCGAAGGCACCGTCAAGGCGCAAACCGCTGCGATTTACCGCAAGGCCAAAGTGACGGGGCGCCCGCAGCTGCTCAGCCTGTTCATTGATGACATGATGGGCGGCGCGCCTGTGGGTGCGGATACTGCCGGGCCTGACAAGGTCGCCACCAAAGCCGCGCGCTAGGGGCTAGGGCTGCAAGATCGGGGCAACAACGCCGCGAGGCGGCAAGCCAATACCCTGCGCCGCACCGCCTAAACTGAAGTTTAGGGCCACAAACCATAGGTCTAGGACGGTGCGCCTAAACCTGTGGTCAATTCCCGCCTGCCGATGTTCCTGTCATCGCCATCTTCTGGCCCAAATGGCTGTCTACACCCGTTAACCCATGAACGACCGCTTTTCGCTGTGGTCAAACCCAAAAGGAAGTGATGATGAAACTACGATCAAAACTAATGATGTTCACCGCGGCGATGGCCTTGTCGACCGGTATGGCCGCAGCCGCCATCACCGGCCGGGACGTGGTCTCGACCTATGAGGCGCAGAATTACACCTACATCGAGGTAAAGGAAGGTCTGACCCAGATCAAAGTCGAGGCCGTGAAGGGCACGATGTATATCGAAGTGGTTTATGACAAAGCGACGGGCGACGTTATCAAAACCGAATCCGGCACGGTCAGCGCAGAAGATGCGGCGCAGACCGGGGTGTCGTTTGCCAAGGTTGACCGCGATTTTGAAATTGGCGATGACGATGAAAACGACGACGACGAAGACGAAAATGATGACGACGAAGATGAAAATGACGATGACGAAGATGACAGCGACGAAAACGACCACGATGAAGATGATGACGACCATGATGAGGACGACGAAGGCGAAGACGACGGCGACAATGACAGCGACGGCGATGATGACAGCGATGAAGATGAAGATGACAACAGCGGCGGCAATGGCAGCGAAGGCGATGATGAAGGCTGCGACGACTAAGGCGGCTGCGCCAGCTAAATCAGGTGGGCGGTAAACCTGCCTTTCGACATCCCGGTCTTGCCGGGATGTCAATCATTCGCGTAAACGGTGCCTATGGGGCGCGGGATTGTCTGAGGACAAAATGAACAGGCGATGTTTTCTGACCGTTTTTGCACTGGGAGCCGTTGTGGCCACGTCGGTGGTAGCGGCGTCGTTTGAAGACACGGTCGTCGCACAGCTTGTGGCGCAAGGCTATCAATCCATCACGACAGAGCGCACGCTTTTGGGCCGGATCAGGATTATTGGCCTAAACGCCGGTGGGCGGCGCGAAATTATCCTTAATCCCCGGACCGGCGAAATTCTGCGTGACTTGTGGTTGGCGCATTCTGGTGGCGTGGACGGTCCCAGATTACGCGACAACGCGGATGATGATGATGATGATGATGATGATGTCGACGAAGACGAAGACGAAGACGAAGATGAAGACGAAGACGAAGACGAAGAGGATAGCGGCGGCGAAAGCGAAGGCGAAGGCAGTGGCGACAGCGGGGGCGGCGATGAGGGCTGATCTGGCCAAGCCTGAGGCGCGGCTATTGCCCGCGCAGTGCCGAAGTTTGGTGGCAGGAAATTGTCCGGTGGCCGCATGAAGGGCACTGCCGCGATCTCGGCCATCTTGCTGATCCAGTCGCTGTGCGCGTTCTTTTTTGTATCCGATATCTTGTCGTCGTTCTTTGGCTTTACCACCATGCCGCTGTCTTGGGAGCTGCGCGAATATCTTGAAATTGCTGCGGCTTTTGGGCTGATCATCGGGCTGGTTTTGGGGGGATTGGCGTTGCGCCGCGCGGTGCTGCAACGCAATGCCGCCCAAGCGCGGCTGCAGCGGGCCTCGGGCGCGTTCATGGATTTGCTGGCGGCCCGGCTGGACGAATGGGGTTTGACGCCTGCCGAAAAGGATGTGGCGTTGTTTGCCATCAAGGGGCTGTCCACCGCTGATATCGCCGTGCTGCGCGCAACATCAGAGGGCACCGTCAAAGCCCAGACCAACGCGATTTACCGCAAGGCCGGGGTTACGGGCCGCCCGCAATTGCTGTCGCTGTTTATCGACGATCTGATGCAGGATGACGGCGGCGGGTTGCGGCTGCCATCCTTGCCCTCCACCGCCACCGATCAGTCGGCGGCATAGCGTTGCAGCACCTCCAACGGCACCACATTCAACGTGCGTTGGTGGGTGGCGGCGAGCCACACTTTGGGCGCGGCCCCTTCGTGGTGGGCTTGCAGGAACCGGCTGGCGCACAGGCACCATTTGTCACCGGGCTTTAGCCCGGCAAAGCCGTATTCGGGGCGCGGCGTCGACAGGTCATTGCCCAAATATTTTGACAGTGCCAGAAATTCCGCCGTCATCTCGGCGCAAACCGTGTGCATGCCCTGATCCATCGGGCCGGTGTCGCAACAGCCGTTGCGGAAAAATCCGGTCACAGGGGTGGTTGAACAGGTGCCCAAAGGGGTGCCCAGAACATTGACGGAAGGTTCACGCATGGCGGTCTCCAAATGCGGTTTCAGGCGCGCGTGGACCTGCACTTTGGCGCGGCCAAGGGGTTGAGGCAAGCGGCGGCAACAAGGTGCCCGATACCAGCCGGGTCAGCACGCTGCGCACCGGCGGCAGTTGCGCCATCGGGGCCAGCAGGTGATCGCGCAGTTTGGGCAAGATTTTGCTATGCGATTGATACATCGGCGTGAACGCCGCACTCATCCCTTGATAGCTGCGCACATGCCAGCGGCGCAGCGCTGCATAGCGCGAAAGCGCGTCGTCCAGATCGCAGGTGGCAAGGGCCGTGGCCAGCGCCATTGCATCCAGCAGGGCCATATTGGCCCCCTGACCCAGTTGCGGGCTGGCGCGGTGGGCCGCATCGCCGATAAAAACCAGTGCGGGCGCATAGGGGCGGCGCAAGGTGCCATGGCTATAGGCGGCAGGCGTCATCACCGGGGCCTGATTTACAAACGCGGCCATTTCGGGCCAGAACGCCACCACTTCGGCGCGCCACGCGTCCTGGTTGCACGTGTCCCAATTGGCCAGATCGGCGCGCGGCAGTGACCAGAACACGGCGGCGCGCGGCGTGGGATCACCCGGCAACTGGCCAATCGGCAGCACCCCCGCCATGCGATGTGCGCCAAGATAGCGCTGGGACAACCGATCTGGTGCAAAGCCGCTGTCTGGCGGCATCGGCACATGACCCCAGACCGCGCCAAACGGCAGCGGCCGGGCATGCAGCGGCGACAGCGGCGATCCCGCGCCAGAGGCGTCTATCACCAGATCAAACGGGCCAAGCCGGTCGGACCCCAGCACATCAACCCAGCGTTTTGCGCCGGTCATGGGTGCGCCGGTCACTTGCGCGGCGGTTTTCACCACGACCCCCGCCGCCATCGCCGCGTCCCACAACACCGCAAACAGCGCCGCACGGTGCATCGCAAGGCCCGGTGCGCCGGGTGCATAGCGCACATCCAGCACCGCCCGGCGGCCTGCGTGCCCCAGCATATGGTTGATCGGGGCTGCCAGCGCGCGGGCGGCGTCGCCGGCCCCGATTTCGTCCAGCACCGCCAATCCGACGGGCTGCAACACCAGTCCCGATCCCACCGGACCCGCGGTGGAAAAACGTTCGATCACGCAAACATCATGCCCCGCGCGCGCCAGCAGGGCCGCCGCCGCCAACCCGCCCATGCCTGCGCCAACTATGCCGATTGAATAGCGTTTCATGCCCGCCATTGACGCAGGATTTGGCGGCAGTGCAAGCCGGAACGGGGTGTGCATTTCCCCACTGTGCAGTCTGAACCCCGGGGCCTATGGTCGCACAACAGGTATTTGACGGAGACGGTGTGATGGAAGGCCTTTTGGTTTTGGCGATTTTGATCGCGCTTGCGATCCCGGTTTTGATTATTGTGTTGCTGGTGGGCCAATCCAATCTTCGCGCCCGGCTGGAAAAGGTGGAACGCGCGCTACGTGACACCCGCGCCACTGTGGCCGCGCTGGCGCAGACGGCGCGCGAGGCAAGTGACGCCGCACCCCCAGCCGTGGCCGCCAAGACCCCGGCGGCCAAAAAGGCCGCCGCCGCAGTGATTGCCAACCGCCAAGACGCGGCGGCCGTGACTGCGCAACCGCCGTCGCAACCGCCGTCGCAAATCGTCTCGCCCTATGAGTTGGCAAAGTCAGAGACCGCCGATCTGGCAGCCCGCGCGCAAGCTGCCGATCGGGCCGCCAATCTGGCCGCCAATCTGGCCGGACGGCTGCAAGAGGCGGATCAAAGCATCGGCGTTCCAGTCATGCAAAACACTCAAAACCGCCCCCTTGTCATGCGGACTGACCGGGTTGGCGACTTGGTCAAATGGCTGCTGGTGAATTGGGTTTATGCGGTATCAGCGCTGTCATTGGCCTTGGCGGGGGTGTTTTTCGTGCAATATGGCATGGAAAAGGGACTGTTGCCGCCCGGCCTGCGGGTGATCTTTGCGCTGGTGTTCGGGGCATGCCTGATCGGCGGTGGCGAATGGCTGCGCCGCAAGGTTGGCGACGGCGAGGATAAATCCACCGCCTATCTGCCCTCGGTGTTTGCCGGGGCAGGGATTGTCACGATGTTTGCGGCCATTCTGGCGGCGCGGCAAATGTATGGGCTGATCGGCCCCGGCATGGCCTTTGCCGGCCATGTTGCCACGGCGGTTCTGGCGATTGGTTTGGGCTGGATCTATGGCCCGCTGTTGGTGGCAGTTGGACTGCTGGGGGCAGCACTTGCGCCGTTTGTCGTTGCGGGGGGCACGGCGGCCGAGCCGTGGCTTTACGGCTATTTCGTGGTGGTCACCGCCGTTGGTCTGGCGGTAGACGCGGTGCGGCGTTGGGCGTGGGTGTCGGTGCTGGCGCTGGTGCTGGGCTATGGCACCGGCTGGGCCAGTTTGGCTGCGGGCGCAGGTGTGCCGGGTTGGATCGCGATGTCTGTGACGCTGGCCATAATGGCGGTGATCTTGCCGCTGTTGTCGGTGGTGCCGCGTCACGCGGGGCCGTCGGTGGTGCAAGCGCTGCGCGCCCACAGCGCTGTGGGCTGGCCGATTTTCCCGGTGCGGCTGGCGGCGGGGGCCGCACTGGCCAGCAGCCTTGCTTTGCTGTTGCTGGTGCAATCCAGCCCATCCGAGGCGATGCTGGCCTTGGCCGCGCTGACGCTGTTGGCGCTGGCCTATCTGATCTGGGCCGACCGCGCCGAAGGGTTGGACGATCTGGCGCTGGTGCCTGCGGTTGGATTTCTGGCGTCGCTGATCTTGCATGGTTTGGGCCAGTTGCCGGTCTGGCGCGATTATGTGGCGCAAGCGGCGATAAATCGCGCCGCAGAAGCCGCAGCGCCAATGACGGTGACGTGGATTTTGGCGATGGCGGTGGCGCTATCGGCGGCGGCGGCGCTGCGATCCCTGCGCGCCGGGCCATGGCGCATCGCGTATGGCTTGGGCGCGGTGCTGGTGGCCCCGGTGGCGGTGGCGATACTGGACTTGTTGTGGCAGCCCGCCGCCGTGATCGGCCCCTATCCGTGGGCGCTGCACGCAATGGCGATTGCCGCCGCCATGGTAGTGCTGGCGCAGCGCTATGCGCGGCTTGACGGCGTCGATCATCGCCGCTTTGCCTATGCCACGCTGTCGGCGCTGTCGCTGATCGGGTTGTCGCTGTTTGTGCTGACAACTGCCGTGGGGCTGACTTTGGCGCTGGGCGTGTTGGTGGTGGTGGCCGCCGGGCTGGACCGCAAATTCCGCCTGCCCGAGATGGGCTATTTCATCCAGCTTGCCACGGCGGTGCTGGGATACCGGTTGCTGGCCGATCCCGGGGTGTTTTGGGCGCTGGAGGCACCGTTGGGTCAGGTGATACTGGCCTTTGGCGGCGTCATTGCGGCGCTGATCGCGGCCTATTGGCTGATCCGTCCGCTGGACCGGCTGTTGCCCAAAGGCGTTCTGGAATCGGCGATTGTTGGATTTGCGGCGATTTTCGCCAATGTCCTGATCAGCCGGTGGCTGGATATCGGCAACGGATATAACGTTGAAAGTCACTGGGGCGTGACGCTGAACGCGATGCCGTGGCTGGTGCTGATGCTGATGCAGCTATACCGTGCGCGGCTGGGCGGACCGCTGCTGCGCCTGCGCCAAGCGATTGCTGTGGTCGCGGGCGGGCTGGCCGCGGCCGGGTTGGCGGTGGCGGCGGTGCCACAAAACCCGCTGTTCACCTATGACCCCGCGGATGTCGAAGGGCTGGTCCGGGGCCCCTATATCCTTGACAGTCTGCTGCTGGCATACGGGGTGCCGGGGGTGCTCTTGTTGCTGGCGGCGTGGAAAATGCCGGGCTTGGGGCGGTTGCGCTTTGGGTTTATCGCCGTTGGGGCGGCGCTTGCCGCACTATATGCGGGCCTTGAAATCCGGCGGTTCTGGCAGGGCGACTGGATCGGCGAACTGGCCGGGGTCAAACAGGGCGAGCTTTACACCTACACCCTTGCCCTGATGCTGCTGGGGGCGGTGCTGTTGTATCAGGCCATCGCCGCCAAGTCGGTGTTGTTGCGCCGCATCGCGATGGGGGTGATCGCCATCACCGTGGCCAAGGTGTTCTTGCTGGATGCCTCGGGGCTGACGGGCCTGACGCGGGTGATCAGCTTTGCAGGCCTTGGCCTTTCGCTGGCGGGGCTGGCGTGGCTGAACCGTTGGGCAGGGCAGGTGTCGGAAAAGTAAGCGCCGCCATCCCCCTTTACCCAGACCGCCGCCTTTCCTATAAGGCGGCTATGACGCGCATATTTGCAATCATCCGAATTATCGGCCCGGTGTCCTGACCCGTTCAGGTGCCGGGATTTTGGCGTTTGCCCAACCGATACCCCCGATCACTTCAAGGCCTGACCCCCTGAAGGCCCCCCGTTTCAAGGATTGCAAAGATGTGCGCTGACACACCCACCCCCACAGATACCGCGGCCGCCGCCGATTACCGCGACACCGTGTTTTTGCCGGAAACCGACTTTCCGATGCGCGCCGGTCTGCCCGCCCGCGAACCTGATTGGCTGGCACGCTGGGCGCGGATCGGAATCTATGACCGGCTGCGCGAAAAGGCCGCCGCGCATTCCCGCCCGCCCTTCACGCTGCACGATGGCCCGCCCTATGCCAACGGCCATTTGCACATCGGTCACGCGCTGAACAAAGTGCTGAAGGATATGGTGGTGCGCAGCCAGCAGATGATGGGCCATGACGCGCGTTATGTGCCGGGTTGGGATTGCCACGGTCTGCCGATCGAATGGAAAATCGAAGAGCAATACCGCGCCAAAGGGTTGAACAAAGACGCGGTCAACATCGTTGATTTCCGGCAGGAATGCCGGGCTTTTGCCGCAGGTTGGGTCGATATCCAGCGCGAGGAATTCAAGCGGTTGGGGGTGACCGGCAACTGGGATGACCCATACCTGACGATGAACTACCACGCCGAGGCGGTGATTGCCGACGAATTCATGGCGTTTTTGATGAATGGCAGCCTGTATCAGGGCAGCAAACCGGTGATGTGGTCGCCGGTCGAGAAAACCGCGCTGGCCGAGGCAGAAGTCGAATATCACGACCACACCAGCCACATGATCTGGGTGGAATTTGCG
>JANPLZ010000077.1:0-4411 GCA_031422555.1 Cypionkella sp. | reverse complement strand
CAAAAAATCCATTTTCCCGATCCAGAAAGAATTTCCGATGACCGTCGGACAAACATTCAGCCAGCAATTCAAATCCGGTGACGTCGTCTATGGCATCAGTCAGGCCCGCGCCGCCTATATCAACTCGCTGCCTGCGGGGGTGGTAGATCATCTGCGTGCGGTCGGGCAATTTGTGCTGTGCGATGAATACAACAACCGCTCTTTCGGGTTTGTGAACCCGCATGAATTTGGCATCGGCAGCGGTCCCAGCTCAAAACAGGCGATCAATGCCAATGTCGCCCGGCACCAGACCAGCGCGCTGCTGAACCCGCTGCAAAAGGCGGTGGTGAAGGAATATTACGACGCGCTGCACGGATCAAAATATGCCCCGCTGGACTCGGTAAAAATGAAAATTGCCGAGGTGCACGCCAAGGGCAATCAAAACCACGAAGATCTGGTGTTTCGCCGGGCGTGCAAATTCGGCATCAAGCAAGTGATCGAGGTGAACAAGGGAAGTGTGCATTTTGTGCTGGATGTTCCGGCCTTTATGGGTGTGCCCGGCAACCGGTTGAACGATCAGGATATCGTCTCCAAAACCCAACACGGCGGGCATGTGCCGATCACCACATCCGAATTGCGGGCCTGCTACCGCAACCGCGAGGTCTGGGTCGGCAGCGGGCGGTTGAAGTTCTATTTCAACCTGATTGAAGTGAACCCGCCTTGGGTTGATAATCCGGCCGTTTGGGCGGTTTACGAGGCGCATCGCATTCAAAAGGGCGTCATTTAGCCCCCTTTTCAGGTGTGCCGGGCGGCCATCGGGCAGTCGCGCTGTGGCCCGCGAAAACGGCGCCGTGCTGCCACCGGCAATCCGGTGCGCGGCGCGCTGTCGCGGCACCTTTGCGCAAAGCGGCTTGCGCACCCAAAGGCGCGCCCGAAAGGCCGCGCGCCCCTTGCGCGACACCGCTTATATGGCGATGCTTCAGGCCGCCCAATCGGCACAGCGCAGGCTTGCACGGCCCGTCACTGCGCCCGCCAGATTATCTGCCCGCTGCGGTCGTTCGGGCCTTTCGCCTTCCCGCGATCTGGCATAGCGTTTGGCAACCCCCCATATCTCCGAGGTTTTTATGACCCAATCCGTATCTTTGATGCGCTATTCCCTGATCCTTGGCCTTGTTGCCGCCGTTGGCCCGTTTGCCATTGATATGTATCTGCCCGCCATGCCGCAGATCGGTGCGGATCTGGCCACCACCATGCAATCGGTGCAATGGACGATCATCGCCTATTTTCTGGCCTTCGGGCTGGCGCAACTGATTTATGGGCCTTGGGCCGATCAGGCCGGGCGCAAGCCGCCAATGTATGCGGGGCTTGCGCTGTTCATCGCGGGCACGGTGATCTGCGCGCTGGCCCCCAGCATCGAGGTGCTGATTTTGGGCCGCTTTGTGCAAGGTGTCGGCGGGGCTGCCAATATGGTGGTGCTGCGCGCGGTGATCCGCGATCTGGCCACCGGCGAGGCCGCCACCCGGATGATGTCCACTATCATGATCGTCATCGCGGTGTCGCCGCTGCTGGCCCCGCTGTCAGGATCGGCGCTGCTGGCCTTCGGGTCGTGGCGGCTGATCTTCTGGGCGCTCTTGGTCGCGGCAGCCTTGAGTTTCTTTTTGATCCACTACCTTGTTGAAGAAACTCTGCACCCTGACCTTCGGCAAAAGTTTGACGTGGCCACGATGCGCCGCGGCGTTGGCCTTTTGCTGCGCGACCGCGGCTTTATGTCGATGACCTTTCTGGCCGGCTTTGCCTTTGCCAGCTTTTTCGCCTTCATCGCCAGCGCGTCGTTTGTCTACACCGGCCAGTTCGGCCTGTCGCCGACGCAGTTTTCCTTTGCCTTTGCGCTGAACGCCTTTGGCTTTTTCGGCGCGTCGCAGTTTGCCGCCCCGATCGGCAAACGGCTGGGGCCGCACCGCATGATCGCCCTTGCGACCTCCGGTTTCGCCATAGCGACCTGCACGCTGTTCGCCATTGGCCTTGCGGGCTATGCCAGCCTGCCTGTCACGGTGATCGGGCTGTTTTTGGGCAACATGTTTTTGGGCGTGGTGCTGCCGGTGTCGCAGGTTCTGGCCTTGGAAGATCAGGGCGAGCATGCGGGCCTTGCGTCATCCTTGGGCGGCACGATGCAAATGGTGGCCGCGGGCGTTCTGGTGGCCGCGGCGGGGCCGTTTCTGGATGGCACCGTGGTGCCGATGCTGGCGGTTATTGCGCTGTGCGGGGTGTTGGCGTTTGCGCTGGCACTGCTGATGCCGCGTCAGGCCCCCGCGGGCGCGCACAGCGGTTGAACTTCGGCCAACGCGGCGTCCAGCACCGCCAGCCCGGCGCCGGGGCGGTTGGCTTGTTCCGACAGCACCCGCCGCCACCCCCGCGCGCCGGGGCGGTGCATGAACGCCCCAAGCATATGCCGGGTGATCTGGTGCAGTCGCCCGCCGTTGGCCAGATGCGCCGAAATATAGGGCCGCATGGCATCCACCGCGCCAAAGGCATCCAAGGCCCCCGCGTCAGCATCGCCCCACAGCGCGTCTGCCCCGACCAGAACCGATGCCGGATCGTGATAGGCCGCCCTGCCCAGCATTACGCCGTCAAGCCCTGCGTCCAGAAACCCCTTGGCCTGATCCAACGAGGTGACGCCGCCATTGATGCAGATCGTAAGCTGAGGATAGGCGGCTTTCATCGCCAGAACCAACGGGTAATCCAACGGCGGCACTTCGCGGTTTTCCTTTGGCGACAGGCCTTGCAGCCATGCTTTGCGGGCATGGATGATGAAATGGCGAACCCCGGCGCGGGCGACGGTTTCGATGAACTCGGGCAACACTTGCGCGGGGTCTTGATCATCCACCCCGATGCGGCATTTCACGGTTACCGGCACCGGGCTTGCCGCCTGCATCGCCGCCACGCAATCGGCCACCAAAGCGGGCCGCTCCATCAGCACCGCGCCAAAACAGCCCGATTGCACCCGGTCTGACGGGCAGCCGACGTTCAGGTTGATCTCGGCATAGCCGTAAGGCGCGGCAATGCGCACCGCTGCTGCCAGATCATCCGGATCAGAGCCGCCAAGTTGCAGCGCGATGGGATGTTCCTGCGGGCCGTAACCCAAAAGCCGGTCGCGCGGGCCATGGATCACCGCCGCTGCGGTAACCATTTCGGTGTAAAGCATCGCCCGCCGCGTCATCTGGCGGTGAAAATACCGGCAATGACGGTCGGTCCAATCCATCATCGGAGCGACAGAAAGGCGGTGGGGCGCAGGGTGTATCATTTTTCGGGGTCTCAAACGGTTTGCCGCCTATCTTATCCGCCACCGCGCCGCGCCGCCACCGCCACTTTGCCGCCGGTGACGGGCGGATCACCGCCACTTGCCGACAAAGGCACCGCGACCCCCGGGCATCTGACACGCACAGATCAGCGCACAACTTGTCCGGTCAGCAAGACATTGCCTGAATGAGACACCGCAGGGGGCTGTGGTTTGGCAGGGGACTGTGGTTTGGCAGGGGGCTGTGGTTTGGCAGGGGGCGCATGGCAAATTGGCCATGCCCGGCGGCATTGTATTACAGCGACTCGCCCCCATCCATCACCAGTGCATGGCCCGTCATGTAACCGCTGCGCGCCGAGGCGAGGTAGACGATGCTTTCGGCTATTTCCTCCATCCGCGCCCAACGGCCCATCGGAATCGTCGATTGCACATAAGATTGCAGCGCCGCGCGCCCGCCCAGTTGCCGCTCGAACCCATCGTTGAACGGCGTGTCGACAAAGCCGGGGCAAAGGGCGTTGCAGCGGATGCCAAAGCGGGCGTGGTCAACCGCAATCTGGCGGGCCATCGCGATGACGGCGTGTTTGGTGGTGGCGTAGGCAATCATCTGGCGGTCAAGCTGCACACCGGAATTGGACGCCGTGATGATGATGGATCCCGCCTTTTGCCGCTTCATATGGGGCACGGCGGCGCGGGCGGCGACGAAATGCGCCCGCACATTCAGCGCCCAGGATGTGTCCATATCCTGTGGCGTTGCCTCCAGCAGACCGCCCGAAAGCTGCACGCCCGCGTGGGAATGCAGGATATCCAGCCTGCCATGGCGGGCGGCGGCGGCGTCTACCGCGGTCGTAAGATCATCGTCGTGGGCCACGTCAAGGCCAAAGGCTTCGCCCTTGCCGCCGCGCGCGAGGATGTCAGACGCAACGCTGTGGGCCAGATGCGGATCACGGTCTGTCACAACGACAAATGCCCCTTCGCGCGCCAGCGCCAGCGCGCCCGCCCGACCGATGCCCGATCCCGCAGCGGTCACAAATGCCACCTGATCGCGCAACACCTCGGTCACGACTTCCGCCCGCGCTGCAACACCGCCTGTGCGGTGATCAGCAAGATCAGGGAAAGCGCCAGCACCATGGTGCCGAT
>JANPLZ010000076.1:0-1526 GCA_031422555.1 Cypionkella sp. | reverse complement strand
AGGATGTCGCTTTCTTTCATGATCAACAGGTCTTCGCCGTCAAGTTTGACTTCGGTGCCCGACCATTTGCCGAACAAAATCCGGTCGCCAGCCTTGACCGACGGGGCGATCAGCTCGCCACTGTCTTTGCGTGCGCCGGGGCCTGCCGAGACGATCTCGCCTTCTGCGGGCTTTTCTTTGGCGCTGTCGGGAATGATCAACCCGCCCTTGGTTTTATCTTCGCCTTCGATACGGCGGACCAAAACGCGGTCATGAAGCGGTGTGAATGCCATCTGGATGGACTCCCTAAAGTTTCCAGGTTGAAGAAGGATTAGCACTCAGGTCAACCGACTGCTAACGAGACGCTGACTTAGGGGCTGCTCTGCGGTGTGTCAACACCCCGCACCGGCCCGAAGGGGAATTTCAGCCCAAGTTTTTCATCAAACCCGCAGCATCGCTTGGCCTTTGCTGTCCAAGCTGGCACTGTGCGGGCACACAGTTATACCGCCGGGGTTCCATGCGCGATTTTGCCTTGTCTTTTGTAACCGCTTTATGTCTGGCCACCCCTTTGGCGGCCGAATGCGTGGGCAACAATCTGATCAACGCCTTGCCCGCCGCCGATCAAGCCGCCCTGCGCGCCCGCGCTGATCTTCAACCCTTTGCGGTGGGCAATTATTGGCAGGCCAGCCGCGACGGGCAGACAATAAATATCATCGGCACCTACCATTTCGACGATCCGCGCCACGACGCCACGCTGGCCACCCTTGCGCCGGTGCTGGCCTCGGCCCAAACCCTGCTGGTCGAGGCTGGCCCGGATGAAGAAGCCGCCCTGATGGCCCGCATGTCCGACGAGCCATCCTTGATGATCATCACCGATGGCCCCACCTTGCCGCAACTGCTGCCGCCCGATGAGTGGCAACGCCTGTCCGCTGCCCTGTCAGACCGCGGCATTCCATCGTTTATGGCCGCCAAATTCCGCCCGTGGTATTTGTCGATGATGCTTAGCATCCCGCCATGCGACATCGCGCAGGTCGCCACCGCCAAAGGCCTTGACGGGTTGTTGATTGACGCCGCCACCGCTCAAGGCCTGACCGTGCAGTCGCTGGAACCCTACGACACCATATTTGGCATTTTTGATGCAATGTCGCAGGCCGATCAGTTGGCGATGATCACTTCCACCTTGGCGCTGGAAGACTTCACTACCGATATGTCGATCACTTTGGCCGATGTGTATTTTGCCGAAGAAGGCCGCCTAATCTGGGAATTCACCCGCGATCTGACCCTGAAACTGCCGGGGTCTGTGCCCGAAAAGGTTGATCAGGACTTTGCGACGATGGAGGAATCCTTGATGAAAGCCCGCAATCGGTCGTGGATCCCGGTGATAGAATCCGCCGCCACCAAAGGCCCGGTTCTGGTGGCCTTTGGCGCGCTGCATTTGTCAGGGGGTGAAGGTGTGCTGAACTTGTTGACCAACCGCGGCTATAAAATTGAACGGCTGCCACTGGAATGACCTTGTCTGCCCATACCGTCACCCGGCTTTACATCCT
>JANPLZ010000075.1:0-68265 GCA_031422555.1 Cypionkella sp. | reverse complement strand
CGCCTTGTGCGCTTTGCGGCCCGGCGCGGGCTGGTGTTGGTGGCGACAGTCGATCAGACGGCCATCGGTGTCGGCATATCCGACCTGTCGGGCAACCTGTTGACCGAACACCACGAGGCTGCCGATTTGTCGGCGCCAGCAGCACAGCTTGCAAGCCGGTTGGCGGCTTTGTTCCATTGGTGTCTGGAACGTCAGGCCATAGCCACAGCACCCTGGGGCATATCGTTGTCGGTGCCGGGCACCGTGACATCGGAAGGCGATGGCGTATTTCTGACGAAAACCCCCCCCGTTCTGCCCGCCTGGACAGACTTTCCTTTGGTCGAGACGCTGACCCGACAGTTCGGCGCGCCGGTCTGGATGCGGTCCAGCGTGGAAACCATGACCATGGGAGAGTTGTATGCGGGCGCTGGCCATGACCTTCGGTCGATGCTGTTCATCAAGGTCGGACGCCGGATTGGCGCGGGGATCGTGTGTGACGGGCAGCTTTATCGCGGCGCGCACGGGGCGGCGGGCCTGATTGGCGCGCTGCCGGTTGTCTCGGACGGGCAGATCGGCACGCTGGACATGATGGCAGGGTCCGACATGATCCAGCGCGAGGGGCGTGCGGCGGCAGAATCCGGCCGCAGCCCGGTTCTGGCTGACCTGTTGCGGCGCGGCAGTGTGATCACGGCAATCGAAGTGTCGCAGGCCGCACAAATCGGCGATCCCGCCGCCGTGGCAATCCTGTCCACTTCGGGCCAATTGATCGGGCAGGTTGTGGCAACGCTTGCCAATGCGCTGAACCCCGAATTGATCGTGCTATCGGGCACGCTGGTGCAAACCAACGATGTTTTGCTGGCAGGGGTCCGCGAGGCGGTTTACGGCGCGTCCCACCCGTTGGTGACGCGCGATCTGCGCATCATCCGCTCTCAGATGGGCAGTTCGGCCGGGTTGGTGGGCGCGGCGCGCGTGGCCTCTGAGGCGATTTTTGCGCCTGCTTTCCTGAAAGACTGGGTGATACAGGGCAAACCAACCCTGCATCCCGATTTCGTCACCTTCCACGCGCGCGCAGACACCGCCGGTCGCGCGCGCGCCGACAATGCCGGGGTGCCGCAACCGGTCGCGGCAACGCCATCAGTGCAGGGGAGAAGTTGAACATGACCATTTCCGGGCTTGGCCCCCACGGCGAGCGTGCAGCGCCCCCCGAACGCGTCAGCCTTCTGCCCGAAGATTGTGCGGCGGCCAAAGCGGCAGGCAAGCGGGTGGCCGTGGTTTTGCACACGCTGAATGGCGATTGGACCAAGTTACAGATCACCGGCATGTTGGGCATTTTAGGCGATTGCGGTGTTGTCGTCACCGAAGTGGTCGATTGCAAATTTTCCGCGGATCGGCAGGTGGCCGAACTGGACCGGTTGATCGCGGCGAAACCGGATGCGATTGTGGCCTTGCCGGTGGCAAACGAACAGGTGGTGGCGGCGTTCCGGCGGGTCTCGGCGGCGGGCATCCGTCTGGTTTTGCTGGAAAATGTGCCGACCGGCCTGTTGCCCGGATCGCATTACACCGCGTTGGTGTCGTCGGATAATTTCGGCCTTGGCACGATGGCGGCAGCGGGGCTTGCGCCGCATCTGGCGCAGGGGGCGGCGGTGGGGGTTCTTGGCTTTGCCGCTGATTTCTTCGCCACCAACGAGCGTGAGATTGCCTTCACCAACTGGATGCAGGCGAACCGGTCTGATGTGCGCACCCATGTGCTGCGGTTCGGCGCGGTGGACGAAGCGGCCGATATGGCCCAAAGGCTGATCGCGGATCATCCCGAGATTTCCGCGTTCTTTGTGGTCTGGGATACCCCTGCAATCGCGGTGGCAAACCGGCTTGCGGCGGCTGGCCGCGCGACCGTGATGGCGACCGTCGATCTGGGCGAAGATGTTGCCATCGGGTTGGCGGCGGGCCAGCATTTTGTCGCCGTGGCGGCCCAGCAGCCCTTTCGCCAAGGCGAGGTTGCCGCCCGGACGACGATCCTTGCCTTGCTGGGCCGCACAATTCCGGCTTGGATCGCGTTGCCCGGCGTGGCCGTGGCGCGCGACAATGTGGCCGACAGCTTTCAGACCATCTGGCGAAAACCCGCCCCGCGTGAGGCTTTGCGCCAGCTTGGCCTGACGCCCTGAAGGCAAGGGTCGTAGGGTCTGGCCGGCGGTAGCCGTCAGCCCTGCCTTGGCGCTGGCGGTGATGGTCAAAGCGCTGGCGATGGTCGGCGTGGCCAGTGACCGCGCTGCGCCAGCCCGATCAAAGCGCGGGCATTGCCGCCCGGTGCTTGCCCGGACTTAACCTTGCAATTTGGGCAAAAATGCCGCCTTGTTCAGGGCAAAAAAGGGATTTTCGGTTTGCAAAGTTCAAACAGCCGCCCCGCCGCACGGGTTTTGGGCATTTCCGACCTGATCAAAGCAATTTTCGCCACAGCGATTGTCGGGGCCATGTCGGTGACCTTTGCGCTGTCCTTGGCGGCAATGATCTATGCCGGACCCCTTGCGCCGTTTCTAAGCCAAGGCATCGCCCTGACCCTGATCGGGGCCGCGATCATGGCCATGGTGGGGCCGTTGACCTTGTCTTATCGCGGAACCCTGATCCAGCCGCAGGATGTCAGCACGATCTTGCTGTCGATCTCGGCAGGCGCCATTGCAACGCTGCCTGCGATCAGCACGCAGGCCGCTTTTTCAACGGTTGTCGCCTTGGCGGGGGTCACCTCGATTGCCACCGGGCTGACCGCCTATGCGATGGGAGTGTTGAAACTGGGGTATCTGGTGCGGTTCGTGCCGTTTCCGGTGGTCAGCGGTTTTCTGGCCGCATCGGGGGTTTTGCTGGTGCGCGGGGCCTTTGGTATGGTGCTGCCAGATCTGGACATCAGTTTCACCGACCTTTTGGCGCGTTGGCCTTTGTGGTTGCCGTGGCTGGGTGTTTCGATTGGCATCGTCGCCATCGCGCGGCTGGGCACAAGCGGCCTCGCCATTCCGTTTGTGCTGTTGCTGTCGTTGGCCGGGTTCTATGCGGTTGCCAACCTGATGGGGCTGGATTTCGTCCGCATGCGCGAGGTTGGCCTGCTGATTGGCCCGTTTGCAGGCAATTCGTTCACAGGCGGTTTAGGCTTTGGTCTGCTGCGCGATGTGCAATGGCTGGCCGTGCTGGATCAAGCACCGGTGATTGCCACGATCATCGGCGTGTCCATGCTGGGGATGCTGCTAAACGCATCGGGGTTAGAGCTTGCCATCGAGCAGGACATTGATTTTGAACGGGAATTGAAGGGCGTGGGTTTGGCCAATGTCGCGGCCGGGCTGGTTGGGGGCTTGGGCGGCTATCACATCTTGTCCGAAACACTGCTGGCGCGGCGGTTTGGTCTTGTTGGGGCGGCCGCCGGGTTTGGCGTTGCGGCGGTGACGATGGTTGTGCTGTTCTTTGGGGCCAGCGTGCTGTCCTATCTGCCAATCGGGCTGTTTGCGGCGGTGGTGTTTTTCCTTGGCTTCGATCTGCTGCTGACGGCCTATTACGACCATGGCAGAATGATGCCGCGCGTCGAGCTGGCCATTGTGATTGCGATGCCGGTGATTGCGCTGGTGTTCGGCTTTATGATCGCTGTCAGTTTTGGCGTCGCGGTGGCGGCTTTGCTGTTTGTGATTGCCTATTCGCGGGTGGATTCAACGCAGATCAGCACCAACGGGGCAAATTACCACGCGCGGGTCGAACGCGCGCCGGGTGAGCGGGCCTTGCTGGCGGATATCGGGGCTTGCATCAGCGTCAGCCGGTTGGAAGGGTTCTTGTTTTTCGGTTCGGCCAGCAGGCTGGTGGACCGGTTGCAACGCCGCCTGAACGCGGGTCCGGCCTATAGATTTGCGGTGATTGATCTGAAACGGGTGGTGGGGCTGGACATGTCGGCGTGGTCGGCGTTCGAAAGGCTGGGTCGCAGTTGCGGGCAGCTTGGGATCCGGATGATCGTGACCGGTCTGTCGCCTGAAATAGCGGCCCGGTTCGGCCGCCGCAACCGACAGGAGGGGCAGCATTTTCAACTGGCAGACAGTTTGGACGATGTGATGCTGCAGATCGAAGATGATCTGTTGCGCGAGGCGCGGCCACAGCAAGGCGGTGATGACACGCTTGGCCTTGGGGCTGAAACCGCCGCGATGCTGCAAAAATATGGCACGCAGATTGCGTTGGCGGCTGGCGAGCAGGTTTTTGTCCAAGGCAACCGCAGCGAACATCTGATATTTTTGGTGACGGGGCGGCTTTGCGCCACGGTCACCGACCGCAATCAGGCCAACCGCATCGTCAGCCGGTTTCTGCCCGGCGCCATCGTCGGCGAGATCGCCTACTATGCCGGGGTAGAGCGCACGGCAACGCTGACGGCTGAAATCGCCAGCACAGCCATGCGCATCGACGCATCGGCACTTGCCCTGATGGAGCGCAACGATGCCGCCGCCGCCGCACAGTTTCACCGGACTCTGGCCTCGGTTTTGGCCAAACGGCTGCTGACGACGACGCGGCTTCTGAGTGACGCCGAACTTTAGCGCCGCAGTTCAAGCGGCGGCAATCGACCAGATCAACGGGCGCGCGATGCCCAGCTGCGCCAGAAGCGTGGCCAAGTCAGGGCCACCTTGATCTGCGGGCAGCAGATCAAGCTCACCCAACCGAAAGAGGGCCTGGGCCTGATTGTAACGCATGCCCCGCTCGGCTGCCGCCGCTGCCGATGCCAGCCAATGCCGGGTCGCCTCTTTGGGCTTGCCACGATACCACGCCGCATCGCCCGCCGCCAGTTCGGCCGACGGTTTGCCCGCCCGGTATTGCCGCGCCATCCGGGCACCGCTTTTGGCCACCACGGCGCTGTGCGCCAACAAGGATGGATCGCCAGTGCGCCGCCACAAATTCCAGACCGCATCGCACAGAAAACTGACATTCTGCACCATGTAAACCTGCGGGCGGCTCATGCCGCGCACAACGGCGATGGCGTCGTTCAACCCCGTCCGCGCCTGCGCCAGATCGCCATCAACCAGCCCCAGCAAGGCCCGAGCATAGCCATCGACCACGTTGGAATTGTCGTTGGTATCGCCCTTTTTCTTCGGGTCATTCAGGATGGCGTGCAAAATCCGGCAATCGTCGCGGGCCTCGTCCAGCCGGTTCAGGCACATCAGGTCGCGCAAGCGGCCGTTGTGCGACCACGCGATGGAATGGCTGATGTCGCGGTCCCTTGCCGCCACCAAAGTGGCGTCGCTGCAGGCTTTTGCCTGTTCAAACAACCCCTCGACCCGCTTGAGGTTGCCCAGCGACGACATCGAGGTTTCCCAATTCTTCCGCTCGCCGCACAGGTCGGCCACCTGCATCGAGCGGCTGAAATGCGCCTCTCCGGTTGTCCAGCCGCATTTGCCCATCTCGAACACGCCAGAGGCCATGTAAACCCACGAAATCGTTGTCATATCGCCCAGACGTTCGGCCATGGCGATGGATTTTTCCTGCAGATCGTTGCCATCTAACGCCCAAGGCAAGGCACGCGAAATCAGCGCCATGCCCATGTAGATCTTGGCCAGCGAGGTGCTGTCGCCCCCGGCATTTCGGGCAAGGTTGACCCCGCGCAGCACTTCGGCCAGCGAAAACGGCACCTTGTTCAACTCGTAGTGTATTTCCGACAGCGTCATGTTGATTTCAGCCGCGGCAATCATCGCGTCACGCTGATCGGCGGGCCGCGGGGCGCGGTGCGGGCGCAGACGGTAACCTGCATAGCCGCCGATCGTGCGAACCAGTGCCCCGCGGGTTGACCGCGGCGGCGCGCGGTCCAGCAGGCGCGCACTTTCAAACAGGAAATCCGATGCGCGTTTGTAATGACCCAGCGCTTTTAAGGCGTCGGCAATCTTGTGGTTCCAATGGCCGCGGGTCACCGCATCAGCCAGCCCGGGCGTCGCTTCCACAAGCCGGAGCGCCCGTGTCAGAAAATCGACAACTTCGGCATTGTTATAGCCCGACCGGGCACTGTGCGCCGCGCGCGACAGGAAATCGACCGCCTGCTTATGCAGATGCGCCTGTTCATAGTGGTGGGCCATCAAGGCAAGCGACGCTGCCGGATACCCCGCCGCGGCCTCTCGCCTGTTCAGCAAATCCGCCGCATGCGCATGCAGGCTTCGGCGCTGGTCACTGACCAACAGCTTGTAAGCCGTGTCGCTGATGATCGCGTGGTGAAACCGATGCCGGCCCGGGGTTTCGCGTACGGGCTCAACAAGTCCGGCCCGTCCGGCGGCGGCAATCTCTGTGGCCAGCACGTCGGCAGACAGACCGCCGGGATGCAGACGTGCCAGCAGTTCCAGATCAAAAGTCCGGCCAAGCACCGCCGCCACTTTCAGGGTCATCTGCTGGGCGGGGGTCAGCCCGGCGATGCGTTCGGCCACCACGCCTTCGACGCCATCGGGAAAGGCGATCTGCGACAGGCTGCGCTCGCCCATCCCCAAATGTGCATAGCCAGCCTCAACCCGCAGCAGCCCCCGGTCGCGCAACGACAGGGCCAATGCGTTGGTGAACAGCGGATGGCCTTCTGCATGAGAGAAGATCAGATCGACAATGGTCGGTGCGGATTCGATTGTGCCAAGCGCTGCATTGATCAGCGCGGCTGACCCCTCGCGGCTAAAGGGTTCAAGGCGGATCACGTCGGCATCGGTCCGGTCCAGCAAGCGCCGGGCTTCAAATGGCAGGGCATCGCGGTCCAACGGACGCGAAACGATGGTAATGGTTATAGTGGGAAAAGCGCGCGAAAAGCGTTCCAGCAGTTGCCACGACGCAGAATCAAACCAATGCGCATCGTCAACGATCAGCACTTGCGGTGTGGGGGCGATCAGACGTTCCAACAGTGCGAGGATGACGGATTGGGTCTTTTCGGCCCGCCCGCCGCCGAACAGGCTGGCAGTCACCACCGTATCGGAAATTTCGGTGCGCAGAACCGGGCTTAGCAGCGGCAAAAGCGCTGCCACGGCGGGGTCATGGCCCAGCAAAGCCTGCAGACCGTCGGCTTGCAGGTCCGCCCCGGCCACCGCGGCAATCAATTGGCGCCAAGGGTAGAACCCCGTGGTGCGGCGCAAACTGTCGGCGTTCAGGCGCAAGCTGGGGATGCCCGCCGCGTCCAGCCGCGATTGAAGATGGCCCGCCAGCCGGGATTTCCCCAGACCCGCTTCGCCAACGATGTGAAGAACGCCCGGCGCGGTGCTTTGCTGCACTTGCGCAACAAGGTCATCCATCCGGGCGCGTTCGGTGTCGCGCCCGACCATTTCGCCTTTTTGGGCGTCTTGCCCCAAGGCTTCACCGGTCACGATATATTGGGCTGCAGCGTCCTGCCCCTTTAGGGGAAAGACGCCTGCCTTGACAAAATGGAACCGCCGCACGGCGGCCTGCCTTGTGTGGTCATCCACCCGCGTCTGCCCGGCGGCCCGGCTGGACAGGGCGGCCGCGCGGTTTACCGCATCGCCGATAACGGTGTATTCCATATGGCCGCCGGACCCCACCAACCCGGCAAACACCTTGCCACCCGTCACCCCGATGCTGGCCCCCAACCCTGCGGCCTGCGCCGCCTGATGCACCAGTGCCGCGGCGGCAAGGGCCCGGTCGGCATTGTCCTCGAACGATCGCGACTGCAGACCCCACGCGGCCATCAGGACCAGACCCTTGTCATCGGTTGCAAGTTTCAGGCGCAGACCGCCGTTTGTCTCGATGGCCCTGTCGATCCCGGCGGCAAGGACGGCAAGCGCGGGTAAATCGGCCTCGCCGCAAAAGCCGAACCCTTCGAGGCGGGCGAAAAGGATGTAAGACGACCGGAATTCGGCCAGCCAGTCTGTCAGCGTCCCATCAAGCAGATCCCGAAGAAAGCCCGGGACATAGCCCGCAAGCAGCGCCGCCTGATCCGGTGCGATTGACGGCACCGGTTTGGGTGCAGGACTGATTGCGTCAAGGGCAAGCACCCGGATGCCACCGGGCTGTGACACCACCGAGGCGCGGGCTTGGAGATCCGCCGCAACCTGTGTCCACAGCGGTTCAGCCAGAAAGACGCCCTTGCTGAACCCGGTCTGACCCCGGAAACCGCCAAAGACCTCGCCGCAGATCACGGTTTGGGGGGCAAGCGCATCCTTTGCCAGATGAGCGATCCACACCGGGCCTTCGGCCAGCGAAACCCGCAGCTTCAGCCCCACCATCCCGGCGACGGAAAGGCTGCGGCACGCCTCTTGCAAGGCAAGCCCGGCGGCGATTGCGCGGATGGTTTGCAAAACAGGGTCGCGCCCAGTTGGCCAGGCTGCGGTGACGGCATCGCCGGAAAACTGCAGAACCTGCCCGCCTGCCGCCTGTATCGCCTCTGTTACACGGTCAAAGACCGTGCTGACGATGCTGCGCAACTCTTCTGCACCGCGTTCTTCTGACCGCGTCAGCGCAGCCCCGGCCACAGAAAACCCGGCGATATCGGCGCAAAGAACAATTGCAGGCACCGCAACCGCGAAATCCTTGGTTTTCCGGTGGGTATTGGCCAGAATAACGTTGGCAACAATGGGCGAGATCACCAAGGCCTGGATACCGGCCTGAGCGGCCGTTGAACGGGCGGTGTTGTCAGATCCTGCCGGTGCAAACATTACAGTTCCCCCGTTCGCTATCGAAAATGTCCGGCCCTGTCGGCCTGTGCTGAAAACTTGCCTCGGATCGCAAAACCTGCTGCGTCAATGATTATCGCCAAGCCCTTTAGTCCAAACACCAATTGCAACCCAAAAATGACCTGCGGCCTTGGCCGGGCTGGCACAATACCCGCAACTGACCACAACCCTTCAAACCCGGCCCAATCCTCAGCCTATTGGGATTTTGAAAAAAAGAAAGCAGACATTCAGGTCGGCAATTTGCCCGGCTGGCGCGGTTCCTGCCGCATCATTCTGGCCATAGCCTTTGGCAAAAGCCTGTCCGCTGATACCGTCGCGGTGATCAGCCGGGGCAAGCCAAGCCGCCACTTCCACCTTATCCCGCGCTATTTGCGCGCGGTGAAGATGATGGCCTGCATCGTGCTGGCGATTGGCCCGTCGCCAAAGCGCGCGGCCAAGGCAGCGGCTGCGGCATCGGTTGCAGCCGCAAGCCCGGTCGGATCGCGGGCTTCGATTTCGCCACGCAGCGGCGAGCCGTGACAGGGGCCAAGCGCTGCATCGCGGGCCGAAGGGCAAGTGCTTGGCAGCGTCACGACAACAGACCCGATATCGTGAAATCCCGCCTCGCCAAGCTGGTTTTTTATTGCCGCGACATCATTATGGCCATAGGGGGTGCGGCGCTGAAAATTTGGCGGATCGTCCGGATAGCGCGCCGCCATGGCATCTGCCACGGTCAGCGAGATCGGGCTGAATTCAATTTTGTCCCAGACGCTGAACAGAAACTTTCCACCGGGCCGCAGCACCCTGCGGGCTTCTTTGTAGGCGTCGATCTTGGAGGGAAAGAACATGACGCCGAACTGGCAGACAACGCAGTCAAAACTATTGTCGGCGAAGGGCAGGTGCATCGCATCGCAAGCCTGCCATTTGATCTTGGCCGAAACGGTTTTGGAAGCCGCCGTATCAAGCATTGCCACGTTCAGGTCCGTTGCGGTGATGCTGGCGGCATCCGGCAGCACTTCGGCCAGACGCGCGGTCAATATGCCCGTGCCCGCCGCAGTTTCCAGCACGGCCAGCGGGGCAAATGCCGCTATCCGCGCGGCTATATCCGCCGCATAGGGGGCAAACAGCAACGGCCCCAGATAATCGTCATAAAACTTCGGAATTGATCCGGTAAAGTTCTTATCGGACTGAACCATGACGCAGCCAACCTTTCCTGTCCGGGGTGGTGTTGCACCGCACCCACCCAAGGTCGCGCCAAAGACAATCACCGAAATGAGGCGACCTGAATTGAATGAAACACTGCGTGTAAGGGTAGCATAAAAACCGGTCGGGAACAACAAATGCCTGCGGCGCACCACGCCGACGGGTATGGCTTTTCAAAGGGATCACCTTCTGGCCTTGGCAATTACTCCGCGGGCTGAAGCCTTCGCACTGCAATCCAACTTGCCGCCGCCATCAGCCCCGCGGTGGCCAGGCACAAGGGCAGCCCGCCAAGCTGATAGCTGACACCCGACAGCAATGTGCCGATCAACCGGCCTGCGGCATTGGACATATAGTAAAACCCGATGTCACGGGTGACCCGGTCGTCGTTGGTAAAGGCAAGGATGAGGTACGAATGCACCGATGAATTCACCGCAAAAACATAGCCGAACAACAAAAGCCCCGCGATGATCGACAGACTAAGCCACGGCGCAGGCGCGCCAGCGACATAGGCCAGCAATGCCAGCGCGAACGGTATCGGCACCAGCAACCCTGCCCAACGGATCGCCTTCGCAACAACAGCGCGTTCCGGCTGACCTTTTGCGCGCAGAATCCGGGGCGCTGCGGCCTGCACGGCCCCATACGCGATGATCCATAAGGCCAGAAATCCACCGATCAGAAAGAACGCCAAACGGCGGCCCTCGGGCGTGCCATCCGACAGCACCATCTGGAAATAGATCGGCACACCCACCACGAACCAGACATCGCGCGCCCCGAACAGGAACATCCGGGCCAGTGATAGCCTGCTGATGCGCGGATCAGTGGCGCGCCAGCCGGTAAAACGCGCAGCTTTGTCGCGGGCGGGCAGGCCGTCTGGCATGAACAGGGCGACCGCAATCAGGATGACGGTTAGAACCGCCGCCATGCCCCAGACTGCCGCGTTAAAGCCAACCACCGCCAGTAAGGCCGCCCCCAGAAAGAACCCCAGCCCCTTGACCGCATTCTTTGATCCCGTCAGCGCCGCAACCCAGCGGAACAACGCGCCATTCCCCTTGGGGGCCAGCACCTTGACCGCTGATTTTGACGCCATCTTGGCCAGATCTTTGGCGATGCCGGACACACCCTGAACCGCCATCACAAACGCCACTGACGCCGCAAGCGACCACGCAGGGTTCAGAGCCGTCAGGGCCACAAGTGCGCCGATTTGCAGCAAAAGCCCGGCGTAAAGCGTCGATGTCAGCCCAAACCGCGCGGCGATCCACCCGGCGGCAAGGTTGGTGATGATCCCCGCCATCTCATACAGCACAAACAGATAGGCAAGCTGGACCGGGGAAAACCCCAGCGCGTTGAAATGCAACAGAACCAGCATCCGCAACGCGCCATCCGACAACATGAACGCCCAATAGGCGGCGGTGACGGCGGCGTAGGCGCGCAAGGGTTTTGGGACGGGTGTTCCGGTCACATCGCGCCCGCCACCATGCGGGTGATGTCGGCCAACCGGCAGGCATAGCCCCATTCGTTGTCATACCACGCGAAAATCTTTACCTGCGTGCCGTTGACCACCATGGTGGAGGCCGCGTCGATGATGCTGGAACGCGGATCGTTGGTGTAATCGGATGACACCAGTTCGCGCACCTCAAAGCCCAGAATACCCTTCAGCGGGCCGTCTGCGGCGGCGGCGAACAAGGCGTTTACTTCCTGAACCGTTGTCGCCCGCTCTACCTCGAACACGCAATCGGTCAGCGACGCATTCAGCACTGGCACCCGCACCGCGTGGCCGTTCAGGCGGCCTGCTAGTTCAGGATAAATCAGCGTGATCGCGGTGGCCGACCCGGTGGTCGTCGGGATCAGATTCAGCAACGCCGACCGCGCCCGGCGCATGTCTTTGGCGGGGCGGTCAACGATTGTCTGGGTGTTGGTAACATCGTGAATTGTGGTTATTGATCCGTGCTTTATGCCAATACCTTCGTGTATTACCTTAACGATCGGGGCCAGACAATTTGTGGTGCAACTGGCCGCCGTGACGGTATGATGCAGGCTTGGGTCGTAAAGATGGTGGTTGACCCCGTAGACAAGGTTCAGCGCCCCCCCATCTTTTACAGGCGCAGAAATCACCACCTTTTTCACCCCCGCATCGAAGTAGGGCGCGATCTTGGCTGCGGTCTTGAACACGCCTGTGGCGTCAATCACCAGATCAATGCCCATCGCGGCCAAGGGCAAATCCTCGATCCGTTTTGCGCTGCTCAAAGCCATGCGCTGACCTGCAAGCGTCAGGCTTTCGGCATCGTGCGAAATCGCGCGGGCCCAGCGGCCATGAACAGAATCGAACTCCATCAACAGGGCGTGCTGATCCGGGGTGCCGATGGGATCGTTGAGCAGCACGATCTTGCCCCCCGCACCTGTGTCAATCAGATCGCGCAGGGCGAGTTTGCCAATCCGGCCAAGGCCGTTAAGGGCGATGCGTGTCATGGGGAAATCCTTTTAGCTTGTTCAGGTCCGGGCCGTGTCGCCCAGATCATCGACCTGTGCCTGCAAGGCCACGCGCGACAAAGACGCAAACGGCAGGGCGGCGAACGCGGCGATGCGGCGGCGCAGATCGGCATAGGCTTGGGCAAAGGCCAGCCCCTTTTCGGCGTCCGTGCCTTGAACCTTGACCGGATCAGGCAGGCCCCAATGCCCGGTGATCGGCTGACCCGGCCACGGTGGGCATTCCTCATTCGCCGCCATGTCACAGACGGTGAACACAAAATCCATCGCAGGCATGCCCGGCGCTTCGAATTCCGAAATATGTTTGGAGCGCAGGCCCGCCACATCGTGGCCGTTGCGCTTTAGCACCTCCAAGGCAAAGGGATTGAGCCGGGTATTAGGCCGGGTGCCCGCCGAGAACGCGCGAAACTTGGCGCCGCCGATATCGCGCAACAACGCTTCGGCAAAGATCGAGCGGGCAGAGTTGCCGGAACAGATAAACAGAACGTTGAAACCTGTGGCAGTGATATCGGTCATGGCAAGGGCGTCCTTCCGATCGGGGAATGTGGGTTGCGCAAGGTGCGAAGTAAGATCGGGCCGACTGCGGCCGACGTCGTTTATGAAATAGGCGGCCAGCGCACCCGTGGCGGGCAGGTTGACGCAATACAAGATCGCGCGCCCGTCGCGACAAGACCGGATCAGGCCCGCATCCTGCAGCAGCCCCAGATTGGTTGACAAAGTGTTCGGGCGCATGGCCAGCGCCGCCGCAATCTCGCCCGCGCGCACCCCGTGCGGGGCATGCCGCATCAGCAGGCGAAAGACGGCAAGCCTGCCGTCATGGCCCAAGGCGGAAAAGGCGCGGATTGCTATATTTGATTCCATTATTCAAGAATAATGGAAATGAATTGATCTCGCCAGTGAAGGTTTTGTAACAGCGGGTGCTGCGCTGCGATGGGGACAATCCAACACCGGATCAAACCACAGACCTGCGCATCGCAGCACGGCCTGGTCCGCATCAAGACTGGGATTAAATGGTGCCCGGAGACGGAATTGAACCGCCGACACGCGGATTTTCAATCCGCTGCTCTACCAACTGAGCTATCCGGGCACGGGACGCTGTAGCGACGCCTGCAACTCGGCGGGTGATACGCGACGGGTGCCGGGCTGTCCAGAGGGTTTTGCCACAAAATCAGCGCGGCCCCTTTCATTGCGGGCGGGGTTTGGCCGCCAGATCGTCCTGGGGATTTTCATCGTCGATGGCTTGCGCGGGGATTGCATAGCCGCCGGTCAGCCATTTACCCAAATCGACATCGGCACAGCGGCGCGAACAAAACGGTTTGTATTTGGCATCCTGCGCCCGGCTGCAAATCGGGCAGGTCACGCCAAAATCCCCGCCAAAGGCAACCGGTCGCGTTTGCGGGTGATCTCGAACAGGCCCAGCGTGGTCCAGCCCGCCAGATTTATCTCGGCCTCGGCTTTGAACGCGGCGCGGATCACCTGATCCAGAATGGCGCGGTCGCGCTTGGGCATCGGTGCAAAATCTATCACCACTTGCCCGCCCAAGCCGCGCAGCCGCAACTGGCGCGGCAATTCGCGGGCCGCCGCGATATTGGCCTTCAGCGCTGCGGCGGGCGAGGTATCGGGGCCGGTGTTGACATCCACCGCCACCAAGGCGCGGGTCGGCTCGATCATCATATGGCCTTCACCCAAGTCTACCCGCGGGGTCAGCAGGGCGTCGATCATCTCGAACACGCCGTTGTCGGCGAAGCCGCCCTCGATCACCTGATCGGGTTCCGGATCGGCCCAATCGCGCCACGCGGTTTCATGCGCGCCAGCGCCTTCGACCAGCAATTCAGCCGGGCCGGACATATCCGCCAGCACGGCCTGCGCCAGATCGCGCATCGTTGTGATATCATCGGCAATTTCGTCATCATTTGCGCCCGCGCAGGCCGACCGCAGGATAAGGCCAAGCGTTTCGTCCGCACCCGCCATCGCATCGGCGGCGACCGTTTCCAGTGCCATGCGCAAGGGATCGTCTTTGATGCGGCGCGAGATATTCAGCCCCGGCGCACCCGGCGTGACAATCGCATAACGCGATTTGAACAACAGCCGTGTGGTGACCGGATAGGCTTTGCCCGCCTCGGCGGGGCCGGTGATCTGCACCAAAACCCGCTGGCCGGGGGCGATGCCTGCGGTTGCGCGTAAAAATCCTGATCCTTCGGGTAATTTGACGAACATGCCGCCTTGTCCCTTCATCGGGCGGTCGGCAATGGCGCGGTAAATCGCCCCGGGCAGCGGTGCGTCATCGCCGGGATCAACTGCCAGATCGACCAACTGGCCATCCACCACCAAAGCCGCCGCCGGGCGCGATTTCAAGGTGTCCAGCAACACGAAACGACGGGTAACTGTGGTGGTCATGGCTGTCTCCAGACAGGATAGCCTGCGGCCGTCAGCAGGGCGGCGGTTTCGACCAAGGGCAGTCCGACGATGCCGGTGAAACTGCCCGATATCCACGGAATAAACGCGCCCGCAGCGCCTTGAATGGCATAGCCGCCGGCCTTGCCCTGCCATTCCAGCGATGCCAGATAAGCGTTCAATTCGATATCCGACAGCCGCTTCATTTTCACCGCCGACACAGAACTGCGCGCCCAGATGCGCGCGCCCCGGCGCACCGCCACGGCGGTGATCACGAGGTGGCGGCGTCCGCCCAGATCGGTCAGAAACTGTGCGGCTTGGGCGGCATTTTCGGGCTTGCCCAGAATGCGGCGGCCAAGGGCTACGGTGGTATCGGCGCACAGCACGATATCATCCGGCCCTGCCGTGACAGCCTGCACCTTTTCCCGCGCCAGCCGCGCGCAGTAGGGACCGGGCAATTCAGCCTTCAACGGAGTTTCGTCAATGTCGGGGGGCAGGACCGCATCAGGGATCACCCCGATTTGGGCCAGCAGGTCACGACGGCGCGGGCTGGCCGATCCAAGGATAAATCGCATTACCGCCCTCCGCGCGCCATGGTCCGGACCCCGGTTTGCACCGCAGGGGACGCGTTATTTGAAGCGATAGTTGATGCGGCCCTTGGACAAATCGTAAGGTGTCATTTCCACCTGCACTTTGTCGCCTGCCAGAACCCGGATACGGTTTTTACGCATCTTGCCTGCCATCACCGCAATCAATTCATGGCCGTTGTCGAGTTCAACCTTGAATGTCGCGTTTGGCAGAAGTTCTTTCTCGACACCGGGGAATTCGAGGATTTCTTCCTTGGCCATGGTCTCTCCAATAGGGTTTGGCCCGCAGCAAGCCACAGGCATGGCCGGGCGTATGCGCCTGTTGGGGCGGGTTTTCAAGGGAAAAATGGCGGTTTGGAGGGGCAGGTTTGGCCTGGCACGTAAGGGGGCAGTTGGGCGCGGCTGTTTCGGGGGCAACCCGGCCGGGCCTACAGCTTGCGCAACCAGAACTGCAGCGCCTTGTTGGTCTCGGTCGCGTCGCCCAGATCCTTCCAGCCAAATTCCGCCACCACGCCGGGCAGCGGCGCATAGCCCTGACTGGTCCAGAACGCGTCATTGGTGCGAAAGGTGGCGGGGCGCTGCGGATGATCTTCGGGGCGCTTGACCGAAGCAAAGGCCACGTAGGCGCGGGAATGGCGGCGGGCGTGCGCTTCGCGCAGCTCAAAGAACCGATGCCCAAGGCCAAGGCCGCGATAGGGCGGCAACACCACCGATTCCGCGCCATACAAGATATCGCTCAACGCAAGGCCGGTGGCACGGAACGGCGCGGAAAACGCCTCGGCGTGGTCTTCCATCCGGGTGGATGTTGACGCGCCGACCAAGGTTTCGCCGTCAAACGCCCCAACCAACAATGCGCCGGGATTGTCGCGGTAGGTGGCCAGATACGCACGTTCATAGGCCAGCGTGCCGTCATAAAGATAGGGCCAGTCGCGAAACACCGCGATGCGCAGACGGGCAACACCGTCAAGCGCGGCCTCAAGGTCGGGGCCTTGCAGCGCGCGCACCGACAGATGATCGGGGATCATCGGCTGACCTGCGAAATCCAGTCTGCCAGATTGTAGAACGTAGTGATGCGCGCGATTTTGCCATCGCGCAGATCGAAAAACGCCCCCGCTGGCAGCACATAGTGCTGGCCATGCGCCGCAGGCAGCCCCGGATCGGTGATCAGATATTCACCGTGCACGACAAATTCGGCAGCGCCCCGTGTGGCATCTTCGGTTGTAAACACCACAATGTCGCGCAACTGCTCGCAGTAGGACACCCCCATATGGGCGCAAAATTCGACAAACTTCGCGCGGCCGTGGCGGATGGCACCCTGATTCACCCGATGTTCAATGTCATCGGTCACGCAAGCCAGCATCGCGTCTGCATCGCCTGCATTAAAGGCGGCGTAATAGGTGGCAATCGTGCTCATTGGTCCTCACTTGGGGGGCCGAACCGGTCCAGCATCCGGGTCTTGATCTGATCGCGTGCCTGCCGGTAGGCCCCCAGCTTGGCGTCGCGCCCGTCGCCAATGGCGGTGGGGTCAAGGATCGGCCAGTATTCCACGTCCAGATGGTAGGTCCGGGTCAGATCAAGTGCAAGGCGCTGGCTGGCGGGTGATAAGGCCACGATCAGATCGAACTGGCCAAGATCATCGCCCATCCGCTGCATTTCGTCAAAACTGCGCGAGCGGTGGCGCGACAGCTCGATGCCCAATTCGGCACAAACCGCGATGGAAAAGCCGTCGATTTCCATATCATTGGTGACGCCCGCCGATTGCACATAGGCGCGCTGGCCGTAGAATTTCTTCATCAACCCTTCCGCCATGGGCGAGCGGACGGCATTGTGATCGCAGCAAAACAGCACGGATTGAGGGAATGCTTTCACGCCCATCCCCAATGCAAAACGCAGATCAGCGTGAACAGGCGGCGGGCGGTGTCGCCGTCCACCTCGGCTTTGCCTGCCAGCCGTTCTTGCAAAACCCGCGCGCCTTCGTTGTGAATGCCGCGCCGTGCCATATCAATCGCCTCTATCTGGCTGGGGGGCAGGCGCTTGACGGCCTCGAAATACGATTCGCAAATCTGGAAATAGTCTTTCACAACTTGGCGGAACGGGCCCAGCGACAGATGAAATTCGCCCGCCTTATCCGCGGTTTCCGTGGTCAGATCAAACACCAGCCGCCCGTCGCGAATGGCCAGCGCCAGCCGGTAGGGGCCGGGCGGGGCGGGGCGATCGGCACGCGCGGGCAGGGCAAAGGAATTGTCCTCCAGCAGATCAAAAATCGCGACTTTGCGTTCCTGATCTATTTCCGGCGTCGCCCGCACCAGCCCGCGCTCGTCGATATCAATGGCGCAGATGCGGGTCATACCTGCCCCCCGTTCAGCCGGTCCAGCCTTGCGCGCACGGACAAGCCATGTGCTTGCAGGCTTTCGGATATCGCCAGCCGTTCGGCGGCGGGGCCGATGGCGGCCAACGACTGCGGCGTCATCTTGGCAATCGTGGTGCGTTTTACAAAATCCATCACACTTAATCCGCTGGAAAACCGGGCCGACCGGGCGGTGGGCAGCACATGGTTTGGTCCGCCCACGTAATCGCCGATCGCTTCCGGAGTCCATGCCCCCAAGAAAATCGCCCCGGCGTGGGTGATTTGTTCCGACAGCGCCTCGGGGTTGGCGACGCACAGTTCCAGATGTTCAGGTGCTGCGCGGTTCGACAGGGCTGCGGCCTGCGCCAGATCGCGCACCACGATCACCGCGCCGTTGTCGCGCCAACTGGCCCCGGCGATGGCACGGCGTTGCAAGGTGTGCAGCCGCACCTCAACCGCCGCTGCCACCGCGCGGCCAAAGGCGGCATCGGTGGTGATCAGGATCGACTGTGCTGATGCGTCATGCTCGGCTTGGGACAAAAGGTCCAGCGCGATCCAGTCGGGATCATTATCCCCGTCGGCAATCACCAGAATTTCCGACGGGCCCGCGATCATGTCAATGCCCACGCGGCCAAACACCCGCCGCTTGGCCGCCGCCACATAGGCATTGCCGGGGCCAGTAATTTTATCAACCGGGGCAATGGTTTGGGTGCCGTAAGCCAAGGCCGCCACCGCCTGCGCGCCGCCGATGCGGTAAATCGTATCGACGCCCGCAATCTGTGCTGCCATCAACACCAGCGGGTTCACCACACCATCAGGCGTCGGGCATGTGATCACCAACCGCTGCACGCCCGCCACCCGCGCCGGGATGGCATTCATCAACACCGATGATGGATAAGACGCGGTGCCGCCGGGCACATAAAGCCCCGCCGCCGAAACCGGCGTCCAGCGCCAGCCCAAACTTGCGCCGCTGGCATCAACCCAAGAGACGTTTTCGGGCAACTGGCGCGCGTGATAGGCATGGATGCGTTCGGCGGCCAGTTCCAGTGCGGCGCGGTCTTCGACCGACACTTTGGCGCATTCGGCGTTGATCTGATCCGGGGTAAAGGCCAGCGTCTGGGGCGTCAGCGACAAGCGGTCAAAGCGGGCGGTCAGATCAATCACGGCGGCATCGCCGCGCGCGCGCACGTCCGAAATGATCACGGCAACGGCGTGATCCACATCTTCGGCCTCTTCGCGTTTCATACCCAAAAGAGCGCTGAACCGCGCGTCAAAATCGGCATCGGACTGGTCAAGAAACACGGGCATAAGGCGGCCTTTGGTAAAAGGATCGGATCAGGTGCGGATGCCCGCAAAGCGGGTCTGCCATTCGGCGCGCTCTTCATCGGTGATTTTGCGGAACATGTTTTCGGGCACGGTGAACGCATGACCCGCAGGCAGGGCGCGCATCGCCGCCGAGATATCTTCGGGCCATGACCAGTCGTCCGATCCCATCGCCGTCATCATCGCGCCCGCCGCATCCGGAATGAACGGCTGCGACAGGACCGCGTAAACCCGGATCAGGTTCAGCGCCAGCCGGATCATCGCCTGCGCCTGATCGGGATCGGTTTTTACCACCGACCACGGGGCGGCGGTTTGCAGATATTCGTTGCCGATCACCCAGATCGCCCGCAGTTCTGCCGCCGCTTTGCGCACTTCCATCGCCTCCATCAGGGCGGCATAGGCGTGGATGCGCGCGCCCAGATCGGCGATCAAAGCGGTTTCCAGCGACCCGAATGCCCCCCCGCCAGGCACCGAATTGCCAAATTTGGCCACACAGAATTTGGTCACCCGGCTGACCAGATTGCCCAAGACATCGGCCAGATCCTTGTTCACAGCGGTCTGGAAATTCTCCCATGTAAACTCGGCATCCGAATTTTCCGGCGCATGCGACAGCAGCCACCAACGCCAGTAATCGGGCGGCAGGATCGACAGCGCCTGATCCATGAAAATGCCGCGCCCGGCACTGGTGCTGAATTGGCCGCCATCGTAATTCAGATAGTTGAACGATTTGATGTAATCGACCAGCTTCCATGGCTGACCCGACCCCATGATGGTGGCGGGAAAGCTAAGGGTATGGAATGGCACGTTATCTTTGCCCATGAACTGCACATAACGCACATCATCCGCGCCCATGTCGGTGCGCCACCAACGCATCCACGCGGCATCGGGCAGGCCGTTTGCATCGGCCCATTCGGCGGTGCAGGCAATGTATTCGATGGGGGCATCGAACCAGACGTAGAACACCTTTCCCTCCATCCCCGGCCACGGCTGATCGCCGTTCTTCACCGGCACCCCCCAGTGCAAATCGCGGGTGATGCCCCGGTCTTGCAAGCCGTCACCATCGTTCAGCCATTTCTTGGCAATCGAAGTGGTCAGGATCGGCCAATCGGTTTTGCTGTCAATCCACGCCTCCAGCTTGTCACGCAATGACCGCTGGCGCAGGAACAAATGCTTGGTTTCGCGCACTTCCAGATTGGTTGACCCCGAAATGGAAGAGCGCGGCGCAATCAGATCGGTCGGGTCCAACTGTTTGGTGCAGTTTTCGCATTGATCGCCCCGCGCCGCCGTATAGCCACAGTTCGGGCAAGTGCCGGTGATGTAACGGTCAGGCAAAAAGCGTTTGTCGTCAATGGAATAGACCTGCTTTTCCATCACCTCGGAGATCAGCCCGTTGGCCTGCAAGGCGGCGGCAAAACTTTGCGTCAGGCGGTGATTGCGTTGGCTGGACGAGCGGCCAAAGTGATCAAAAGACAACCGGAACCCGCGCGCAATCTCGGCCTGAACGGCGTGCATTTGGGCGCAAAATTCTTCCACCGGCTGACCGGCCTTGGCCGCCGCCAACTCGGCGGGCGTGCCGTGTTCATCGGTGGCGCAGATAAACATCACCTCATGGCCGCGCGCACGCATGAACCTTGCATACAGATCGGCGGGCAGTTGGCTGCCCACCAGATTGCCCAAATGCTTGATCCCGTTGATATAAGGAATGGCCGAGGTGATCAGAATCCGTGCCATGACGCGCCCTTTTTCGATGTTAGGCGTGACATAGCGCAAGGCTGCGCCAAGGGCCAGATGGCGGGTCTGAATTATCCGCCGATCATCCGCTCGGTGGTGCCGTCTTGTTTGATGCCGCGCAGCATCGCGCCCAGAATATGCGCAGCCAGTAGCGCCATCAGTGCCTTGGTCAGCAGGCCATGCGCCAGAAAACCGCCACGCTCCCACATTTCGGACACCGGGGCGATGGCGGGCAACGGGATGCGGTCGAACAGCAAAACATCCAAGCCTGTCGCCGAACTGGCGATCCAGCCGCTGATCGGGATGGCGATCAGGCACAGATAGATCAGCCCATGCACCAGCCGCGCCAACCGGTTGGTCAGGGCGCGGGGCACCCCGATCGGCGGCGGTGGCGGGCTGATCCGGTGCCAGACCACCCGGATCAGCGTCAACAACAACACGCCAAAGCCTGCGGTTTTATGCACGCCATAAAGATACAGATTGGCCAGACTTGGCTGCATATCGGCAATTTTAGTGCCCAAAATCAACATGCCCACGATCAGCACCATCATCGACCAGTGCAAAATGCGGCTGATCGCGCCATAGCCCGTCGCCGAGTTGCGCCACACCACTGCCTAATCCACCCGGGCAATGCGGGCCAGAATATCCAGCCGCACTTGATCGCCCACCATATCCGACCAGCCCGTCGCGCCAAAATCGCTGCGGTTGACCGCGCCGCGCAACCGGATGGTCAAGTGGCTAAGATCGCCGTCAAGGTAGCCCTTCTGGCGGAAAATCTCGGCTTGCATCGTCACCGGTTTGGCGATGCCACGAATGGTTAACACGCCTTGCACTTCGGCCCCGTCCGCCACGGCGCGCACCCGAGTGCTTTGAAAGCTCATGGTAGGGTAGGTCGCCGCATCCAGCACTTTTGGCCCCTTAAGTGCTTGGGCTGCAAATAGAAAACTGGCTTCCGCGCCTGCCACGTTCAAATCGACAGAAATTTTTGACGCGGCAACTTTGTCGAAATCCAGCGTCAGATCGGCACGGGATACGGGCATCCGGCCGGTGATTTTGTCGGTGCCGAAATCAGTCTCGAACCCCACGGTCGAATTTTCCGGCTCCAGAACATAGGTTGCGGGGGCAGCCAGTGCGGTCCCCTGCGTCAGGATCAGGCAAATCACGATCATCGTTCGGCGCATTTTACGGCTCCTTTTCATCACATTAGCACGCAGCGACCGGCTTTGCCCAAGGATTTGCCGGGCTGCGGCGTTTTGTGCCGCGAAAGGGTTGGCGGGCGGATCGCTTTGGATGCGCCTTTTTGCGGGCCTGCACACCCTTTGGCCATGTCTGCCCCCGGGGCCTTGCCGCGCCGTGCCCCCTATTAGACCTTGCACCCGCCGCGCGGATCGGGCCTTGTTTGGGCAATAAAAGGTAGACCCCGATGCGCCTGTTGCTGTTGTTGTTCGTGTTGATCGTGTCGGCCTGCGTGGCAGGCGGGCCGGGCAAATCAGCGGGCGGCGATACGGCGATAACCGGGGGGGCGATTGCGGTAACCACCTTGGGCGATCTGCCCGGCAAAGCGGCGTCCGGCGCACCAGCGATGCCCCGGCCACGGCCAAAACCCGAGACCATCGCACCGCGTGCAAACACCGCTGACGCCGCGCCTACGGTGGCACAAACTGCCGAGCCCGCCCCCATCGCAGCCCCGCCGCCGGCCGAACCCATGTCCGCGGCGGAAAAAACCTGCGTCAAACAGGGCGGCACTTGGGGGCCAGCGGGCAAAGCCGGGGAAAGCTGCCGCACCTTGACCAAAGACAGCGGCAAACAATGCGACGCCGAAAGCGATTGTGAAGGGTATTGTCTGGCAAGATCAGGAACTTGCGCGCCGTTCCGCCCGATGTTCGGCTGCAACGAAATTTTGCAGGACAATGGCGTGCAGGTCACCCTATGCATCGACTGATGCCCGATGCCCGCAAAAAAAACCGCGCCCTGTCGCCATATCCGGTTGGGCGGTCAAAGCCGCACATAGGGTTGCTGGCGGCGGTGTTCGCGGCGACCGCCTGCACCGCCACCGTGGCGCCACGAATATCTGCCAGCTACCGCGATGCAGCCAAGCCGATCTATTCCAACGCCCAGCTTGATCCTGCGCGGCTGGTCGGGCGCTGGGCGCAAGTGGCGGATTTCGGGCCAGAAGCCGACACTTGCAAACCCGGCGGCGTTGATATCATGGCCGCGGGATCCGGGTTGAAGCTGACCTACCGGCTGTGCCAATCGGGCGTCGATATCCGCGGCGCAGGGGCGATGCAGCCCGCCGGGCCGGGGCGGTTTGCGGTGCAAAATCAACCGGGGCCGTGGTGGGTTTTATGGGCCGATGTCGATTATCGCACTTTGGTGATCGGCACGCCGTCGGGGCAAATCGGCTTTATCCTGAATCGCGACGGTGCCTTGCCCGCCGACCGTCTGGCCGCCGCGCGGGAAATTCTGGATTGGAACGGCTATGATCTGACGCAGTTGCAACGCCTGCGTTAACCCATGCTTGCGCGCAGCCCGGCCAGATGGTCGATGACATCGCGCGCGCCAAACGGGGCCTCGCGCACCAGCCAGTCGAAATGTTGCAAAATGTTGGCCACCCTGGCCGGATCGCGGAACACAATGTATTGTCGCCCCAGATAGACGGCGGCTAAATGTGGGCCAAACACGGTAACCGGGCTGGAAAACACCCGGTGGGCGTCGAACAGATACAGCCGCAACGCCGGGTAAAGTTCGGTGGCCATGCGGATCAGATATTCCATCTGCGCGCGCCGGATCGCCAGCGGCAGGCCCGCCCAATAGCCGGTTGCGGCGGCGAAACTGGCGATTTCATGCAAGGGCAGGGCAATCTCGTAATCTGACCGCGCGCCGCGCAGCCACGCCAGTTGATCCTGAAACGCTGCAATCGCGGGTCCGGCACTTTGGCCCAAGGCATCGCGGTATTCCCATTCCACCAACGCCGGCAGCTTTAACAAATCGGGCAAAGTGGCAGGCACATGGCGAATTTTATAGCCCGCCGCCGCCTGATGCCAGCCAAAGATTTCTGCATCAAACAGCGCGCGCGGCGCGTCGATCATCTGAACCGACGCCTCCAGCAGAACGGCGGCGGGTTCGGGACGGTCCGACAGGCCCAAGAGCCAATCGCACGACACGTCCAGACCACTGGCGCAATCGGCGGCCAGTTGCGCATTGGGCAGCCGGGTGCCGGGGGATAAAAGCGCCGAAACGGTGGACCGGTCTACGCCGGTGGCGCGGGCCAAGGCCGCCTGGCTGACAGCTTTGCTGGCCATCGCAGTGGCCAGTCGGCTGCGAAACAGGCTGGCGCGGTCACGTTTGTCTATAATTTCCATCGGATGCGCTATTATATCACCAATGTTGTGGGTGTGTTGCGTATGTTCCAAGTTCCTGCGCCCGAAAGCAAGTGCTATCAAAGCGGCGTAACTGATTGGTAGAAGACAAAAATGCCCGCCAACCCGACCGCGCCGACCCAAGCCGACCTTGCCGATGATCTGCCGCAACCCGACAGCGCGGCCGCCATCGAATGGCCAACCCTGTTGATGATGGTCGCAACATATGTGGTCTGGGGGCTGGCAACGGTGGGGTGGGCCTATTCGCCAGTGTTGTCGCTGTTGATCACCACGCTGGCCATCACCCAATTCTCATCGTTGCAGCACGAGGTTTTGCACGGCCACCCCTTTGCCAACCGCCACCTGAATGAGGCATTGGTGTTCCCGGCGTTAACCTTGGTGGTGCCGTTTAACCGGTTTCGCGACTTGCACCTTGCGCATCACTATGATCCCAACCTGACCGATCCCTATGATGACCCCGAGGCCAATTACATGGACCCGGCGGTGTGGCACAGCATGTCTGCGCCGGTTAAGCTGCTGTATCGGATGAACAATACCTTGATGGGGCGGATTGTGTTTGGCCCCGGCATTGCGGTGTATTCGCTGGTTCGGATGGATGCGGCCCTGATCGCCAAGGGTGACCGCGCGGTGCTGCTGGCGTGGCTGTTGAACACCATCGGCGTGGGATTGGTGCTGGCGTGGCTGCTGGCGTTTACCACGATGCCGGTCTGGGCTTATGCTGTCGCCGCCTATGCGGGCTTTGGTTTGTTGAAAATCCGCACCTATCTGGAACACCGCGCCCACACGCAGTTTCGCGCCCGATCTGTGGTGGTCGAAGACAAGGGCCTGCTGGCATTGTTGTTTTTGAACAATAACTTCCACGTTGTGCATCATATGCACCCCAAGGCCGCGTGGTATCGCCTGCCCGGGCTTTATGCGGCCAAGCGCGACCATTACCTGCGCCGCAATGACGCCTATGTCTACCGCAGCTATGCGCAGATTTTCCGGCTGTTCCTGTTTCGCGCCAAAGACCCGGTGCCGCATCCGCTGTGGTCCGCCGGGCAAGATGCCCGCGACCGCCCCGGATCAGTTTAGCCCGCTTACCCCAACCGGCGAAACGCAGGCACCGGCCCGGAATTGTCGAAAAACGGCACGCCGGGCTGGTCCATCCCACGCAAAAGCGCGCCAACCTCGGCCAGCACCACTTCGGTAATAAACGGCAGATCAAGTGCGCGGGCGGCCTCGAGGCCGATCCAGTGCAGATGAGACAACTCGGTCGAGGCGGCGGCAAAGCCCTGTGTATCGCCGGTCACCGACGCCACATTGGCCAGAAAAAACCGCGCATCAAACCGGCGCGACCGCCCCGGCGGGGTGATGGCGCGAAAAATGAATTGCAACGTGCCGGGCGTCGGATGCACCAATGCAAGGCCGGTTTCTTCGGTCAATTCGCGGATGGCGGCTGCACATAACGTGCCCGCATCGGGCGCACCCGGCGGGCAATGCTGCGTCAGGCGGTGGCGGCAGGCGTCTGACAGCGCCAAAGCCGACCCGCCCGCATCAGTTGCATCAACGCCGCCGCCCGGAAACACATATTTTGATGGCATGAACACCGCAGCCACCCCCCGCATCCCCATCAAAACCTGCGCGCCCTGCGGATGATCGCGCCACAACACAATGGTGGCGGCCGCGCGGATCGGGGTATCAGTCATGCGGATGTGCGGTGTCTGGGTCGCCAAACCCGTGCATCCGCTTGGCCCATTGCAACCCCACCATCGCGCCTTTCAGGCGCGGCAGCAGATACAACGACAGCCCGACGCAAAACACCGAAAAGATCGCCACCATGGTCATCGGTTCGGGGCGAAACCGGGTAAAGACAAAAAAGATCAACGGTGCCAACAGATGGCCGACGATCAGAATCGTCAGATAGGCCGGGCCGTCATCGGCGCGCTGGTGGTGCAGGGCCTCGCCGCAGACCGGGCAATTATCGCGCACTTTCAGATAGCCGTGCAGCATCGGCCCCGCGCCACAGGCCGGGCAGTGACGGCTCCAACCCTTGCGAACGGCGGGCCAAAAGGCGCGCTCGGCAAAGGGATCGGCATCGGTATCGGCAGGGTGCGCTGCGTGCGGCATCGGGGACAGTCCCATGGTTCCACCGCATTCATAGCTGCTTTGATTGCCAAAGTTGAGAGGGCTTGGCAGCAAGTGCGCCTTTGTCGCAACCCGGGGGTCGCCAATGGCTGAAATCATTGCGACGGAAACCCCGTGCTGCGGCGTTTGAAGGTGTATGAAAGCCGCGCCAATCGGGGCGGCGATACCGACAGGAGACGACGATGAAGCTGGACCAAACCTTTTCGTTGCGGTCGGCGCGTGCCGCACCCTTTGCCGCGCTAACCTTGGCTATGCTGATCGGGGCTGTCGCCTCGACCGCCGCCTATGCCGGGCGAGGCGATGATATGGGCCCGCTGCAGGGGCTGAACTTTGACAGTCTTGATGCCGATAAAGATGGCAAAGTGACCAAGGCCGAAATGGACGCGGCAGCCGCCGCGCGCACCAAAGCCGCCGATACCAACGCCGATGGCAAATTGTCGGCTGAAGAACTGGCCGCGATGCAGATCATAGCTATGACCGACCGCGCCACCGCGCGCGCGGCAAAGATGATCGAAAAGCTGGACACCGACGGCGACAAGTTGCTGTCTGATACCGAACTGGCGGCAGCCAAGGGCCGTGCAGAGATGTTCGACACGGTCGATACCGACGCCGACGGCGCCATAACCCAAGTCGAGGCGGACGCCGCCCGCGCGCGGATGCAAGAGCGCGGGCGCGGCGGCAAGCATGGGCGCGGTGGCAAGCACGGGCGCGGCGGCAAGCATGGGCATGACGCAATGGGCGATGATCTGGACGGCACCGCGAACTAATCCCGCCCCCGAAAACCGCGCGTGCGCGCCTTGAACCATTCTTCCGGTTCGGGGCGCGTGCCTGCGGTGAATTGCAAGGCGGCACGGCACCCGCTAGACCGTTACTCAGGATGACGATGGCACGCGATACCCTTGCAGATCTGGCCTCCGAGGCGTTGATGGTTCTCTATGCCCATGGAGATCCCGATGCCGCGCGTCTGCTGGCGCAGCGGTTGTTGCCGCGCAGTATCGGCTATGCCGCCCGTTTGCTGGCCGACCGGACCGAGGCCGAAGATATCGCGCAAGAGGCGTTGCTGCGGCTATGGCGTGCTGCCCCAGATTGGAGGCAAGGTGACGCAAAAGTGTCAACCTGGGTCTACCGGGTGGTGACCAACCTGTGCACCGACCGGCTGCGCACGCGCAAACGCCGCCCGACCGATGCGCTGGACGGTGCGGGCGACCCCGAAGACGGCGCGCGGGGCGTGGTCGCAACCCTGATAGAGGCCGACCGGATGGCGGCGCTGAATGCAGCGCTGGCCAGTTTGCCGGACCGTCAACGCGAAGCCGTGGTGCTGCGCCACATCGAAGGGCTGACCAACCCCGAAATTGCCGAAGTGCTGCAGATCGGCGTGGAGGCCGTCGAAAGCCTGACGGCGCGGGGCAAACGCGCGCTGACACTTGCCCTTGCCGGCCATCGGCAGGCGCTGGGCTATGAGGAGGTGTGAGAGATGCACGATCTGGATTTGCTGTTTGCAACTGCCAAAGCACAAGACGCCGCCGCAGGGCCGTCTGATGGTCTGATGGCGCGGGTGCTGGCGGATGCGGCGCGCGAACAACCGCACCCCGCTGCAAGACCCGCAGCCAGACCCGATACCGCACCGTTGCTTTCCAACCCGCAGGCCGGTTTTTGGCCCGCACTTGCCGCGGTGTTTGGCGGCGGCGGCGTTGTGGCGGGTTTGGGCACGGCGGCGGTGGCGGGGTTGTATCTGGGCTTTGCCCCGCCCGCGGCGATGGTGCAGCTGACCGCGGCGGTGATCGGCACCACCAGCCTTGAAAGCGTCGATTTGATGCCGGGTGTCGATGCCCTGTTGTCCGAGGAATTAGAAGATGAGCGATAGCACTCCAAACCCAAACCCAAACCCAACCCCAACCCCAACCCTGCCACCCGCGCCTGCGGCCAAGCTGCCCAAATCCGGGCGCGGCTTGCGCATCGCTTTGGTGGTCTCGCTGGGGTTAAATCTGGCGATTGCCGGGCTGGTGGCAGGCACGGTGCTGCGCAGCCATTCCCAAGGCGGGCGCGACGATGCGGTGCGCGAATTGGGCTTTGGTCCGTTCACCGAAGCGCTTGGCCCGCAAGACCGTCGCGCGCTGCGGCAAGCGTTTTTGGCCAAGACGCCCGATGCGCGCCACCTGAAACGGCAGCGCCGCGACGATGCGGTGGCGGTTCTGGATGCGCTGCGCGCGACGCCCTTTGTGCCGCAGACTTTGTCTGACCTGATGACCGCCCAGCAACAGCGCACCGCCCGGCAACTGATCCTTGGCCAAGAAGTGCTGCGCGACTTTTTGATCGCGATGACGCCTGCGGATCGCGCGGCCTTTGCCGACCGGCTGGCAGAGCGGTTGCATCCGGGCAAAGACGGTGATGGCGGGCGGGAAAAAGGCACCACTCCGCACCCTTGACCCACACCCTGCGCCCGGCGCAAAGCCGAAAAAATTTAGCTTAAATTTGCGCTTTTTCCGTTCAAAAATATCTTACGGGTTACTGCAATTGACCTGCGGTTGCAGCATAGCGGCCATTTGCGTGTAAATCGCAGCTTGGGGGTGTGAAACCCCTACTTTCTTGCGCGCCCAACCGCTTCAGGCGGCGTTTTGGCTGATGGTCACCTGATTGCGCCCTTCGGCTTTGGCGATCAGCAGGGCCTGATCGGCGCGGTCAACAATTTCGGACACAGAGTCGATAAGGGCGGGCATCATCGCGGCCAGATTGATCGCAAGCCCAATCGACACCGTCACCCGGATTTTGATCTGGTCGGCAAGTCGCACCACGTCTTGCTGCACCGCATGGCACAGCCGTTCGGCAATGTTGCGGGCTTCGGGCAGGGCGGTTTGTGGCAGGGCAATCAGAAACTCTTCGCCGCCGATGCGCGCCAACAAATCACCACTGCGCAGATTGCGCGACAAACGATCGGCAACTTCGACCAGAACGGCGTCGCCTGCGGCATGGCCCCAGCGGTCATTGACCGATTTGAACCGGTCCAGATCAACCACCATCACCGCGAAATCGCTGCCGTCTTTTTGGGCCCGCTCGGCAATCACGCCAAGCTGAGCGATGCCGTATCGGCGGTTGTGCAACCCGGTCAGCGGATCAATCATCGCAAGACGCAAGCCATCGTGAACCCGGGCGCGCCTTGCGTCCGCCTCACGCTTGTGCAGCAATTGCCGGGTCAGGCGCAGCGCTATTTCTTCGGCGCACAGGGCGGCACTGACCACATCATCGGCCCCCAGATCAAACGCCATCGCCGCCCCGGTGTGATCGGCATTGGGCACCAGAATGCTGATGGCGGCGTGGCGTGTGTTGGCGCGGCTGCGCAATTCCGACATCAACCGCAACCCGCCCGCAGCCCCGCCCACATCGGCCCCGATCAGGAACACATCCGTCGCCGGACCCGATTGCAAGCCTTCGCTTAACGCCTCATCCGCGGTCAGGATCACCACCTGATCGGCCAGATGGGCCGCCACTGCCCGGCGCAACCGCATCGCGGTCTGCGGAGTTTGGGTGACAATGGCCACGGTGCCGGGGCGGTAAAACACCGGCGATGCTTCGGCCAGCGCAAACAGCGCCATGCCCGACTGGGTGGCATCGTCAAAGCCGTCGATCTGATTGCGTGCCCGCATGAAATGACGGATGCGCGCCAGCAAGGTCTGATCATCCAGCGGCTTGCAGAAAAAATCATCCACCCCGGCGCGAAACGCCTGCACCCGCACGTCGGCCGATTGGTTGGCGGTCAGCATGATCACCGGCACCGCCCGGGTGGCCGGATCGGCGCGCAGGCGGCGCAACAAGTCGATCCCCGCCATATCCGGCAGCGTCAGGTCCATCAAAATCACATTGGGTGCATCGCGGGCACAGATCGAAAGACAGGCCGCTCCATTGGCCGCCACAACCGGAATATACCCCGCCGCTTCCAGCTTGACCTTCATGACAATGCGGTTGGCGGCCACATCGTCGACTATAAGTATCTTGCCGACCATTGACTGGTAAACCCGCTGGTTCTGTTACACGCTTGTTTCATTGTGCCGTTCAAGAGGTTAAGAATTCCTTTCTAAAAGGGTAATGATCTGCGCTCAATTTGCCTGATATCTGTGTAAAACTCTGGGGAAAACCGCATGAATCGGCAAGAATCTGCTGAAACTCTGGCATTGCAGGCGTTAACATGGCTTTTTGGCCAGCCTGACATGATCGGTGCATTCCTTAACGCCTCGGGGGCGGGGCAGGGTGATTTGGCGGCACTTGCCGGTCAGCCGGTGTTTTTGGGCGCGGTGCTGGATTTTCTGACCGAGGATGACGCACGGGTGATGGCGTTTTGTGATCAGGCCGGGCTGCCCTATACCGCGCCCATGCAGGCCCGCTTGGCTTTGCCCGGCGCGCAGCATACGCATTGGACCTGATGGCAGGTGGGGCAGGCGATGATTGATGCGGTGATTTTTGACAAAGACGGCACGTTGTTTGATTTTCGGTCAAGTTGGGGGGTCTGGGTGGAAAACCTGATCGCCGAACTGGCCAGCACACCGGATCATGCCACCCGGTTGGGGCAGGTTCTGGGCTATGATGTGGCGTTGCGGCAGTTTGCGCCTGACAGCCCGGTGGTGGCGATGACCACGCCGGAAATTGCCGACATCCTGACCCCGCATGTGCCGGGTCTGACCTTGGCCGCACTGATGCGCCGGATGGATGATCTGGCACAACAGGCGCCGATGCGGCCTGCGGTCGATTTGCCTGCGGTGCTGGGCGGTTTGCAGGCGCGCGGTCTGGTTTTGGGGGTTGCCACCAATGACACGCAGGCGTCAGCGGTGGCGCATCTGACGGCGGCGGCGGTGGACGGGCTGTTTGCGTTTGTGGCGGGCTGCGATTCTGGCTGGGGCGGCAAGCCTGCACCGGGTCAATTGCTGGCTTTTGCCGCCCAGACCGGCATCGCCGCCCGCCGCTGTGCGATGGTGGGCGACAGTTTGCACGATCTGCATGCGGCGCGCGCGGCCGGAATGTATGCGGTGGCGGTGCTGACCGGTGTGGCTTGTGCCGCCACCCTTGCCCCCCATGCCGATGTGGTTCTGGCCGATATTGGCGCAATTGCCGCATGGATTGACGCGATGGGTGCGGCGTAATCGCCAGCCTTGCGAAAAACGACGCAGGCGCGTCGGTGACGTGGTGCGCGCGCGGCCGCCGTTTGGGCCATCCTGTCACAAACCGCAAGGGCCCGCCGGGCCGCCTTTGACGATGGAGATCACGATGAGCGATGACGCCCTTGTAAGACGCCGGGCCGGGGGCCGGGCGGGCAACAAAATTCGCGCAGGGTCAGCCGTCATTGATCAGATGCCGTGGCGCATCCCGGTCAACCCGGATCGCCCGATAGAACCTTTGGACGCTGACGGCATCCAGCGCGTGCACCGGGGGGCCATGCGCATCATGAAGGAAATCGGCATCGAATTTCTGAACCCCGACGCCATTACCTATCTGAAGCGAGCGGGCTGCAAGGTGGAAGGCACCAACGTCAAGATGGACGAAGACTTTGTGATGGAGATGATCGGCCGCGCGCCCGAGTCGTTCACCATCACCCCGCGCAACCCTGACCGTGAAGTGATCATGGGCGGCAAACACATGCTGTTTGTCAACGTCTCGTCGCCGCCCGCGGCATGGGATCTGGAACGCGGCAAACGGTCGGGTGATTTTGAGACTTTCAAGGAATTCATGAAACTGACGCAGTATTTCAACTGCATCCACATTGCGGGCGGCTATCCGGTAGAACCGGTTGATATCCATGCCTCCGTGCGGCATCTGGATTGCCTGTATGAAAAGCTGACCCTGACCGACAAAGTCGTGCATGCCTATTCGCTGGGCGCGGAACGGGTGGAAGACGTCATGGAAATGGTGAAAATCGCTGGCGGTCTGACCGAAGAGGAATTTCAGGCCAAACCGCGGCTTTATACCAACATCAACTCGGTTTCGCCCTTGAAACACGACTACCCCATGTTGGACGGGGCGATGAGGATGGCCAAGCGCGGCCAGCCGGTGGTGATCACGCCGTTTACCTTGGCGGGGGCAATGGCCCCGGTCACCATGGCGGGCGCAGTGGCGTTGTCATTGGCCGAAGGATTAGCGGCGGCGGCATTGTTGCAATACATCAACCCCGGTTGCCCCATTGCGCTGGGCACCTTCACATCAAACGTGGATATGAAGTCGGGCGCGCCTGCTTTTGGCACCCCCGAATACATGCGCGCCACGCAAATGACCGGCCAGTTGGTGCGCCATTACAAGCTGCCGCTGCGCTCATCCGGCACCTGTGCGGCCAATGTGCCCGACGGGCAGGCGATGTGGGAGACGTCAAACAGTTTGTGGGCGGCGGTGCAAAGCCGCACCAACATGGTCTATCATTCGGCTGGCTGGCTGGAAGGCGGGCTGATCGCCAGCCCCGAGAAGTTTATCATGGACTGCGAAGTGCTGCAGATGATCCAGCGCTATTTCGAAGATGCGGTCACCGCCACCACGGACGAAGACATCGCCTTTGACGCCATCAAAGAGGTGGGCGCGGGCGGGCATTACTTTGGCTGCAAACATACGCAGGAACGTTATCAGACCGCGTTTTACGCGCCGTTCCTGTCGGATTGGCGCAATTTTGAGGCGTGGCAGCTTGACGGCGCGATGTGGACGCCGGAACGCGCACACCGCATCTACAAGCAGATCATCGCGGAATTTGAAGCGCCCGCAATGAACGGCGATCATCAAGAGGCGCTGCGTCAGTTCGTGGCACGCCGCAAACAGGAAGGCGGCGCGCCAACCGATTTCTGATGGTGGCGGAAGGGCTGCGTTTTTGGCGGGGCCAAATGCCGGCCACTGCCACCGCCACCGCCACCGCCGCCTCCACCGCCGCCGCTGGCTTTGATCTTTCCCAAGCCTTGCCGCCGCGCTATGGTCACGCGATGAAACATGCGCTTTTGCTGATCCTGTGCCTGTCTGCCTGCACCAGCTTTCCCAGCGTGGATGCGGTGGCCGCGCACAGCACCGCCCCGCCGCCCGCCCTGTTGCCCACCGAAGAGCTGCTGGCGCAAACCGGGGCCATCGGGGCCGACGCTGCCGGACAAACCCTTGCTGCCCGTGCCGCGGCCTTGCGCGCCCGGGCGGCCGCCTTGCGCAACCGATAAGGCTGCACGCTTTGCGCAATCCCTGATCTCTTGGCATCGGCGCGTTGCGCCCAATCTCAAATCCCTTTAACACCGCCCCAGCCCAAGCCCCAATGACGGAGACCAATATGCCTGCAGCCCCTTTGCGTCTTGGACTTGCAGGCCTTGGCACCGTGGGCTTGGGCGTGGTTAAAATCGTGCAGCAGCACGCCGATCTGATCGCGGCGCGTACCGGCCGCCCCATTGTGATCACCGCCATTTCCGCCCGCGACAAAACCAAAAACCGCGACGCCGATCTGTCGGGCTATGCGTGGGAAACCGATCCGGTGGCGCTGGCGCAGCGCGATGATGTGGATGTGTTCATCGAAGTGATGGGCGGTCACGAAGGCGCGGCCAAACTGGCCACCGAAGCCGCGATAGCCGCCGGAAAAGACGTGGTCAGCGCCAATAAGGCGTTGCTGGCGCATCACGGCCATGCCTTGGCACTGGCGGCGGAAGCGAAGGGCAGGGTCATCCGGTTTGAAGCGGCGGTTGCGGGCGGCATTCCGGTGATCAAGGCGCTGACCGAAGGGATGGCGGGCAATCAACTGCGCCGGGTGATAGGGGTGATGAATGGCAGTTGCAACTACATCCTGACCCGAATGCAGAACGAAGGCCTGTCTTATGCCGAGGTGTTCGACGCCGCCCAACAGCTGGGCTATCTCGAGGCCGATCCGAATCTGGACGTCGGCGGTATTGATGCGGGCCATAAGCTGGCCCTGCTGGCCGCCATCGCCTTTGGCACAAAAGTGTCGTTTGACGCGGTAGAGTTGGAAGGCATCGGCGCCATTTCCATCGACGATATCAATCTGGCCGCCGATATGGGCTACCGCATCAAACTGCTGGGCGTGGCGCAGATGACCGGGCGGGGCTTAGAGCAACGCATGACGCCCTGTCTTGTGCCCGCCGACAGCCCGCTGGGCCAATTGCAGGGCGGCACCAATATGGTGGTGCTGGAAGGCGACAGCGTGGGCCAGATCGTGCTGCGCGGCCCCGGAGCCGGCATGGGGCCGACGGCATCGGCGGTGATGTCCGATGTGATCGACATTGCGCGCGGGCTGCGGCTGCCCACCTTTGGCCAGCCCGCCCATAGTCTTGCCACACCGCAAGCGGCGAAATCTTCGACCCCGGCCAGTTATTATCTGCGGATGACCTTGTTGGACAAACCCGGCGCCTTGGCCAAAATCGCCACCTGTCTGGGCGAGGCGGGGGTGTCGATCGACCAGATGCGTCAATACGGCCATCAGGGGGTAAATGCCCCGGTGCTGATCGTTACCCACAAGGCCACCCGCGACGATATCGACCACGCCTGCACCCGATTTGCCGCCACCGGTGTTCTGGTCGGCGCGCCGGTGGTGTTGCGCATCGAAGAGGTTTGAGGCACCCCCGACAGACATGCAGCCCCCCCGACAGACATTCAGCCCCGTGGTGTCTGACAGTTTGTCGCAGCCGCTGCGCAAGGCCGCTTGCGCATTGGCCCCTTGCCCCGCTATGCACAAGGGGCACAAAGCCGAAGAAGGATAGCCCATGGTCACCGTCACCGAATTTCAAGACCGCTTGTTGTCGCTGGGCCTTGCCCGGGTCTCGGAAGCCGCCGCTTTGGCCTCGGCCAAGCTGATCGGTCGCGGCGATGAAAAGGCGGCGGATCAGGCGGCGGTGAACGCGATGCGCGATCAGTTGAACCTGCTGGATATCGCCGGTGTCGTGGTGATCGGCGAAGGCGAACGCGACGAGGCCCCGATGCTGTATATCGGCGAAAAGGTGGGCACCGGCAACGGCCCGGCGGTGGATATCGCCCTTGATCCCTTGGAAGGCACTACGTTGTGCGCCAAAGACATGCCCAATGCGCTGACGGTGATTGCCATGGCTCCGCGCGGCACGCTTTTGCACGCGCCCGATGTTTATATGGAAAAACTGGCGATTGGCCCCGGCTATGCCATTGATACTGTTACCCTAAAGATGTCACCCTCCGAACGGGTGCATGCGCTTGCCCGCGCCAAAGGGGTGAAATCTGACGAAATCGCCGTGTGCATTCTGGAACGTCCGCGGCATGAGGCGATGATAGAAGAAGTGCGATCCACGGGTGCGTCGATCCGCTTGATCACCGATGGCGATGTGGCAGGCATTATTCACTGTGCCGAAGCCGCGATCACCGGCATCGACATGTATATGGGGTCAGGCGGCGCGCCCGAAGGCGTGCTGGCGGCGTCGGCGCTGAAATGTATGGGCGGGCAGATTTACGGCCAACTTTTGTTCCGCAACGACGATGAACGCGGCCGCGCGATCAAGGCAGGCATCACCGATTTCAACCGCATCTACACCCGCGACGAGATGGTCACCGCCGATGTGATCTTTGCCGCCACCGGGGTGACCAGCGGCTCTATTCTGGCCGGGATCAAGCAAGAGCCGGGCTATATCAGCACCGAAACCATTCTGATGCGGTCCAAAACCGGTTCGGTCCGCCGGATGAGCTACCGGGTGCCGACCCGCTGATCCGGCGGCTGGTTTCGCAGGCAAACCCATGACCGACCGCGCCTTTCTGAACGTTGAAACCTCGCTGACCGGGCGGCGCTGGCAAGGCCCGCCTGCGGTGTCAGAACGGCTGGCCGAGGCGATGGCCCAAAACACCCGTCTGCCGCTGGCCTTGTGCCAAACCTTGGTCGCGAGGGGGGTTTTGCCCGGCGATGCAGCGGCCTATCTTGCCCCGCAATTGCGCGATCTGTTGCCCGATCCGCGCCACATGAAGGATATGGAGCGCGCCGCCACCCGGTTTCTGCACGCCCTGAAAACGCGCCAGCGCGTTGCAATCTTTGCTGATTATGACGTGGACGGCGGATCATCAGCGGCCTTGTTGATCATCTGGCTGCGCGCGATGGGGCACCAGGCCACCTTGTATATCCCCGACCGCATTGACGAAGGATACGGCCCCAACGTGCCGGCGATGGTGGCTTTGGGGGCCAAGCATGATTTGATCATCTGCGTCGATTGTGGCACCCTGTCGCATGATCCGATTGCCGCGACGGGCTGTGATGTGGTGGTGCTGGATCACCATCTGGGCGGCGATACGCTGCCGCCCGCACTGGCGGTGGTCAACCCCAACCGTCAGGACGAAGACGGCGCGCTGGGCCATTTATGCGCGGCGTCGGTGGTGTTTTTGATGCTGGTCGAGGCCAATCGTCAACTGCGGCTGGACGCGATTGCCGCCCCCGATCTGATGGCGATGTTGGATCTGGTGGCGCTGGCCACGGTTGCCGATGTCGCCCCCCTGATCGGGGTGAACCGCGCCTTTGTGCGTCAGGGCCTGCGGGTGATGGCCCGGCGCGAGCGGGCGGGCCTGCGCGCGCTGGCCGATATCGCGCGGATGGATAGCGCCCCCACCGTTTATGCGCTGGGGTTTTTGCTGGGACCGCGGGTGAACGCGGGCGGGCGCATCGGGCAAGCCGATCTTGGCGCGCGCCTGCTTGCCTCCGACGATCCGCACGAGGCCGCGGCCTTGGCCGAGCGGTTGGACCTTTTGAACTCTGAGCGGCGCGATATCGAGGCCCGGGTGCGCGAGGCAGCCTTGGCGCAGGCCGAAGCCCGGGGTGTCGATGGCGCGCTGGTCTGGGCGGCCGGGGCGGGCTGGCATCCCGGCGTGGTTGGTATTGTGGCGGCGCGGCTGAAAGAAGCCACCCACCGCCCCGCTGTGGTGATCGGGGTCGAAGACGGCATTGGCAAAGGGTCGGGGCGGTCGGTCACGGGGGTTGATCTGGGGGCCGCCGTGCAAAGGCTGGCGTCCGAGGGGCTGCTGATCAAGGGCGGCGGGCACAAAATGGCCGCCGGATTGACGGTGGCCGAGGCGATGATCGAACCCGCCATGGCGCGGCTGGCCGAATTGTTGGCGCGTCAGGGGGCCGGGGCCGGGGGGCGCGAAACCCTGCACATCGACAGCCTGCTGGCCCCGTCGGCAGCAACGCAAGGATTGGTCGAACTGATTGACCAAGCTGGCCCTTTTGGCGCATCCGCAGCCGCACCGCGCTTTGCCTTTGCCGATATGGCGGTCTCGGCGCGCCGGATGGGGGACGCGCATTTGCGGCTAAGTTTTGGCGACGGTTTGGGCGCAAAACAAGAGGCCGTGGTGTTTGGCGCGTTTCAAACCCCTTTGGGGGCGGCTTTGGAAAACGGCGGGCATCAACGCTTTCATCTGGCCGGGCGACTGGAAATCAACACTTACGGCGGGCGCAGCAAAGTGCAATTGCGCCTCGAAGACGCCGCCCGCGTTTAGGGGCGGTTTTTGGGAGTTGGCATCCTGACAGCGGGGGCGGCAGGCCGGGCCAACCGCGGCTGGTGGCGCCTGTCGTGCAAGTCTGCGGCATAGGATGCCGAAAGAATGCAGCGCTGCGGACCCACCCGCCCTGACCGCGCCGCGCGAACCTTACACCGCCATGACGGCCCGAACAGCCCTGACACCTGCAGCCGCGAATGCGCGGCCCACCCGCCCGACCGTCTTTTGTTTCGCTGCGGCATTTTTCCTCTTGCGAAGCGGCTGTGCGCCGATTATGCACCGCTCACCACAACAGTGGCCCGTTCGTCTATCGGTTAGGACACCAGGTTTTCAACCTGGTAAGAGGGGTTCGACTCCCCTACGGGCTGCCAGTTATCCCTACATCATGCTGATATTGCTATGGTCTTTTGCAGACCAGACGTTCGCATTTTTTGATGCCTGCACAGGCGGACTTGCCGCTTTGGCGGCACCGCCCATTGTTGGGTAGTTCAACCGCCCAGTGTTTTAACTGTGCAGCAAATCTCCGCCCCCGCGCTTGCGGCACAAACTGGTCGGCCACGCATCGACGCGGTTCTTCCTTGCCTTGTGCTGGCGTCCAGCCCTTGCGCCACGAAGGCGTGTAAACCTATCAGCTTGCCAGTCGTGCCGATCAAACAGGGCTGCACCATGGATCGCTGTGACAGTCAACGCCAGCCACAGCACCTGACGGGTGGGCGTGTTCATTTGACTGCCCCGAACACAGCGCATGACCATGCTGCAACCGGATCGAGGTAAGAAACCGATGATCGTGGACGGTTCTTGGTGTCAGGCCCTGCTGAGGCATCTTTTTTGCGGCTTTTTGTTCGATATTCTTCGTCCCGTCCTATCACAGATCAGCTTCGCCATGCGGCGCGCTGATAGATTTAGCAAGGTAAGTGCGGTCCCCCGGATCGCCGCTTTGCCAATCCACCAAGGAGCGTTGAATATGGCCAGTCGACTGCACAGTCCTTCGCCTTCCCGAACGGGCGCGCCGGTGCTGCGACATGTCTGCGACACAGTTTGCTGATCGAAGATCTGACGCGCACCGAGCGTTGGCTGGGGCTGACGATTTTGGGGGTGCTGGCGGTCTGTGGCCTGACGCTGGCTGCCGTCGGGCGAGCCGACCCGCTGGGCGGGCAGGGGTGGATCGTGCTGTTATCGGCGATGGCAGGGCTTGTCTGGCTGGTCCGGCACTTTGATGATCCCGCACCCGGCCCGGGGCGGTTGACGCAATACTATGACACCCCCAGCAAGTTGGGCATCCTGCTGGCGATGGGGTGGGCGGTGGCGGGCATGGCCATCGGTGACTGGGTGGCCTGGCTGATGGTGTTCCCGGACGCGACATTCGATGCCGGTTGGGCCAGCTTTGGCCGCCTGCGGCCGCTGCACACATCTGCTGTGATCTTCGGGTTCGGCGGCAATGCGCTGATTGCCACCTCGTTCCATGTGCTGCAACGCACGTCACAGGCGCGGCTGTGCGACCAGATCAGTCCGCTGTTTGTGCTGCTGGGGTTTAACCTGTTCATCGTCGTGGCGGGCGTGGGCTATCTGCAAGGCATCACCCAGTCCAAGGAATATGCCGAGCCGGAATGGTATATGGATATCTGGCTGACCGTGGTGTGGGTCACTTATTTCAGCATCTACATCCGCACGCTGGCCCGCCGTCGCGAGCCGCATATCTACGTCTCGAACTGGTATTACCTTGCGTTCATTCTGGTGATGGCGGTGCTGCACATCGTCAACGGGCTGTCACTGCCGGTGTCCTGGGGCCATGCGAAAAGTTATTCGGCGTTTTCGGGCGTGCAGGATGCGATGGTGCAGTGGTGGTATGGGCACAACGCGGTCGCGTTCTTTCTGACCTCGGGGTTCCTTGGGATGCTGTATTATTATCTGCCCAAACGCGCGGGGCGGCCGATTTATTCCTACCGGCTGTCAATCCTGTCGTTTTGGGGGATCGTGTTTTTCTATATGTGGGTGGGGTCGCACCACCTGCTGTATACGGCCCTTCCGATCTGGGTGCAGACCTTGGGAATGGCGTTTTCCATCGTCTTGCTGGTGCCAAGCTGGGCGTCGGCGGGCAACGCGCTGATGACGTTGAACGGGGCGTGGCACAAGGTGCGCGATGACGCCACGCTGCGGTTCATGTTCGTAGCGGCGGTGTTTTACGGGCTGTCCACGTTCGAGGGATCGTTCATGGCAATCCGCCCCGTCAACTCGCTGTCGCATTACACCGATTGGACGGTAGGGCATGTGCATTCGGGCGCGCTTGGCTGGGTTGCGATGATCACCTTCGGTGCGATCTATGCCGCCGTGCCGTGGCTGTGGCGGCGCGAGGCGATGTATTCCAACCGCCTGATCGAATGGCATTTCTGGTTGGCACTGTCAGGCACGGTGATCTACGTCGTGTCGCTGTGGAATGCAGGTATTCTGCAAGGGCTGATGTGGCGCACGACCACGCCGGACGGCAGCCTTGCCTATTCGTTCACCCAATCGGTCGAGGCGATGCAGCCCTATTACGTCACCCGCGCCATCGGCGGGCTAATCGTGCTGATCGGGGCGATCGTTGGCAGCTATAACGTCTGGAGGACGATCCGCACCGCCCCTGCCGCACAGCGCACTGGTGATGTGCCAGAATTGCCCCCTGATATGGCGGTGGCGTGATGCTTTTTGGTCTGCACTACAAACTGGAACGCAAATCGGTGGCTTTCGTGCTGGCGATCATTGCGGCGTCGGCCGTGGGGGGCATCGTCGAGATCGTGCCGCTGTTCACCATCGACCAGACGGTTGAATCCGCCCCCGACATGCGGGTTTACACGCCGCTGGAACTGGCGGGGCGCAACATCTATATCCGCGAGGGGTGCTATGCCTGCCACAGCCAGATGATCCGCACGCTGGCCGATGAAGTAGACCGTTACGGCCCCTATTCGCGGGCCGTCGAATCGCAATATGACCACCCAATGCTGTGGGGGTCAAAACGCACCGGGCCCGATCTGGCGCGGGTGGGCGAGAAATACTCTAACGACTGGCAAGTTGCGCATCTGATGAACCCACGCGATGTGGTGGCAACCTCGATCATGCCGCGCTATGGCTGGCTGGCGCGCACCGACCTGCGGGTGGATGATCTGGGTCTGCATTTGGCGGCGTTGCAACAACTGGGCGTGCCTTACACGCCCGAGATGATCGCCAATGCCACGGCAGATGCCCTTGGGCAGGCCAGCCCCGATACCGACCGCGCGGCGGGGGTTGCCGAACGCTATGGCGCGGCGACGACGATTGCCGCCTTCGACGGCGTGCCGGGCGGGCCGACCGAGATGGATGCGCTGGTGGCCTATCTGCAAATCCTCGGCCGTCTGACCGATGTGGCGCAGGTGACGCCATGACCCACGAATTTGCCCTGTGGCTGTCGAAAACCGTCGGCCTGTTCTACCTGCTGGCGATGTCGGCGGGCGTGCTGATCTATATCTTCTGGCCGTCCAACAAAGCGCGGTTCGACGCCGCCGCGCGGTCGGTTCTGGATGAGGAGGACCGGATATGACCGACGCGCCGGAACGCGACCCTGTTTCGGGCTATCTGACCACGGGACATGCGTGGAACGGGATCACCGAGTTGAATTCCCCGGTGCCGCGCGCGGTCTGGGGATTCATGACGGTCACCCATGTGGTGGGCGTGGCCCTGCTGATCCTGATGCCCGCCATTCCGCTGGGGCGCAGCTTTACCGGCGGGCTGTTGGGGTTGGATGAGGGGCAACGTGTGGATGCCGCCGTGCGCGGCGCCGCCGCCGTGCGGGCGCCGTGGACGGACGCAATTCTGGCGGCCGATTTCGCCGCCATTCAGGCTGACAGCGGCCTGATGCGCATCGTCCGGTCCAGTGGTGCGCCGCTGTTTGGCAGCAACTGTGCGGCGTGCCATGGCGCGTTGGGTGCCGGAAACCCCGGATTTCCCCGCCTGAACGATGCCGACTGGCTGTGGGGCCGCGATCCTGACGTCATCCACGAAACCCTGCGCGTCGGCATCAACGTGGCGCATCCTGACACCCGCTATGGGGTGATGCCCGCCTTTGGCCGGGACGAATTGCTGACAAAGGATCAGATCGAAACCCTTGTTCCTTATGTGATGGCGCTGTCGGCACCTGGCACAGACACGACCCCCGAGGCGGTGACCCTGTTTGCCGAGAACTGCGCATCTTGCCATGGTGCGGCGGGGGCCGGGCTGATCGAGTTGGGCAGCCCGAACCTGACCGATGCCATCTGGCAATACGGCGGCAGCGCGGACGCCATCCGCGCCACGTTGCGCCATGGCCGCCAAGGCCAGATGCCTGCGTGGGAGACCCGCCTGACCGAGGCGGATCGCAAGATCCTGACCCTTTACGTGCTGGACTTTGGGGCCGTGAAATGAAGCCGCCCGGCATCACACTGCCCGCCTGTGCCGCAATCGGCGTGGTGACGGCAATTTTGTTGGCAAATGCGCATCTGGCTTACGTCGCGTTCGCGTCGCAACCCGGATGCGTGCCGCATCTGCGCACGGGCGAGGCCGCGGCACCCGCGGTTTTTGCCGCGGCAAAATCATCATGCTGATCGCAAGGGGGGCCACGCCATGACCACGATTCCCGCCGTGTCCGACCGCATCCGGGCCGATCCGGTGTGGGCGCGTGGACTGCCCGCGCGAACGGCGCTGGACTGGCTGGCTGCCGGGTGGCGCGATTTGTGGTGCACGCCGGGGCCAAGCCTTGTGTACGGGCTGTTGGTGGCGGTGGTGTCAGCGGTGATCGTGGTCGGGCTGTTCGGCCTTGGCTGGGATTTCATCCTTCTGCCTGCGCTGGCGGGATTTTTGGTCATCGGACCGGTGCTGGCGATGGGGCTTTATGAAAAATCGCGCAGGCTGGCCTTGGGGCAGCCGGTGCATTTGTGGCAGATGGTGGTTGTGCGCCCGGCGTCCGGCGGGCAGGTGCTGTTCGCTGGCGTGCTGTTGATGACGCTGATGCTTTTGTGGCTGCGGGCGGCGGTGCTGATCTATGCGCTGTTTTTGGGGGTGCAGGCGTTCCCGGGGTTTGACGAGATTGCACCGATGTTGTTTGGCACCCGCACGGGTTGGGCGATCCTGATTGTGGGGTCGGCCATCGGCGCGCTGTTCGCGGCGTTTGCGTTTGCCATCAGCCTGTTCGCCATTCCGATGCTGTTGGACCGCCGCTCGGATGCGCTGACCGCCATGGGCAGCAGTCTGGCGCTGGTTTGGCACAACCTGCCGGTGGCTCTGGCGTGGGGGGGCATTGTGGCGGTGCTGTCGGGCTTGGCGATCCTGACCGGGCTAGTCGGGCTGGTGGTGGTTTTCCCGGTGTTGGGGCATGGCACTTGGGCTGCGTGGCGGGCGATGCAGCCCGTCGCACCCCCCGAATGACAACCGTTTTCAGCCCCGGCCTGTCGGCCTGCGCCGCCTGCGGGGTGGCACCTTTGGCACTGGCAACGGCGCTGCCGCCCGCCCGGCTAATGCTGTCGTTGCCGCATATTCACTGCGCTGCCTGCATTGGCCAGATCGAGGCTGGCCTGCGGGCGGTGCCGGGGGTGAGGTCGGCCCGGGTCAACCTGACCCAGCGGCGCGCCAGCATCGATGCCTTGGATGGAACCGAAGCCGCCTCGCTGGTAGCCGCCCTTGCAGCCATTGGGCACGAGGCGCACGAGTTGGACCCGGGCGCGCTGTCGGCAACCGAAACGGACCGGCAGGGACACGCGTTGCTGATGCGGCTGGCGGTTGCAGGCTTTGGCATGATGAACATCATGATCTTGTCCGTTGCGGTCTGGTCGGGGGCTGGCGAGGCGGCGCGCGGGCTGTTCCACTGGATTTCCGCCGCCATCGCGCTGCCGACGGTGGCCTTTGCGGGCCAGCCGTTCTTTCGCAACGCCGTGGCGTCATTGCGCGCGGGCAGGCTGGGGATGGATGTGCCTATTTCGCTGGCGATCCTGCTGGCCTGTGGCGTTTCGCTGTCAGAAACGCTGCAGGGTGGGCAGTATGCGTGGTTCGATGCCGCGGTGTCGCTGACGTTCTTTCTGCTGGCAGGCCGGTATCTGGACCACCGCACCCGAGCCGCCGCCCGATCAGCCGCCGCCGTGTTATCGGCACTGGAAGTGCCCCGCGCCTTGCGGCTGGGACCGGATGGCACACAAGAGGTTGCGGTGGCCACCCTTATGCCCGCGGATCTGGTGCTGGTGCGCCCCGGGGGGCGGATGCCGGTGGATGGCGTGGTGACCCATGGCACCAGCGAAGTCGACCGCGCCATCCTGACCGGCGAAAGCCTGCCGGTGATCGTCAGGCCGGGGTCGGTGGTGTCGGCGGGCGAGACCAACCTGACCGGCCCGTTGACCCTGCGGGTGACCCATGCCGGGGCGGACACATCTTTGCACCGGATGGCCGATCTTGTGGCGGTGGCCGAGGCATCGCGCACCCGCTATACCGCGCTGGCCGACCGCGCGGCGCGGATTTACGCCCCTGCGGTGCATGGTCTGGCGTTCGGGGCCTTTGCGGTGTGGCTGGGGCTGACCGGCGATGGCCGCGTGGCGATCAACATCGCGGTGGCGGTGCTGATCATCACCTGTCCTTGTGCGTTGGGGCTGGCGGTGCCTGCGGTGGTGACGTCGGCCAGCGGGCGGTTGTTCCGAATGGGGCTTTTGATCAAGGACGCCACCGCTTTGGAGCGGCTGGCAGAAGCGGATGTTGTGGTGTTCGACAAGACCGGCACGCTGACGCTGGGGCTGCCACAGATGGTGGGTTTGCAAGGGCATGATCCCGCCGTGATGGCCGTAGCGGCGGCGCTGGCAGAAGGATCGTCGCATCCGCTGGCACAAGCGCTGGCAACGGCATGCCGGGCGGCAGGGGTGCAGGCGGCGGCGGTGACGGGCTTGGCCGAAGTGCCGGGGTCCGGCATCACCGGGTGCTGGCAGGGCCAGCAAGTGCGGCTGGGTCGGGCGGACTGGGTGGGTGCAGCACCGTGCGATCTCACCGCCACGCATCTGCACATCGGCACGGATGCGCCGGTCACCTTCGTGTTCACGGACCGCTCTCGCCCGGAGGCCGCCGAGGCTGTGGCGGGCTTGCGCGCCCTTGGCCTGACGGTCATGCTGATGTCGGGCGACAGTTCCGGCCCGGTCAACGCGCTTGCGGACCGGTTGGGCATTGCCGACCGCACCGCGAACCTGCGCCCGGCCGAAAAGGCGGCCCGCATCGCGGCACTTGCGGCGGCGGGACACCGGGTGCTGATGGTGGGCGACGGGCTGAATGACACGGTCGCACTGGCGACCGCTCATGTCTCCATCGCGCCAGCGTCGGGCCTTGATGCGGCGCGGGCGGCGTCCGATATCGTCCTGCTGGGCACGTCGCTGGCGCCCATTCCCGACGCCGTTCGGATCGCCCGCGTGGCCACACGGCGGATGTGGCAGAACTTTGCAATTTCGGTTGTCTACAACCTTGTTGCGGTGCCTTTTGCCTTGCTGGGCCTTGCCACCCCTCTGCTTGCGGCCATTGCGATGTCTGCATCTTCGGTCACCGTTTCGCTGAATGCGATGAGGATGCGGTGATGGATATCCTGTTCTGGCTGATCCCGGTTTCGATTGCGCTTGGCGGCCTTGGACTGCTGGCATTTGTCTGGACGATGCGGCACCGGCAATACAGCGACCCCGAGGGCGACGCCGCGCGCATCCTTTTGCCCGATTGGGATGACCGCCCGAGACCTTGACCTTGCCAAGCCATGACCTGCCGGTGGCGGGCGGTTGGCCAAGGGCATGGCCGTGCAGGTGATGCTTGCGACACCCCCCCGCAACATCTTTACGCGCTGCCGTGAAAAGCCACTGCCGATGCTGCGCGATGGTGCATAGCCGGCCACGACTCCACCGCGCCTGAACCCGGTGCGGTTTGGTGCCGCGCTCTAGACAGCAGGCCATGCAGCAAAGGCGGCGAGCTTAGGGATCAGGCAAAACAAATATCAACTTCACCTGCACCGGGCAGTTCGGCCGGATAGAACAGCGTGGCGCGGTGTCTGGCGCGGTTAGCTGACCCCAAGATGAACAACCAAATCTTGATCCGCAGGCGTATCATTTGCAGAATATGGCAGGCACAGCTTATGTCCCACGACCGGCACCGCTGCACCATCCAGCGTTGCGCTGACGATGCCCCGACCCGTGTTTTCCGGATTTTTGATGACGATGTTCAGGCGTCGATTTCCCAGCATCAGCTTTGCACCCAGTTCCGGCCATGCCTTTGGAAAACACGGGTCCAAAATCAGGTTCGGCCCAGCCCGCGTCAGGCCGAGCAGCCCCTCTATCCCCGCCCGGTACATCCAGCCTGCGGACCCGGTATACCATGTCCAGCCGCCGCGTCCTTCGTGCGGGGCAGTGGAATAGACGTCAGCGGCAACGACATATGGTTCAACCTTGTAACGCGCGGCATCTTGCGCCGTCAGCGCATGGTTCACGGGATTAAGCATCGCAAACAGTGCGCCCGCGGCATCGCCATTGCCTAGGCGTGTCTGCGCCATGATCGCCCACATCGCGGCATGGCTGTATTGGCCGCCATTTTCCCGCAAACCGGGCGGATAGCCTTTGATATAACCGGGCTCCAGCGGGGTGCGGTCAAACGGCGGGGTAAACAGCAACGCAAGGCCAAGGTCGGGGCGGATCAGGTGCTCCGTCATCGACGCCATCGCAGTGGCCGCGCGCGCCGGATCGGCGGCACCCGACAGCATGGCCCAGGATTGCGCGATGCTGTCGATCTTGCATTCGTCAGACGTGGCCGACCCCAGCAAACTGCCGTCGTCAAACGTCCCGCGCCGATACCACGCCCCATCCCAGCCATCCCGTTCAATTGCTTGCTGCACCGACTTTGCATGCGCGCGCCATTTTGCCGCCCGTTTGGGTGCACGGCTATCGGCCAGCGGGGCCATCATGTTGATGGCCGCGATCAGCAGCCAGCCCAGCCAGACGCTGGTGCCGGTGCCGCCTTCGCCGACGCGGTTCATGCCGTCGTTCCAATCCCCCGTGCCGATCAGTGGCATGCCGTTGGTGCCGGTGCGCTTGATGGCCAGATCAAGCCCGCGGGCGCAATGTTCAAACAGGCTGGCGGTGGTTTCTGAAATGCTTGGTTGAAAGAAATCGTCATGCGCACCGGGGCGCAGGGCCGGGCCGTCGATAAACGCCACCTGTTCATCCAGAATGGACTCGTCGCCGGAAACGGCGACATACTGCGCAACACCGTAACCCAGCCAGACCCGATCATCCGATATCTGCGTGCGCACGCCTTGGCCGGAATGGGGCAGCCACCAATGTTGAACATCGCCCTCGGGAAACTGGCGCGATGCGGCGCGCAGCAAATGTTCGCGTGTCATCTCGGGGCGCAGGGCCGTCAGTGCCATGCCGTCTTGCAACTGATCGCGAAAGCCGTAGGCCCCGCTGGCCTGATAGAATCCGGCACGCGCCCAGATACGGCAGGCAAGCGTTTGATACAGCAGCCATCCGTTCAGCATGATGTCCATAGCGCGGTCGGGCGATTGCACCTGAACCGCCCCCAAAAGGTCGGCCCAATGCTGTTTGACGCCTGAAATCGTGGCCGAAAGATCCGCCGCGCGGGTGCGCAAGATCAGCGCGCGCGCCTCGTCTGCCGAGGCGGCTTGGCCGATCAGAAACACCAATTCCACCGTCTCCCCCGGTGCCATCGTCACGCGGTGTTGCAACGCGGCGCAAGGATCAAGGGCCGCCCCAAGTCGGCCGGACAGTGGCGTGCCGCCAAGCCCCGCCGGATTGCCCATGGTGCCGCCCCGTCCCAGAAATTCGCCGCGGTCGGCGGTGCGGCTGTTTGTCTGCGCGCCGAAATCGGCAAAGGCGATGCGGCCCTGAAACGCGGTGGCATAGCGGTTTTGCGCAAGGATTGCCCCGGTTTCCGCATCCAGACTGGTGATGATATGCGCCGCGGTGGCACTGCGCGCGGTGCCCAGAACCCATTCGGCATAGGCGGTGACAGACAGGGTGCGCGATGTGGCCCCCGTATTGTGCAGGGTTAGCCGGGTGATTTTGACCGGATCATCCATCGGCACGAATTGCACCATAGCGGCCGCAATGCCATGTGCGGTATGCTCAAAGCTGCTATAACCAAAGCCGTGTCGGGCGATATAGGTGCCTTTGTCGCGGATCGGCAAGGCCGTGGGTGTCCAGCTATGCCCGGTGTCCAGATCGTGGATATACATGGCCTCGCCTGCCGGATCGCTGACCGGATCGTTTGACCACGGCGTAATTTGGTTTTCGCGGCTGTTTTCAGACCAGACATGGCCGCTGCCCTCGGATGATACCTGAAAGCCAAAGCGCGGGTTTGCCATCACATTGATCCACGGCGCGGGCGTTGTCTGATGGTCGTGCAAGACGGTGACATACTCGCAGCCATTGTCGCCAAAGCCGCCGGTGTCGTTGAAAAATTCCAACTCTGGCACAAAGATTTTTGGCGGTGTTGCGGTAACCGGCGGCGCAGGCACCTGCCGCACCGGTGAAAACGGCACTGGCAGCGCGTCGATTTGCTGGCCAATTGTGCCGCGGCTGGCCACCAGCACCACGGAGGCCACGGCCAACAGCAAGGCGCGCGCTTCGGGCATCACAAGGTCGCTGCGCAGCGAATAAATGCTGCCCTGCGCCGCGCCATGGGGCGCATCACTGCGGGGCCGCGATTGCGCCGACCGCACGGCAACCTCGATCATGTTCTGCATATCCTGCACATAAGACGACGCGCGTTCGTTCAGGATCACCAGATCGACCGCCAGTTGCCGCATGCGCCAGTATTCATGTGCGGCCAGCACTTCGTGCAACTGCGCCACGTCTTCGGTATCGCTGATAACAAACAACACGATCGGCAGGTCGCCCGAAATGCCATGTGGCCAAAGCGCCGATTGCGGCCCAGCGCCCGCAACAATCTGGGCACTACTGGTCCGCAGTCTTGCATCGCCGCGCAGCACCATGCCACCCAGCCGCTGAAAATCGCTGGCAGCAGAGGGTGTGATACCAAGATGGCGCAACTGCACCTGACCTTGGGTCCACGACAGCGTGGCGGCCCGGCCAAAGGCTGACGGGTCGCGGTGGCGATCCACCAAATCCAGCAGCGCTTCGGGCGTGCTGGCAACCATCGTCCAGAACGTCACCCGAACCATGCCGCCAGAAGGAATGATCACCCGGCGGCGGATCGAAAAGATCGGGTCAAGCACGGTGCCGATGGTATTTGACAGATCGGTGTCGGCCATCGCGGCGTGGCCAAGGTTGCGGCCCCGGCCGATAAACCGTGCCCGGTCTGTTTCATACTGCATCGGGGCGGATTCGTCACCTTCAACCACGGCGATATGGGCGGCCCACACTTCGGGGTCGCTTGGCGCACGGCGACGGCGGGTGGCGATGATCACCCCCAGTTCGGGCAGATAATCCGTCACTACGAACATCTTGGAAAATGCCGGATGCGCCAGATCGGCGGCAGGTGGTGCCAGCACCAGTTCGGCATAAGATGTCAGGTCAACCTCGCGCGGTTGCCTGCCGGTGTTGGTCAGCGTGACGCGGCGTGCTTCGGCATCATCTTCGGCAGACACCACAACTTCGGTGGTGGTGATCAGGCGGTCACCGCGATGCGTAAAGGCGGCGTGATGTTCACAAAACACCGCCCGGTAAAGCGCCGGATCCCCCCGCGCAGGCTGCACCCCCGCCGACCATAGCGCGCCGGATTTGATATCCCGCATAAAGATGAACGACCCCAGCGCATCTTGGGTTGCATCCGCACGCCAGCGCGTGATCGCCATGTCGCGCCAGCGACTATAGCCGGCCCCGGTTGGCGTCAGCATCACACCATAACGTCCGTTCGATAGCAGATGAGCCGTTGGCACACCGCTGCCCGGCGCATCAAACAGCCGAACAATCGGTGCGGTTGATGCCTCGACCGGAGACGTCTGCACTTCGGTCGCGCGGGGGGGGGCGACAGCGACATCCCGCGGCACACGTTCTTGCAGCAACAAATCAACCGCCTGAATCATTGGCTCGGCGTGAAAACGGCGGCGCAAGCGGGCATCCTGCACGATGTTGGCAATGGCCGTGATGGTCATGCCCTGATGATGGGCCATGAAACTTTGCACCAGCGCATGGTCGGCGTCTGTCGGCAGGCGGGCGGGCGTGAAATCGACCGCCTCGTAAAACCCGTAGCGCCCTTTGGCACCGATGCCCGCCAGCCGTTCATAGTTTGCCAGCGCGACTTGCGGCGCGATCATGGCCGCAAGCCCGGTGGCATAAGGCGCGATGACGCGGTTTTCGTTCAGGCCCCGTTTCAACCCAAGCCCCGGCACACCGAAGTTGGAATATTGATAGGTCATTTCCAGATCGCGGGCGTTGTAAGAGGATTCCGAAATGCCCCAGGGAATGCCCAGTGTCGCCGCATAAGATTGCTGACGCTCGACGATCAGGCGGTTGGTCTGGTCCAGCACCGATCCCACCGGCGTGCGCATCACCAGTGCCGGCATCAGATATTCGAACATGCTGCCCGACCATGATATCAGCGCTGACCCGGCCCCGATTGGGGTGGCAGCGCGGCCAAGGCGGAACCAATGGCGGGTTTCGACATCCCCCTTGGCGATGGCGAACAGGCTGGCCAGACAGGCCTCGGACGCCAGCAGATCATAGCAGTTGGGATCAAGGCTGTTGGTTGCCACCGAAAACCCGATGGACAGCAGCTTTTTGTCAGGGTCCAGCAAGAACGCAAAATTCATATCCATGGCAAGTTTGCGCGCCAGATGTTCCAGATCAACAAGCCGCTGCAGGGCGGCAGTAGGGTCATTCTGATCGGCAAGATGATCGGCGATGCAGGTTTGCAAGGCACCGGTCCAGAACACCAGATCATCGCCCGCCGTGGCCATATCGGCAGCGTCACGGGCCAGCAGCATAAGCGCATCCTGCGGGCGGTTTTGTGCAACAGCGTCGGAAAGTTTGGCCAACGCCTTTGCCACCGCTGCATCGGCAGGTGTCAACGATTGCTGTGCCAGCAACAGCGTATCAACCACGCCTGCAAGGTTGTCAGCGGGATTTGTCGCCTGCTTTTGCCATTCCGCGCAGGCTTGGGCGACGGCAATCAAATGCCCGGCAAGATTGCCGCTGTCCACGGACGACACATAGGCCGGGTCCAGCACGCGCAAATCGCGGGTGTCGTGCCAATTGTACAAATGCCCGCGAAATCGGGGCATGCGCTGCATGGTCTGCAACGTCTGCTCCAGCCGGGTGATCGCCTGCGCTTGCCCGATCCAACCCATGTCGCGGGCCACGGTGATCGACAGCAGATAAAGCCCGATATTGGTGGGCGAGGTGCGGTGCGCCACCGCGGGTCTTGGGGTTTCCTGAAAATTGTCGGGTGGCAAATGGTTGTCGGCCTCGGTCACAAAGGTTTCAAAGAACCGCCATGTGCGCCGGGCAATCAGGCGCAGGGCCTGCGCATCAGCCGCGCCCAAAGCTGTGGCGGACTTTGGCAGATAGGGACGGCTGATGCGCTGCGCCAAGGCGGGGGCCGCCAGCGATAGCAGCACCATCGCCGCGGCCAATGGCCAGACAGAGGGGTTCAACGCCCAGACCAAAGCGGCAATGCCAAGCCCCAGTGCCACGCCCCCCGCCATCTGCAGGTATTGGCCTGCCATCCCCAACCGCGCCCCGCCGCCCGATTGCGCCGCCGTTACCCATTGCAGCAGGTGTCTGCGGGTGATGGTCAGGCGCAAAGCGGTCCGCAAAACCGCATCCAGCATCTGCCACGCTGTATGCGTCAAAAACACGATATTCAGCGCAATCTGCGCCAAGGCACTGCGGGTATCGTCCAAAAGGGCCGCAAAATGACTGCGCGCGTTGATGCCCGCCCGACCTGGCAGAAGGGCAAAGGGCAATGGGGCGAGCCTAGGCAAAGCCAGCATTCCAAGCACCGCCGCCGTCCAGCTTGCAGCAACCGGCAGCGGCATCAGCCAGCCCGCACACAGCGATGCAAGCGTCAGCGGTGCCACCAGCGACCGGCGCAGATTGTCAATCATCTTCCAGCGTCCAACGGCAGGAATCCCGTGGCGCGCCTTGCCAAAGAGCCACGGCAAAAGCTGCCAATCACCCCGCACCCAGCGGTGTTGGCGCCGACTTGCGACATCATATCTGGCCGGAAAATCCTCGACCACTTCGATATCTGACGCCAGACCCGCCCGGGCAAAGATGCCTTCGAACAGATCATGGCTCAGCATCGTGTTTTCGGGCACGCGCCCGGCCAAAGCGGACTCAAACGCATCAACGTCGTAGATGCCCTTGCCGGTGAAAGACCCTTCGCCGAACAGGTCCTGGTAGACGTCCGATATGGCCGCCGCATAAGGCTCGATCCCGCCCGGGCTGGAATAGATCTGCTGGAAACGCGATCCTTCCGAAGCTGTCGGCAAGGACGGCGTGACGCGGGGCTGCAAGATGCCATAACCGGCCGTGACGCGCTGGGTTGCAGCGTCAAGCTGCGGTCGGTTCAGCGGATGCGCCATTTTGCCGACCATCCGGCGCACCGTGTCGCGCAACAGCTGCGTATCGGCGTCAAGTGTGATGACAAACTGAATATCTTGCGGCACGGCACTTGGATTCAGAAAGCTGGTATCTTTCGCACCGCGCAGCAAGCGGTTCAGCTCTGCCAGCTTGCCGCGTTTGCGCTCCCACCCCATCCACACGCCTTCGGATGGGTTCCACTGCCGCCTGCGGTGCAACAGCAAAAAACGATCGCCATTTTCTGACGGATAGCTGGCATTCAGCCGGGCAATGCCCGCGGTTGCCGCCGCTATCAAAGCCGCATCAAGGTCCGTGGTTTCCGAGGTGGCATCCGGGCCGTCCGACAACAGCGCGTAATGCACCGCGCCGTGGGTGCTGGACAGATGATGCACCTCCAGCCGTTCAATCTGTGCGTCCAGATCGTCTGCATCGGTCAGCAATACGGGCACAGCGATCAACGTGCGCAGCTGCGCTGGCACCCCGGTCGCCAGATCCAGCCCGGGCAACAATTTTGGTGTGACCATGCGGGTCACCGCAAGGTTGACCAGCGCGGTTCCCGCATCCAAAGCGGCGGCAAGCCCGGTCATGCCCAGCGCAAGCAACCCCAGCCCTTGCGCCCCACTGATCCAAAGCGCCGCCCCCAAAACGCCGCCCGCCACCAACGCAATCGCCCCAAGATAGCCGCCCAAACCCAAACGCCGCAGTTGGCCATGCAGGCGCATCTTTGGTGTTGCCCGAAAACCGACCGCCTTTTCCAGCGCAGGCCGCCCTGCGCCGATCAGCCCATGACCGGGATCGCGGGTCTGAACGGTGTCGCCCTTGGCCGCATGCGCAAGGGCCGCCCCGGCAATCTCGATTTCGGTATGGTCTGACCCCCGCGCAAGAATTTCTATGGCCGTGCGGTATTGGTTGCGGGTGGCAAAATCCATCGTAGCGAAATCAAATCCGGCGCGCAGCCGCGTCTCGATCACGCTGACCTCTTCAAAGAAGTCGGCCCAATCCATTTCTGAAATCAGGCGCATGCTGGTCACAATATTGCGCATCGTGACGTTGGTGGCACCTTGACGTTGTTGCGCGTGCAAAACCACATCTTCGATAGACGACCCTTGCTGGCGCAGCCTGTCGGTCAGCCAGCCGTAAAGCGGCGTTTCCACCGGATCAAACCCGCGCAACCGCTTGGCGATCTGTGCCGCGATAACTTCGGGCAACGGCGCTGTGTCAAATTCCGCCACAGCAAGATGCAAGGGAACCGCAACTGCGTGGTCCGCCGCCAGAACCCGGTCAACCAGCGCATCCGCCCGATGACGCAAGCGCTGCGCATCCATAATCTGCTCGGCAAGGCGGCGCATGTTTTCGATCAGGACAATGCGCAACGTGATCGCCACTGCCCAAAGTTCGCCAATCATCAATGGCTGAACCTGTTGATATGCTTTTACAAATCGCACAAGAACCGGGCCAGACAACAAGCTGTCGGTGTGGGCGACATAGGCCCAGGCCAGCCCAAGGACGCGCGGATACCCGGCAAACGGGCCATCGGCCAGTTTTGGCAACTGGCGGTAGTATCCGGGCGGTAAATCATCGGCGATCTGGCGCAGCTGTTGTTCAACAAGGTGAAAGTTGTCCAAAAGCCATTCCGCACCCGGTGTGATGGTTTCGCCCAATTGCAGCGCCCGCGCACAAGTTCGGTAGGCCGCAAGCAATACGGACGCGTTTTCTTTCACCCGTCGCGACAGGCGATGCGACGGGGCAGGATGGTGCAGGGTGGTTTGCTGCGCTGCGGCCAAAGACGCGGCATGATGTTCAAGCCGCTCGGTGCCAAACAAATCTGCGCGGATGGCAGCGGTATCGCGCCACGGATCCAGCCGGTGACGGCGGGCGAAGATGGATTTTATGCCCCGGGCGGTCTTTCCATCGGTCAAGGTCACTCGATCATCGCCGCGATGGTTTGCGGCGGTTGGACATCATGCACCAAAACAGGACCGCGGTGCATGTCCGGCAAACCGGACTGACGCGCCGTTGTGGGGTGGGATGCGTCATCCTGTGCCGCACCCTTCCAGTCTGCCCGCACACGCCGTGCCATTGCAGCCCATTTTTTTTCAATTTGTTCCCAAGTCATGTGCAGTTCCTTTCGGGTCATGGCAGTGCCCCGAGCGTTTCCTTGCTCGCAATAATCAAACGCAAAATTTGGTGATTGGTTCCATTTCAGTTCCAGTTTTTCACCCCATGTTCCGTTACTTCGCGCGAAAAAAGGCGCAGGCGTTCCGCGCGGTGATTCAAGGTTGGGGTCGGATCACATCTGCGCCCAAGGGGCATTGATCAAAAAGGCACAGAAGTGAATTTGCGTTATCGTCTGGGGTGCGGGCGGGTTGCGTAGCCCTTACATCGGTAAATACCTATGCAAGGGTGCGCCCAAAAAACCTGCCCAAGTGCCGCTATGCAACACCTTGAAGCGCAGCTTTGACCGTGCTTTGCCGTGCATTTGCCGCCTCCAAAAGCCCGTCATGGGTGCCGCAATCATAGCGTGTTCCACTAAAGCGAAAGGCGCTGAAAGGCACCGTTGCGGCATCATGTGCGATGGCGTCTGTCAGCTGAATTTCGCCGCCAGCGCCGCGTCGGGTCTTGCCGAGTGTTGCGAAAACAACCGGGTCAAGAATATACCGCCCGACCGCCGCTAGCCGGGATGGCGCCTGCCCAAGTGCAGGTTTTTCAACCATGCCGGAAACCGCAACAGATCGGCCAACCGAGGGACCGGCAAGGCGGAAGATGCCATAGCTGCAGGTGTCTTCGGGGGCCACTTCCATCGCCGCCACCATATGGCCGCCGGTGTAATGTCGCGCCATCTCACCAATACAAGGGGTGCCGAAGATCACATCGTCGGGCAAGATAATCGCAACCGGGCCGGGCAGGACAAAGTCGGCAGCACAGGAAATTGCATGCCCAAGACCCAGCGCCTCGTGCTGGTAGGCGAACACCACTTCCAGTTGCCTTGGCGGTGCCAACTGGGCCAATGTGCGGCCAAGGTCATGCTTTCCTTTCGCCAGCAAGTCGCGGATATAGCTTTGGTCGGGTGCAAGATATTGGCGGATCGCCTCTTTCGTGGGATGGATCACCACCACGACCCGGTCAACACCCGCGCTGACCGCTTCGTCGATGGCAAACTGAAGGACAGGGCGGTCATAGACGTTCATCAATTCTTTCGGCGTCACCTTGGTTGCGGGCAAAAGCCGTGTGCCCTGACCCGCGGCCGGAATGACGATTGTTTTGATCTGGTGTGCCATTTTGATGCGATCCCCATTGTCGGTTGTGACCTAGATGAAATGCCGATCAGGCGGGATAGGTTCCTTCACAGCGTGCAAGTTTTACCAATGATTGCTGATGTATGAAGGGTTGAAAGACCGCTGACCTTTCCCCCGCGCAATCCGATCCGGCACTGGCTGCCGCCTGTTGAAGCGGGCAGCGACCAAATCCGACCCTTCTCACCCTTTTCAAAAGATTTGCGCCGGTATCGACTGAAATAGCGTTATCGGGGGCCTTGCAGATTGGGAATATACATCCATATACCATCCACACAGATGGTATTGCCCCGAATGTAAATACCTGAACCGCACAGGACTGGATTTGGCGCATGAAGCCGCTCGACAACGAAAAGATCACCATCAACCTTGGCTTTGTTGATCTGGGCCAAATCCAACTGCTGGTGCAGGAGGGGTTCTATTCCAACCGCAGCGATTTTATCCGAACCGCCATCCGCAATCAGATTGATCGGCACGCAGAAACGGTTCGGCAGGTGGTGACACGCAAAAGCGTTGATCTGGGCCTGCGCCATATCAGTGCGGCCGACCTGATCGCGGCGCAAGCGGCTGGCCAGATGCTGGAGATCCGCATGCTTGGCCTTGCCGTCATCGCCGATGACGTCAGCCCGGACTTGGCCCGCGCAACCATATCTGCCTTGAACGTGTTGGGTGCTTTGCAGGCAAGCGACGCAGTCAAGGCAGCCCTTGCCGACCGGATCAGTTGATCCTTCATTTTTCATCAGTAGAGAGTACACAATGTCCAACCACTTTACCCTTGGCATGGCAAAGGCCACCGCATTGACCAAGGCCGGAAAACTGACCGAGGCGACCGCCCTGATCCAGTCGTTGCTGTCCACCGCGCGGCCAAAAGCCGACATTGGGCCAGAAGCCGACTTTGGGCCAGAAACCGACTTTGGGCCAGAAACCGGCCTTATCCCCGATGCCTCGGTAATCGAGGGCGCGTTCACCCGGTTGGGCGAGACTGAATCGATAGTCGCACCCAAACCGGCACCCAATCTGCGCCGCGCAAAAGCCGCGCGATCGTCGTTGCGCGAAACCTTGCGCAAGATCGCGGCAGGGGGAATGCCTGCCAGATCGCGGTCTTTCAAGACTGACGTTGCCGTGCCTTTGGGTGCCGAATTCATCACAATGACCCATCGCAATGCGCAGGGCACGCGGGACTACAAGCTGTATGTTCCGGCCAATCAGCCCTCACGGGCGATGCCCTTAATTGTGATGCTGCATGGCTGCACGCAATCGCCAGATGATTTTGCTGCGGGCACAGGCATGAACGCGCTTGCCGAGCGGCATGGTTTTCTTGTCGCCTACCCGGCCCAACCATCGGGGGCGAATGCCAACAAATGCTGGAACTGGTTCAAGGCCGAAGATCAGGCGCGCGACCGCGGCGAGCCTGCGTTGATCGCCGGTATTACCCGTGACATCCTGCGCGACCATCCGGTCGATGCGGCGCGTATCTATGTGGCGGGGCTGTCTGCGGGCGGGGCGGCGGCGGCCATCATGGGGGCGGCCTATCCTGATCTTTTCAGTGCGGTTGGCGTGCATTCCGGGCTGGCGGTAGGGGCTGCCACCGATATCCCACAAGCGTTTTCCGCAATGCGCAGCGGGGCAACTGGCAAAATACTGGCGCAAACCGTGCCGACAATCGTGTTTCAGGGGTTGGCGGATACAACCGTGCATTCCAGCAACGGTCAGGCTGTCGTCGCGCAAACCGTGGCGGCCCATACCGGTCTGAAACCCATCGCCAAGAAGGGCAAGTCGGCCGGTGGCAAGTCATACCGCCAGACCCGTTATGACGCGGCATCGGGCCGCACGATTTGCGAATATTGGGAAATCGACAGGGCAGGTCACGCTTGGGCGGGTGGCGACGCCAATGGCAGTTATACAGACCCTAGCGGCCCGTCTGCGTCCGAAGAAATGCTGCGGTTCTTTTTGCAACACGCGCAGCAGTAAGCTGCCGGTCAGCCTGCAACCTTTATCGCCCGTCCGCGTTACCTAGCCAATCAACTGGGCCAATCATCTGGGCCAATCAACTGGGCCAAAACTAGGCCAGACAACTGGGCCAGACAACTGGGGTGGACGGGCGATGAAACGCATACGCATTGGCATCATCGGCGCCGGGCCGATGGCGATCTTTCTGCTTAAACACCTGATCGGGCACAAAGCGCCCCTGCGGATCACGGTTTTTGAACAGCAGGCGCTTGCAGGGCCGGGAATGCCTTACCGCCAAGACATCAGCCCGGACTATATGCTGGCGAACATCTTCAGCCGGGAAATACCGCTGATCCACACCCCCCTTGCCGATTGGCTGCGCGCGCAACCCGGTGGCTTTCTTGACCGCTGGGGCGTGTCGGCGGATGCAATCTCGGACCGCGCGTTTTATCCGCGCACACTGATCGGGGCCTATCTGGCAGAACAACTTCACGCGCTGGTGACAGCAGGCACTGCCGCCGGACATACGGTCGTGGTTCGGACACAGCACGACGTCGTGGACATCAAGCCGATGGCAAAGACGATTGAGGTCGTGGCCAAGACAGCCAACCGGTCAAAGACCACGGCCTTTGACACGGTCGTGCTGGCAACTGGCCACACATGGGATGTGGCCCCGACGGAAGGCACGGCCACCATGGTATCGCCATGGCCCGCAAGGAACATCGCGGCACTGCCTGCCGCCGCGATCGGCATTCTGGGATCATCGCTTTCGGCGGTGGATGTCGCAGTTGCACTGGCCCATGGCCACGGCACCTTTACCCAAACCGGCACCGGCATGAAATGGGCTGCACAGCCGGGCCATGACGCCCTTGCCATCACCATGGTATCAAAAACCGGCATTTTGCCAGAGGCCGATTTTTTCTATCCCTACCCGTATACGCCGCTGTTCCATCTGACAGAACCGGCTGTTGAAAGCCTTGACGCAGATGGCAAGGGGCAAGTCCTGCTTCGCACGTTCACGCTGCTGATCGCGGAATTGCAAAGGTGCGATCCCGGCTATCTGACGGAACTGGCGATGACGCCCCCAACCATCGAGGCGTTCGGCGCGGCCTACTTTGCGCGCCGTCAAAGGCTGGGGGCGTTTCGCGCGCTGCAGGCGAATTTGGTGGAATCCCGCGCAACCATTGCGCGCGAAGAAACCATTGAATGGCGCTATGCCTTGCTGCGCGGACATGAGGTTTTTGAGACCGCCTTGCCCCACATGACGCAAGACGAATGGGAGACGTTTCGCAAGCATCTGTTGCCGGTTTTCGCCGATTGCTATGCCGCCGTGCCGCATCTGTCATTATACCGGCTTGCGGCTTTGCGCGCGGCGGGCGTGCTGGATATTGTGGCCGTCGGCGACGACGCAGTCTTTGCGCAGTCACCCGATGGCGGCGTGACGGTGCGAACCGACGATGCCTGTCTTGACTTTGCCGCGATGGTCGATGCGCGTGGCCAGACCGGTGCCTTGCCATCGGACTTGCCGTTTTCCACGCTGGTAGGCGCATTGCAAAACCCTGCTGATCCGCTGCAATCGCCCTTCCGGCTTGCGGTGCAGTCTGGCTTGCACAATGGCCTGTCGTGCCTGTCCATGCCGCAAGTGCTGGTGCGCTATCCGTTCTCTCAGGGGTTGCCGAATTGTGCTGCGCTTGCCGCGATCGTTGCGGCTGATATTTTGCAGCCAAAAGTGTGATTTTCACGGATCAGAAGTCTTGCCGACCCAAAACAAAGGCCCGCAAATTTGCGGGCCTTTGCAGTTTCATCAGACAGAATGTCAGCCCTTGAACGAAGGCATCGCTTCCAGTTCTGCCTTGGTCTTGGTCAAATAGACCCGCACGTCATCGCCGGCCTCGTTGCGCAGGATATCAATATCCGTCAGGTTCAGGGCGACAGGTTTTTCGCCCATGCCAAGGAAGCCGCCGACATCAATAATGGTCTGGTTGATTTGGCCTTCTGGTGTCAGAATCAAGCTGCCGACTTCACCGATGACTTCATCGTTGGCATCATACACCTTTGCGCCGGTCAGCTTTTCTGCGGTCAGATAATCCGCTTCGGCCGCCATATAGCCGTCACGGGCAAGCGGCTCACGCATGGCGCCGTTTTCGGTCGATTGCGCAACGGCAGCCGGATCAGTTGCTGTGTCGGCCGCCGCCGTGTCATTTGTGGCGACTTGGGGATCGGCTGTCGCCGCACCATCGGTTGCCTTCGCGCTGTCACCCATCATGTAATCGGGTGCGCCTTCAAGATCGCTGCGCGCAGCGGTCATCACCAAAAAGAAATCGTCTGGCGCGTCACCGGTGGCCGCATCACTGACAAACTTGATGGCGTCCATGCTGACTGCAACCTGACGTTCGCCCATGCCAAGGAACCCGCCAATATCAACAAGCACTGCGGCTACGCTACCGTCGCGCGACAAGATCACGTCGTTGATCTCGCCGATATCATTCCAGCCGTCTTGCATCCCGTTATATTCCGCAGCGTCGATCGCGGCTTCGGTGGCATACACGCGCATGCCGATAAAGGTTGATGCGCGCAATTCCATAGCGTCGGGGCTTGCCCGGAACATGCCCGTTGCAGCGGTATCCTGTGCAAAGGCAAAACCGGTAAGGGCGGCCAAAATGGCCGTTGAAACCATAAACTTTTTCATGAACGTCTCCTGGGGTTGTCAAACTGCTGCGTTTGATTTCGCATGTCTGTCCAACGGATGGCGGCACGCAAGGTTCCCAACGACCGCGGCTGTTTTTCGCCAACCGCGCAAGTAGGCGAACCTTCGCTTTTGCGACGGCTGCGACACTGCGGAAAGGTGCCGATCGCAAAAAATGCGAAACTTCGGTCGGGAACGGATGGGCGCGCCGTGGCTTGATCCTGCATGCCGCCCGCGTTTTTGCATTGGCATTCACTCAACTGGAAGGTGCACCATGGACCACACAAATCACACACGTCTTGAAACAACCAATCTGGACAGCTCGATGCTGGACGGTTGCACGATCTATGACCCGAGGGATGAAAACGTCGGTTCGGTTTCGCATGTGCACGGGCATGGCGCGAACATGCAGGTCAGCGTCGATGTCGGCACGTTTCTGGGGATGGGCGGTAAAACCGTCGTGATCCCGGTATCGGCGCTTGACGTCATGCGCGATGAAAACGGCGATGTGCATGCCACAACCACCTGGACCAAGGAACAGATCGAAGCCTTGCCTGAACATACGGACATGTAAGCCCGATCCGACAGGAACCACTTCCGCCCGCAGCACCTGTGTTGCGGGCATTTTTGTTTGTGTGGCGGCCCTGTTAGTGGCGGCCCTGTTAACCGTGCCAAACCGCGCGTTACCAGTTAAATCCCCCCCTCCGCCGATTGCCATTGCATCGGGGGCATAACCATGTGAACTTGCACGCTGTTCGGCGTGCTACCGCGCTGGTTGCGGGTTGCTTGTGCAAAACGACCCGGTCGATGTGGGTTCGGATCGACCAGATCGGGATCGACAGTATGGCCAGACTTCCTGCCCCCTTACCCGATAGCGCCAAAACCCCCGACACCGCGGCGCCGAATACGCAGCGCTGCCTGATCGTTGGCATGGGCGCGTCTGCGGGTGGGATCGAGGCGTTCAGCCGCTTTTTTGACACGATGCCACCCGACAGCGGGGCCGCCTTTATCGTGGTGCTGCATTTGGACCCCAACCGCGAAAGCCAGATGGCACAGGTTTTGGCCGTCCACACCGCGATGCCCGTGGTGCAGGTCGTCGATCAGATGCCTGTGCGGCCAAACACGGTCTATGTCATCGCCCCTGACCGCGATCTGACCGTCCGCAACGGCATGCTGCATCTGGTAAAGCCGGCCGAAAAACGCGGCCACCGCCACCCGGTTGATGTGTTGTTCCGCTCGCTTGCGGCGGATCAGGGGGAACGGGTGGTCGCGGTGGTGCTGTCGGGCACCGGCAGCAACGGCACCGATGGGTTGAAAGAGGTGCGCGCAGCGGGCGGATTGATTCTGGTGCAAGATCCGGCCACCGCCAAATTTGACGGCATGCCGCGCAGTGTTATCGCCGCTGGTCTGGCCGACCACATCTTGCCACCTGAGGCGATGGCCGAGGTTCTGGGCCGCTATTTTCGGGATGAATACATTGCCGAACCCTTGGGCGGCGAGGCGGCCGAAGCCGGGGCGCAGCCGCTGATCGACCAGATTCTGACGGTTCTGCGCACCCGCACCGGCCATAATTTTGCCAGCTACCGGCGCAGCACGCTGCAGCGGCGCATTCAGCGGCGGCTAAGCCTACGCAATATGCCGTCGCTTGACGCTTATCTGACCGAATTGCGCAACGATCCCGCCGAAGCACCGCAGCTGATCAAAGACCTGCTGATCAACGTCACCAGCTTTTTTCGCGATGCTGACGCTTGGTCCGCGCTGTGCGAACAGGTCATCGCCCCGATGGTTGCGTCGCGTGAAACCGGTGCCACCATTCGCGCATGGGTGCCCGCCTGTTCAACCGGGGAAGAAGCCTACACCCTTGCCATGCTGATCGCCGAACAGGCGTCGCTGGCGCACAAATCGTTTGACGTCAAAATCTTTGCGACCGATGCCCGCGAAGACAATCTGCATTTTGCCCGTGACGGGATGTATCCGGTGGCCGCGATCACCGGGTTGGACGCCACCCGGCAGCGGCGGTTCTTTGAAGGCCATGACGCCACCTACCGGGTCAAGAAAGATCTGCGCGCCATGGTGATCTTTGCGCCGCAAAACCTGCTGACGGACCCGCCTTTTTCACATATCGACCTGATCACCTGCCGTAACATGCTGATTTATCTGGAATCTGATGCGCAACAAGGGATCATTGCGCTGTTCCATTTCGCGCTGGATCATGGCGGCGCTTTGATGCTGGGCAATACCGAAACCGTTGGTCGCCACAGCGCGGTTTTTGAACAAGTGTCAAAGAAATGGCGCATTTACCGCAGGCTGGGGCCAACCCGGCTGGATATCGTCAATTTCCCGGTGATGCGGGGGGCCACCCCGGTTGCCAATCCGCAAAAACCGTCGACCGCCGTTGTGGCTGCAGACATGTCTGCGGGCGATCTGGCACGGCGGGCGTTGCTGGACAGGTTCGCCCCTGCCGCCGTGATGATCGACGCCCAGCACCGCGTTGTGTATTTTCATGGTCCCACCAGTGCCTATCTTGAACAACCAACAGGAGAGCCATCGCGCGATCTGTTTGCGATGGCGCGCGCGGGTCTTGGGGTGAAACTGCGCCAAGCGGTGCGCGAGGCACAGCAAGGCTTGCGCGAAGTGTCCTTTGAGGCGACGTTGCTGCACCAAGACACGGATCGCGCCGTGACGGTGATTGCGTCGCAAGTGGCGGGCCAAGGCAATGGCCATTTGCTGGTCAGTTTCATTCCAGCGAACAGCGTTACCTCGCGGATTGCGCTGGATCCGCCGGAAACAGTGCTGCACGAGGCGATGCTGCGCGACGAACTGGCGGCGGTTCGATCAGAACTGCAATATACCATCGCCAGTCTGGAAGCCACCAATGAAGAATTGAAGGCGACTAACGAAGAAGCCACTTCGATGAACGAAGAACTGCAATCCACCAACGAGGAGTTGGAAACCTCGAAAGAAGAAATGCAGTCGTTCAACGAAGAATTGCACACGGTAAACAGCCAGTTGCAAAGCAATATCCGGGAGTTGGAAGACAGCACCAATGATCTGAACAACCTGCTGGCCGGCACGGAAACCGCGACGCTGTTTGTGGATACCAAGCTGTGCATAAAATGGTTCACGCCGGGCACCAAAGACCTGTTCGATTTCATGGCATCTGATATCGGCCGCCCGCTGCAACATTTCGCGATGAAGTTCGATGATGGCAGTCTGCTGACCGATGTGGACAAGGTGTTGCAAAAACTTGTGGTGCTGGAAACCGAAGTGCCGTCTGCAAATGGCCGCTGGTATCTGCGCCGCATGTTGCCCTACCGCACGCTGGACAACCGGATTGCGGGCGTTGTCATCACCTTCTTTGATGTCACCGACGGCAAGGTGGCCCGTGACGCCGCGACTGAGGCGCGTATTTTTTCCCAAGCGATTGTAGAGACGATACGCCAGCCCTTGGTGGTGATGGACGAAGCGCTGAAAATCGTGTCGATCAACCCCGCCTTCGAGAAACGGTTCGGCGTGTCCGAAGACCGCGCAATCGGGCTGTCGGTGTTCAATTTGGCGCAAGGTGAATGGAATTCCTCTGACTTGCGGGGGCTGCTGGAAACCCTGATCCTTGACGGCCAACCCTTCAGCGATGCCAATCTGGATCATGGCTTGCCCGGCCATGCGCAGCGGCACCTGGTGATGAACGGGCGTAAACTGACCCGCGAAGGCGGCAGGCAAAGCCTGATCCTGCTGGCCATCGAAGATGTCACCGACCAACGCCGCAGCGATGTGATTGCCCGCCAGTTGGCAGCGATTGTAAACGCGTCAAGCGATGCCGTCTTCAGCATGGATTTGAACGGTGTGATCACCAGCTGGAACCCCGGAGCGGTGGAAATTTTCGGATATTCTCCGGCTGACATCATCGGCCAACCAATAAGCGTTATGAATGATCCTGCGTCGGGGCAAAACCCGCCCGACTGTCTGGCGCAGTTCGCGCAAGGTGGCGAAACCCTGCACTACGAGCTGCCGCGTTTGCGCAAGGACGGATCAACGGTCTGGGTGTCAGAAACGGATTCGTCGCTACGCGATGGGTCTGGCGCCTTGCTGGGGGCGTCCAGCATCGCGCGCAACATCACAGATCGTCGCAAAGCCGATGAACATCGCGAGATTCTGGTCGGCGAATTGAACCACCGGGTCAAGAACACGCTGGCGATCGTAAAGGCCATTGCATCGCAAACGCTGCGTGGCGACATTGCCTTGCCCGAAGCACGGGCCGCATTTGGCGAACGTTTGATGGCGATGGCGCGCGCGCATGATCTGCTGATCGAGGCAAACTGGGCTGGCACCGATCTTGGCAGCCTGATCAACGCCACGATCGAGCCCCACGAAGCCGGCAAAAACCGGTTCCACATCAGCGGGCCATTTGTTGCGTTGAACCCTTCGGTCGCCATGACCTTCAGTCTGGCAATTCACGAACTGTGTACCAATGCGGCCAAATATGGTGCGCTGTCGGTTGCCGAAGGGATCGTGACCATCGTCTGGACGCTGACGGAAAATTCAGGCGTGCCCCACTTTCAATGGCGGTGGCTGGAAAGCGGCGGGCCGCCTGTGACGCCGCCCGTTGTAACCGGATTTGGCACCAGTCTGATCAAGCGTGCCCTTGCGATGGAACTAGGTGGGACGGTGGACGTTAGCTATGATATCAGCGGGGTGGCATATGTGCTGGACGCACCCGTGCCGTCTTAGCGCCTGAAAGGATCCCTGCCATGTCCGCCGGACCGCCAAGCAGCCTCAGGGTCTTGATTGTCGAAGACGAAGCGATCATTGCCGTCGATCTTTCGGACATGATCGCAGACCTTGGCCATGTCGTTGTCATGGTCGCAAACCGACTTGATATCGGTTTGGACTTTGCCAGATCCGGTCGGTTTGACCTTGCCATTCTGGATCTGAACCTGCGCGGTATCTTGTCTTTTCCCATCGCAGATGTGCTGCGCGACCAGAAGATTCCGTTCATCTTTGCAAGCGGATACGGCGAACGCGGTTTGATCGACGGGTTCCGCGATGCCCATGTTCTGACCAAACCCTATAACATCGACGCCCTTGGCAAGATGGTCGCATCGGCCACCCAGTAATTCGCGTGGTGGGCCATCCTTGCGCCCGATAGCCACCGCTAAGCGCCTTTTTGCGCAATCGCCCAATCAAGCCTGAACAATGCGAAAGACAACGGAACGCAACCGGGCAGGTGGCGTTTGATTGACACGCACACCGCGTATCACAGCGAAGGACAAAGTCATGCCAACCAAAACCGCGAAAAGTTCAACACTTCATGGCGCAGCAGCCGCGTCGCATGAAAAAGCCCAGCAAGATAAAGGCAGTATGGCAAAGGGTGACGCCAAAGCCTCCGGCACCGCAAAGGCCGGTGCAGGCGAAAAAAGCAAAGCCAAAAAGTCCAAATAAATCTCATCGTCATTCAGGCTTGGGATCGCATTGGTCCTGGCCAGCCCGCTGCCACCCAGAAAGGCCCTTGCCATGAAAAAGCCAATCCAATCTTCAAACCTGAATGATCTGATTTCTGTCCGCGGCGCGGGGGGGGAAATCCATCAGCACGCAGACGGCACCAGCGAACGCCTGACCACAGCGCAGGGCCTGATCATCGCCGACAATCAAAACTCGCTGCGTGCAGGCGCGCCGGGGCCGACGCTGTTGGAAGACTTCGCCTTGCGCGAAAAAATCTTTCACTTTGACCACGAACGTATCCCGGAGCGGGTGGTTCACGCGCGCGGCTACGGCGCGCATGGCACGTTCGAATGCAGTCGCGCGATGAGCGACATCACCTGCGCCACGCCCTTTGCCACAATCGGCAAAAAGACCGAAGTGTTCGTGCGTTTTTCCACCGTGGCGGGCAGCAAAGGCTCGGCGGACCTTGCCCGCGACGTGCGCGGCTTTGCGGTCAAATTCTACACTGATGCTGGCAACTGGGATCTTGTCGGCAACAATGTGCCGGTGTTTTTCATCCAGGATGCCATCAAATTCCCCGATCTCATTCATGCCGTCAAACCAGAACCCGACCGTGATTTCCCCCAGGCAGCATCGGCGCATGACAATTTCTGGGACTTCATTTCGCTGACGCCAGAAGCGATGCACACCATCATGTGGGCGATGTCAGACCGCGCCTTGCCCCGGTCATTTGCCACGATGGAAGGGTTTGGGGTGCATACGTTCCGGTTTGTCACGTCCGATGGCACATCAACCTTCGTCAAATTTCACTGGAAGCCTAAAATGGGCCTGCAATCGGTGCTGTGGGATGAAGCGGTGAAAGGCAACGGTGCCGACGCCGACCGCCATCGCCGCGATCTTTGGGATGCCATCGAGCGGGGCGATTTCCCGGCGTGGGATCTGGGCGTGCAGCTGTTCGATCAAGCGTTTGCCGACGGATTTGCTTTTGATGTTCTGGACCCCACCAAACTGATCCCGGAAGAAGATTGCCCGGTGCAAATCATCGGCACCATGACGCTGGACCGCGCCGTGGACAACTTTTTTGCCGAAACCGAACAGGTCGCCTTTTGCACGTCAAACGTGGTGCCGGGCATTGATTTTACCAATGATCCCTTGCTTCAGGGGCGCAATTTTTCCTATCTCGATACGCAACTGAAACGCTTGGGTGGGCCAAATTTCACCAAACTGCCGATCAACGCGCCCAAAGGCTGCCCGGTCAGCAATTATCAGCAAGACGGCCATATGCAGACCAACGCGCGCAAAGGCCGGGTGAATTATGAACCCAATGGCTGGGGCGAAGGGCCGCGGGCGCACCCGCTTGAAGGCTATGTCAGCTTTAAGGAACCCGTCACGGGCGACAAGGCCCGTCTGCGGCCCGAAAGTTTCTCCGATCACTACAGTCAGGCGCGGCTGTTCTACATCAGTCAGACACCGTCTGAACAAGGCCATATCCGTAACGCGCTGGTGTTCGAATTGTCGAAATGCGCCGAGCCCGGCATCCGGTCGCGGATCGTGTCACATTTGATGAATATTGATGATGCGATGTCCAAAGATGTGGCTGACCGTCTTGGCATCACAAACATGCCAAAACCTGCCCCGGCATCCCGGCCCACCCGAATGAACCTTGCCCCGTCAAAGGCGCTTAGCATCCAGCGGAATGCACCGGACAGTTTCAAAGGCCGGGTGATCGGCGTTTTGGTCAGTGATGGCACCGACGCGGGGCAGTTGTCGGCGCTACAAGATGCGGCGGCAAAAGCGGGGGTTTTGATCAAGATCATCGCGCCGAAAATCGGCGGGGTAAAAGACACGCAAGGCAGTCTTCACAAGGTTGACGAACATCTTGGGGGCGCACCATCCGTGCTGTTTGACGCCGTGGCAATCCTGCCGGGCAAAGACCCGCTTGCCACCAGCAAACCCGCACAGGATTTTCTGACCGACGCCTATGCCCATTGCAAATTCATTGGCTGCAACGAGGCAAGTTCTGCGCTGTTTTCATCCTGTGGGTTGGCCGATGCGCAGGACGGTGGTGTATGCAATCTCACCGATGCGGTATCAATTGCCGCGTTTTTGTCGGAGTGCAAAGCCATGCGATTTTGGCCGCGCGAGGCTATGCTGGCGGGCTAAGGTTCGGCACCGGGGTTGACCCGCCGCCCGGTCGGGCAACCTTGCGCCATTTGCTCCGCGCTTTTGCCAGCGACACGCGCGCCGGTATGCCCGACACCAAGGGCGCGGCGCTTGCGGTGGACAACGGGTCTTAGAACGCAAGACCTTTCACCTTTTGGCTGTGCTGAAAAGCTGCAAGGATCATCGTTCCGACAGGCTTGGGGCGCTTTCACGGTTGCGCCTCGGCAGGCAGAAGGTTTCGCCGTGCCAGCCGTCAACAGTATTCGGCAGTAACACGAGTTGGTTGCGGAAGTTTCCAGAGCGAAAAGGCACGCGCAAAATAACCGTTGTAAATCAATAAACTACAGCATCAGGCAGATTGAAGGTGCGCTGTGCCCGGCTGGCCCTGCCGACTACCGGTTTCCCCCCTTTTTATCCCGCCCTGCGATCAACCCCATCGGGCGTGAAAAACTGCGCCTGCCCCCGGCCGGCGTGTTTTGACGCATATAGCGCGTGGTCGGCGTCGCTTAGCATGCGGTCGGCGTCGGGGCGGTCGTAATGGGTGGACACGGT